>JAZKBR010000001.1:420820-766180 GCA_040388535.1 Gemmatimonadota bacterium | reverse complement strand
GGCGCAGGAGCCGCGGTCGTCGGCTCAGGATCCGCGCGTCCGCGATTCGGTCGCGACCGGCGGCGGGCGCTGCCGCCCGCTCGGCGGACGCTCCTGCGAATCGCTCGCCGGCGCAAAGAGCGCCGGCTATGAACGCGCTCCCTACTGATACTCCTCCCGCGGCCCCCGCGCCGAGCCGAGGCGACATCCGTCATCCATCATCCATCATCGATCATCCATCATCGATCATCCATCGACGATCGACGATCGACGTTCACCGAATAAACGTCCTCGTGTACTTCACCAGCAGCGTCCGCTCCTGCGACAACGGCAGCTCGGGTTGTGCCGGCATGAGACGCATCCGGTCCACGTTGAGCCGGTCGTTGTAGACCAGGTAGAGGTCACTTCCTTCGGCGAACTGATAGCGCACGCGGACATTTCCTACGGCGAGCTTCCCTGCGTGATTGTATTGCACGAAGGTCGCCGCCGAGAGTCTCGTGTTCCACGCCGTCTGCAGTTTGAGGCGATAGAGATCGGCGTTGAGCCGCTCGTCGCGTGACGGGAAGCGAATCCGGTTGACTTGCACGTCGCCGCCCACGGCGAAGTGCGACGACAGATTCAGGTTGGGCGTCCAGTGCACGAATGTCTGCCGACCATCGTAGAAGGAGCCGGTCGTGGCATTCAGCACGTAGCTCAGCTTCGAACCGGTCGGACCAACCAGGTGCAATTCCCAGACGCCGAAGTCGTGCTTTCCTGCGGGGACGATGACCGTGCTCGATAGTGGCAACGCCTCCGTGAGGTTCTCCCGTGAGCCGATCCACGCAACCCAGCCGTTGAAACCGGAGGGCAGGCCGAAGTTGATATACGGATAGAGCATCCGCGAATCGACTGCACCATCTGAGTTGCGGCGATACACTCGACCGTAGAAGGAGGGGGCCAGCGAATATCCCTTCTTGCTGATCCAGTTGTAGTCGAGTTCGAGGTCCTGCATCGAGTAGTCCTGACGTTCCTCGAACCCGAGCCCGGGGTTGAAGTCCTTCCCCGACCACTTCCCCGATATCGCGTAGATCAGCCCCTGCGAGGCACGTCGTTCCCACTCTACCCGGAGTTGTGAAGCGTCCCTGCCGCTGCCGGTCACGTCGTCGTTGCTCTGGGCGCCTTGCACGGTCACGTAGTCGTTGCCGAACGGATGCACCAGCGCATCGAGACCATACACGGCGTTATGGTGGCCGTTGCTAAGCCGGCTGGTGACGATGCCACCGATGTAGGAGCCGGGGTTGAAGACGGCCTGACGGGCGCGCAGCACGCCGACATTCTCACTCTCGCCATTGCCGGCATCAACCTGGAGATTCATCGCTCCGAGGTCGAGCGAACCGACACTGCCGACCAGTCGTGCGCCGCCGTAGAGTGTTCGCGGTGTCCCGTCGTCGGCGAGGCCGATCCGTCTGCTGTAGAAGAGCTGGTTGCCGTTGCCGGTGCTGAAGTTGAAGCTCCCCGCGCGCTCGAGAAAGAACTGGCGCTTCTCGGGGAAGAAGAGCGAGAATCGGCTGAGGTTCACCTGCTGGTTGTCGGCCTCGACCTGGGCGAAGTCAGTATTCGCCGTGACGTCGAGAGTGAGCGCATCGCCGACCCGGTACTTGAGGTCTCCGCCGAAATGCGCGCTGTTGCTGACCTCGTGATCGAAGGCGGCGCCGCCGGCGGGGAGGACGGCCTTGCGGCTCGAACCGCCCAGCACATATGGCGTCAGGTAGAGCGGGGCGTGCGGCTTGACGCCTTCGAATGAAATCTTCTGCGCCAGTGACGCGCGCCACAGTGCGTTGGCCATCGTCGACGGCAAGGATGGATAGGTGGCCCATTCGTTCTTCTTTGCCGAGACGCGCAGCGCGATCAGCCCCATCGTCACCCGACCATTCTCCGGCCGGAACCGGAGGCTCGACCACGGGATCCGCATCTCGGCATACCACCCACGGGCATCGCGACTCACTGCCGCATCCCAGTACGTGTTCCAGCTGTTGCTGAAATGCCCGTCGTCGGTCATGTCGTAGTCGGACTTCGCTCCCGTCGGGGTCACCAGGAACCCCACGCCGGTCCGGCCGTCATTGAAGGTGTCGAACATCAGCCGGAAGCGATCGTCGGCGTTGTTGAGTTCGTCGCGGCTGAGCGAGGAACTCTGGATCTCGCTGCCGTTCGCGACAAAGAACCGGGCCGAAGCGTAGAGGTACTCGTCATCGTACGCGAGCCGGACCTCGCTGCTGTCGGTCGGTCGCTTGCCAGCCACCGGCAGGTAGGTCGTCAGCGAGAATGGTGCGACCCCTTGCCACGCCGCCTCATCACTGTGGCCATCCAGCGTGATGGGGGTCGTGATCCGCGTGATCGCGATCGGCTCCTGTGCCGCAAGGGCGCACGGCAGAAGCGCAACAATGAGCAATTGGGTGATACGGGTCGCACCGCGCATGCGCACTCACTCGGTTGGAGATCGCGTGCGACCGGCGGAATGTCGCCGGTCGATCCGAGTGCTCTACGCGAGGCGCGTGACGGAGTTGTGCAGGAACTGCAAAGCGTCGCGGGAAATCGTAATGGAAGGTGGGATCTGTTAGATGCGAAACGGGCGCCCCACTTTCGTGAGGCGCCCGTCCGGTGTCGTGGCTCGAACGCCCCGACGCTTGGCCTTAGCGGCCGAGCTTCACGACGTTCTCTGCCGCCGGGCCCTTCTGGCCCTGAACGATATCGAACTCAACGCGCTCACCTTCGGTAAGCGACTTGAAGCCCTGAGCCTGGATGGCCGAGTGATGGACGAAGCAATCCTTTTCGCCATTCTCGGGGGTGATGAATCCGAAGCCCTTCGCGTCGTTGAACCACTTCACGGTGCCGGTCGTACGCATGCTGTCCTACTCCTGGATGGTGTAATCGGAGTCCGGACGATGCCGTGCTGACCGACTACAGTTTCGCGATCATACCCTCGCGGCGGGGTCGGCTTCCACAGTGTACAGCTCTTGCCGTGCAGTGCGTACGGTCGGAAAAACCAAGGGGACCGGCTGAACGCCGATCCCCTGATAGCGTCCCCTGAAGCCTGCCTGCACCCCGTCGGGTGTAGTGACCGTAGCCTCTAAGCAACAACAGATTGCCGGTTTGCGCAATAGGAAGGGGGGTGGGGGGCCGGCCGGGGTGCCCCAGGGGAGGCCCGGAAGTACGTTCCCCTGACGGATTTTTCCTCTGGGGGAACTTGTGGCCGTGACTCCCGGTTTTCGAGACTACGCGCTGGAACAGCTCGGGCGGAGCGCCCCCGGGGCCAGAGCGCGCGCGATGTTTGGCGGGGTGAGCGTCGCGACGACCGAAGGCACCTTCGCCCTGATTGATGACGATATCGTCTACCTCAAGGGCGACCGGCAGAACCGCGATCAGTTCGTCGCCGCCGGCTGGCCGGCCTTCCACCCGTTCGGGGCGGATGGGTCGGCGATGGGGTATTTCGCCGTGCCGGGGGAGCTGCTCGAGGATGCCGAGGCGCTCGCTCCCTGGGTTCTACTGGCACGAGAAGCGGCGCATCGGGCGCCCACCAAGAAGAGGAAAGGCTGATGGAAACCAACATGCGACTCGACGGGATTCACCACATCTCCTGTATCACGGGAGATGCCCCGGGCAATCTCGATTTCTATACCCGGGTGCTCGGCCTCCGGCTCGTGGCCAAGAGCGTGAACCAGGACGACCCCACCGTCTACCACCTCTTCTACGCCGACGAAGTCGGCTCGCCAGGCTCCGACCTGACCTTCTTCGAGTACCCGGGCGCACTGCCGGGCCGCGCGGGGGCGGGAATGGTCCACCGGATCACCTTCCGGGTGATGTCGGACGCCGCGCTCGATTTCTGGGCCGCTCGTCTGGCCGCCGAGAACATCAGCAGCACCCGGCATGGTCGTCACCTCCAGTTCGCCGACCCGGAAGGACTCGGCCTCGAACTGGTGGTGCAGGACGTGACCGACGCGCCCTTGATTGCCGAGCATCGGGAAATTCCCCACGCCTTTGCGATCGCGGGCTTCGAGGGCGTGCGGGCCTATGGTGCCCGGACTACCGCCACGCGACAGCTGCTCGAAGGGGTGATGGGCGCGGAGCTGGTGGGTGAGCAGGAGTGGGAGCTCGAGGGCACCTCGCGCGTCGGGACCATCGCTTACGATCCGCCACCCGATCTCCCCGGCCGGCAGGGTGGGGGCACGGTACACCACGTGGCCTGGGCCACGGAAATGGCGGAGCACGACAGCTGGCTGCAGCGACTCCACCAGGCCGGGGTGTCGTCGACGCCGGTGATCGATCGTCACTACTTTCGCTCGATCTACTATCGCGAGCCAAGCGGCGTACTCTTCGAGCTGGCGTCGAAGGGGCCTGGCTTTACCATCGATTCGCCAGTGGCCGAACTCGGCAAGCGAATCATCCTGCCGCCGCAATTCGAATCGCAGCGCGCGGCGATTGAAGCACGATTGACCCCCTTGCCCGATCCCCGGGCGGACTGGAGCGCGTGATGAGTGGTGAAGTGCTGCACCTGGTTGGCTTCTCGGGATCGCTGCGTGCGGCCTCGTACAACAGTGCCCTGCTGCGCGAGGTCGTGACGATGTTGCCCGCCACCGTGCGCATCACGATTCACAGCATCGCCGACATCCCGCTCTTCAATGAAGACGTGGAAGAGCAGGGAACACCCGAGGCGGTGCTCGCACTCCATCGTGCCATTCGCGCGTCGGACGGCGTGGTGATGGCGACGCCGGAATACAATCACGGTATTCCCGGTGTGCTCAAGAACACCCTCGATTGGCTGTCGCGTGGCACGCCACACGCCTTCTATGGTGTGCCCAGCGCGATCCTCGGTGGCAGCAACGGCTTGATCGGCACCACGCGCTCACAAGCCGCCACACGCCAGACGCTGGCCACCTTGAACTCGCCCTGCCTTCCGTTTCCCCAGGTGCTGGTGTCGCGGGTTCAGGACAAGATGGACGCCAACCTCAAGCTCACCGACGAGTCGACGCGCAAGTTCATTCAGGCCTGGCTGGTGGAAGTCGAGCGGTGGATGCGCCGCTTTCCGCGCAGCGAACGCGAGGCGGCCAGCGCGTGACCGGACACACCCCCTCCGAACCATTCACACGCGCCTCCATCTTCCTCGGCCCGCTCTTCGAAGCGCACGGGTTCCGGGTGGTCGCGCGTGAGTATGCCGAGGGGAGTGAGGCCAGCGCATCGGCCGAGTACGCGCTGGGCGACATTCGCCTCCGTCTCGCGTGGGATGGCGAGGAACGTGTGATCTGGATCGAGGCCGCGCGCCAGTCCGGCGGGGCGGTCGTGAGTCGGTGGACCGACATCGAGTGGGCCGTTGCGGGGAAGCGCCTGCCGCCAGACGACGATTTGAGCGACGCGCGTCTCGAGACGCTGGCAAACGCGCTGGTCGCGTTCCTGGCGCGCGGGCGCGGCGCCACGGACGCCGCGGAGAAGGCCTCATGAGACGGACGCTGCTGCTGTTGCTCACGCTCTGCACCACCCGCACGCTGGCCGCACAGGGCCCGGCGGCGCCCGTGCTGCTGAACCACCTGTCCGCCGTACTCGACTCGGCCACCTTTGCGGACGTGGCCGCATCGCCGTTCCTGCTGGCGCAGTTCGCTGCGTCTCGCGGCAAGATGCCGCTCGTCTGGTTCGGCAAGCACACCTATCTCGAACTCTTTGACCCGCACGGTCTCGAGACAGCCCAGTTGGGCGATGTCGGCATCGCCCTGGGCGTCGAGACACCGGGCGCGATCGCGTCGATCGCGCAGCGCTTCAGCGGACTTGGTGCGCCGTTTGATACCGCGACCGAACGTCGCGGCACGCCGCCACAGAGCGAACCGTTCTACCACACCTTCCGACCTGGTGGCGCCGACGCGACATCGCGACGCGCGACGCTCTGGGTGATGGAGTACGCGCTCGACGCGGCACGTTCACAGAGTCGCAAGGATTCGCTCCCCGACAGCGACCGCGGACGCGACCGGTTCCTTGCCGATCGCTTCGACCCGACGCGCCTGCTCTCCGATATCACCGGGGCAACCATGGCGATCCCGGTCGATGACATCACCCGCTTCGTGCGCGCGATGGAGCGGCTGAACGTCGAGGTGATCCGTGAGGGCGAGGGGGCGATCGTCCGCTTCCCGTCGTTCACCCTGCGGCTGATTCCTGCCTGGGAGCGGCCTGGACTGCGCCGACTCGAGTTCTCCCTGGTCCGCGAGGCCGAAGCCAATCCGTCGCTCCGTTTCGGCGGCCACTCCCGGCTCCGTTTCGGGCCGGGGCGGGTGGCCAGCTGGGACTTCGCGCTGCCCTGAGCCGCCCGCTCCCCGCCGGAACTTCTGGGAGGCCGGAAACCTTATATCCGGCGCAGGATTCGATCTACAGGAGTGATATATGTCCAGCACAAATCGTGAGACTGCCGTCTTTGGTGGCGGTTGTTTCTGGTGTCTCGAGGCGATCTTCGAGCGACTCGAGGGAGTTGATCGCGTGGTGTCCGGCTATTCGGGTGGTCCGCGGCCGGCGCCGAGCTATGAGCAGGTCTGTTCCGGAGCGACCGGGCACGCCGAGGTGATCGAAGTCACCTTCGACCCGGCCGTTCGGTCGTACCGCGAGCTGGTGGAGCTCTTCTTTGCCTTCCACGACCCGACCACCCTCAATCGGCAAGGCCCCGACAGCGGCACCCAGTACCGGTCGGTGATCTTCACCACGACCCCGGCGCAGGCCGTGATCGCCCGCGAGGTCATCGCCGCCCTGACCGCGGACGCGACCTTCGACGACCCGATCGTGACCGAGGTTGCACCGCTGGAACGGTTCTGGCCGGCGGAGGAGTACCATCAGCAGTACTTCCAGCGGAACCCCAGTCGGGCGTATTGTGCAGCGATGATTGCGCCCAAGGTTGCCAAACTCCGTCAGCGGTATGCCGCGGTGGTCAAGTCGTGAACAGCACTGGGAAGAAGGTGTTGGAGTGGGTCCGGGCCGCGGCCTGGGCCCTGGGGATCTGGCTGGTGCTCAGCACCTTCCTGGTACAGGCCTACTTCATTCCTTCTCCCAGCATGGAGTCGACGCTCCTCGTGGGCGACGTGCTCTTCGTCAACAAGTTCCTCTTCGGCGCCAAGGTGCCGTTCATCAACGCGCATATGCCCGCCGTGCGCAATCCGAAGCACGGCGACATCGTGGTCTTCATTTCGCCGATTGAAGATTCGACGCTGGTCAAGCGCCTCATCGGGTTGCCGGGCGACACCCTCGAGATGAAGACTGGTGTGCTCTACCGGAACGGCAAGGCGCTCGAGGAACCGTACGCACAGCAGCTCGAGCCCGACAACAAGCTCGATCCGGGCACGCGCGCCGAAATGCGGACGCTGCATTTGCCGCACTACATCGGGGCCGACAAGGCGAACTACCTCCCCGATGTCCACGACTGGGGTCCGCTGCTCGTGCCGCCCGATTCGCTCTGGATGATGGGTGACAATCGCGATCACTCGCGCGACTCGCGCTTCTGGGGCTTCGTCCCTCGGAAGAATGTGCGCGGCACGCCGATCATCATTTATTACTCGTGGGATGCCGGCAGCTATCGGCCGCTACCGTTCTTCACAGCCACCCGCTGGGGCCGGCTCTTCCACATTCCCCGATGAGCCCGCCGCTCACTCCGGTCACGCTCGAGGGGCGGGTCGTCCGTCTCGAGCCGCTGACCCTCGACCACTTCGAGCTGCTCGCCGAAGTCGCGCTCCATCCCGACCTCTGGGCGCTGACGGTATCACGCCTGGAATCGCGAGACGATCTCCAGCGCTGGATCGAGTCGGCACTCGTGGAACAACACGCCGGTCGCGCCTTGCCGTTTGTGACCATCGAGCGCGCCAGCGGCCGGATCGCGGGATCGACGCGCTACGGCAACTATTCAGCGTTCGACGGTCGCGTCGAAATCGGGTGGACCTGGGTCGCACCCGAGTGGCAGCGCAGCGGCGTCAATACCGATGCGAAATATCTGATGCTGACCCACGCCTTCGAAACGCTCGGCTGCGGTCGTGTCGAACTCAAGACCGATGCGTTGAATCACCGCTCTCGCAATGCCATGCTCAGGATCGGAGCGAAGGAGGAAGGAACCCTCCGCAAGCACGCGCGCACGGAAGGCGGGCGGACCCGGGATACCGTCTATTTCAGCATTGTGGATGACGAGTGGCCGGGGGTGAAGCGGAAACTGGAAGGGATGATGGATGACAGATGATGGATGACAGATGACAGATGACAGATGATGGATGATGGATGATGGATGATGGATGGGCGATGCTGTCATCCTGAGCGTAGCCCGCGAAGCGGGCGAAGTCGAGGGAGCACCCTCTCACCGCCGAGACCAACTCATCTGTCATCTGTCATCTGTCATCCATCATCCATAGCACTTCGTCACGGCACGCCCCACCACCCCCATCGGCACCAGTCTCCAGTTCGTCCACTTCACCAGCGCACCCGAACGCTCTCGCATCGCGAGCTGACTCGAGAGTCCACCATCGAGGCCGACCGCGCGCGTCGCACCGAGGCGGCGCATCAGCGTCGCGAGTTCGGGAATGGTCGGGCCATAGGGGAGTGTGGATCCGATGCCGGCCACTGCCTCGAAGCGCGTCAGCAGCAGGAGAACCTGTCCCGAACTGGTGGTGCCGAGGGCGAGTCGCGAGTCGCGGTGCATGAGGTCGACACCGCGGCCCGGAGCGCGCAGTTCGCGCGGCGGCACGCTGTCGACAAGCAGTGTGGGATACGACTGGAACGCCGCTCGCACGTTGGTTCGCAGCGCCGGGATTTCTGCCGGCGTGACAAGTGACACCCGGCCAGATGCGCCGAGGGTGATCGCCATTGCCAGTGTTCCGCTTCCGGGAGGTTGCACCTCGACGCCGTCGCGGACGTGCCAGCCCCAGGGTGCCCCGCCTCGGAACTGACCGGCGTTGAAGGCCAGCATCGCCTGATCCGGCAGGGAATCGACTGCCCACGCGCCCAGCGTTCCTTCATCGCGGCTCCGCTCCACCAGCTCGAGACGAACCCGGCACGGGTCGAGGCGCAGCGCCACGATGCGCACTCGGGACAACGGCCCCGAGCGCGCAGCAAGAAATTCGGCGCGCTCGAGGCCGGGCTGGACTTCACGCCACGGAATCACCGACGCAAGCGCGAGGGCGAGCGTCCACCCCGACGCCAGCATTGTCGTCAGCTCACCGCTTGCAGGGCCGCAAGCAGCGCATCGCAACGCGGCGCCAGATTCGCGGTCTCACTGGGCAGGTAGACGAAGTAGATGTTGCGCCCCTGGCCCGGGATCCGGACATCGGCGGCCGCGCGAGTCGCCGCATCGGCACTGCAGAAGGGGATGATCCGTTCCTTGAGCACGGCGTACGTTCGTCCGTCGAGACCGCTCCGCTCCAGGCCGGCAGCGTATCCCTTGCTGCGAACCATGCTCTCCCGCTGCGACTCGGGATAGCCACCCGGATTGGCGCCGCATTTCGCCGTCATGTACGCCGCGGCGTCCTCGGCAAATTTTTTGGCGACATCATTCATCGCCTCGGGAGTTGTCGCCTTGGGCGAGTTTTCGAGGTAGCTGTTGTAGATCTTCTGGTAGCCGGGGGACATCGCCACGTTCTGCGAGCAGGTGGCATACACCGCCGGTGACTTGATCGACGCGATGATCTTGAGCTGTTCCTGCCGCCCCACGCGCTCAGCCGCAAGCGCCGTGGTGAACCGGTCGAGGTTGGCGGCGGTGAGTTCGAAAGCGGGGTTGACCCGCACCGGTCCGGCCGGGGCTTGGGCGCTGCCGGCTGCCGTGCCGACGGGCTTGTCGATCCCGGCCGCCTCCTTGGCCTTCTTGACCAGCTTGCCGAACTGCGCCGTTGCCGGGGCAGGTGAGAGGGTCAGCGCGAGGGTCAGGGCCCCCAGGGTGCCGCGCGAAACGAGCTGCATGATGTTGCTCCAGTAGGTTCCGTTCGTCTTACATTTGGAAGCCGCCCTTTGTTTCAAAACGTCCCAAATGCCCCCGGAAAGTAATCCTGGGAGGAGCCCGCCATGCGCTGGAACCCGATGGGCCGTTCCTCCAATCTCGAAGATCAACGTGGTGGCGGAGGCCTTCGTGGCCCCGGCCTCGGCGGTCTCGGCATTGGTGGAGTGGTCCTGGTCGTCATTGTTGCCCTGGTCACCAAGCAGAATCCGCTCACCCTGCTCAGCGAGCTGCAGGGGTCGGGAGCGGTCACCACCTCGGCCGGTGTGGCCCTGAACGATTCGAGCGAGGAGAAGACGGTCCAGTTCGTCTCCTTCGTCCTCGATGATGCCCAGAAATACTGGGCCGCGGAGGTCCCGAATCAGGGCGGCAGCTGGCAGGACGCCAAACTGGTGCTCTTTCGCGATCAGGTCGAGTCGGCGTGCGGTCTCGCCCAGTCGGCCTCGGGACCGTTTTACTGCCCCGGCGATCAGAAGGTGTATATCGATCTCGGATTTTATCGGGAGCTCGAGGAGAAGTTCGGCGCGCCAGGCGACTTCGCCGAGGCCTACGTGCTCGCGCACGAGATCGGCCACCACGTGCAGGCGATGATGGGAACCGAAGCAAAGGTGCGCGAGGTGCAGTCGCAGCAGCCCGGTCAGGCCAACGCGCTCTCGGTCAGGCTCGAACTGCAGGCCGACTGTTACGCCGGCATCTGGGGGCACACCGCCGCGAAGGAAGGCCATCTCGATGCTGGCGACATTGAAGAGGGGCTCGCCGCTGCGGCCGCGGTGGGTGACGACCGCCTGCAACGGATGTCGGAAGGGGCCGTGCATCCGGAATCGTGGACCCATGGTTCGTCGGCAGATCGAGCGCGCTGGTTCCGGCGCGGCTTCGACAGCGGCGACATGGGTAACTGCGACACCTTCGCCGACCGTTGAGCGATACCGAGGAGGTCTCGCTCGCATTCAGCCTCGGCGAGGCACGGTTCGACCGGCTGCGCCGTCGCGCCGGTTTCGTGCTCGCACCGACTGCCGCCCTCGCGGTGGCCCTCGCCGAACTTCCGTCGCTGACTCCCGAGGCACATCGACTCGCGTCGGTGATGATCGCGGTGGTGATCTTCTGGGTCTGCGAATCCCTCCCGATGCCGGTCACCGCGCTCCTCGGCGCCTCGCTCTGCGTCGTGCTGAATGTGGCACCCGCGAAGGCGGTCTTCGCGCCGTTCGCCGATCCGTTGATGTTTCTCTTCATCGGGTCGTTCATCCTGGCGCAGGCAATCTTTCATCACGGTCTCGACCGACGGATGGCGTTTGCCGTGCTCTCGCGGCGATGGATCGGCGCGTCACCCGCCCGGATCCTGCTGGGTTTTGGCGCCGTGACCGCCGCGATCAGCGGCTGGATTTCCAACACCGCCACGACCGCGATGATGTTCGGCATCGGCCTCTCGATTCTCCGGGTGCTCTACCAGAAGAAGGACGGCGAGCCGAGCGTCCTCAACCCGATGTGGGCGTGTGGCCTGATGCTGATGACCTCATTTGCGGCGTCGATCGGCGGGCTCGCAACACCCGTCGGAACGCCGCCCAACGTCATCGGACTCGGCTTCATCCGCGGACAGCTCGGGGTCGAGATTCCCTTCTTCTCGTGGATGCTCGTCGGCATCCCGACCGTGCTGATTCTCTTCGCCGTGCTGTTCGTGTTGATCAACTTCCTTTCGCCAGCCGGGGTGCGTGTCCTTCCGGGGGGTCGGGAGGTCGTTGAGGCGGGCCGCGCGGCGCTCGGTCCGTGGACCCGCGGACAGCGCTCGACTCGTCTGGCCTTCGGGGTAACAGTGGCGCTCTGGGTCCTGCCAGGCGTCCTTGCTGTCGTGCTGGGCGACCGGCACCCCACAACACTCGCGGTCGCTGCGCGTCTTCCAGAGGGTGTCGTCGCGATCCTTGGTGCCATCCTGCTCTTCCTCCTCCCGGGTGAGGCGGGGGGGCGGGCGATCACCTGGCGTGAGGCCACGAAGATCGACTGGGGCGTGGTGCTCCTCTATGGCGGCGGCTTTGCACTCGGGACGCTGGCGTTCCAGACTGGTCTCGCGGAGGTGATCGGGCGCAGTGCGACCTCGCTGCTCCCGAGCGGGCCGTTCGGTCTGCTCTGTGCCGCGACGATAGTGGCGGTGTTGTTGTCCGAGACTACATCCAACACCGCCTCGGCCAACATGGTGGTCCCGGTCGTCATTGCGATTGCGCGGGCCGCCCATGTCGACCCGCTGCTCCCGGCCCTGGGGGCCACGATGGGGGCGTCGCTCGGATTCATGCTCCCGGTCTCGACTCCGTGCAACGCGATCGTGTACGGTTCGGGGGTCGTTCCGCTGTCGATGATGATGCGCGCCGGACTGATTCTCGACGTGATCGGGACGGCGGTGATCATCGGAGCGGTTTCGCTGCTCGGCCCGTTGCTCCGCTGAGATGGCGGCGCGTGCGGGGGTTTCTCTCAGGTGGAGGTGGTCCCATGTCGAATGTTGGCCGACGGATCTACGCGGTACTCGCGGCGCTTGCGGTGGCGTGGTGCATTGTCTTTCTCGTCGAGACGCTCTCGGGCCGGATGATGCCCGTCCCCGCCGGGACGAATACTCTCGACGCCGATCAGCTCAAGAAGGCCATCGAGGCGGGTGAGATTCCCTTCTCGGCGATGCTCCTCGTGCTCGGGGGCTGGCTGCTCGGGGCCTACGCCGGTGGCAGGACGGCGGCGCGGCTCGGGGGAAAGGTCGGCGCAGTGATCGTCTTCACGGTGCTCTTCACGACCATTGTGGTGCTCAACCTGATGGCCATCCCCCACCCGACCTGGATGTGGATCGGTGGCTGCCTCGGGGTGCCGCTGCTGGCGCTCGGAGCGGCCGGTGACAGCATTACGATTCGGGGCTGATATTTCCGGAACTCATTTTGGAGGTTGGTCCCAATGTTCGGTTTGCGTCCTGCACTCGCCTTGCTCTGGTTCCCTCTGGTGGCCGCCCCGGCCCCGGCGCCGCCAGTGGTCACGATTGGCTTCCACGATTTCTCGTTCGATGCACCGGCGACCCTGCCTGCGGGTGCGGTCACCTTCAAGGGCGTCAATCTGGGCAAGAATCCGCATCACGGGATGCTGATCAAGCTCGCCGCGGGCAAGAGCGCCACTGATCTGGTCGCGGCTCTGGCGAAGCCCGGTCCCCCGCCCACCTGGGCGACGATGCTGGGCGGGCCGCAGGAAGGTTCGGAAGTCACCTTGAACCTGGCGGCCGGCAACTATGTCTGGATCTGCATGGTTCCCGGTCCTGACGGCGCCCCACACATTGCGAAGGGGATGATGAAGCCCTTCACGGTGACACCGAGCAAGGCGCCGGCCCCGTTGCCGACGGCCGACCTCACGGCGTCAATGGCCGACTACACCTGGACCTTCTCCAAGCCGCTGACCACCGGCCGCCACGTCGTGAAGTTCACGACCGCTCCGGGTCAGCCGCACGAGCTGGTCATCTGGAAGCTCGCGCCAGGGAAGACGGTCAAGGATCTCGCCGCCTGGGCCGAAAAGCTGAACGGTCCGCCGCCGGCGCAGGTGGTTGGTGGTGTCGCTCCGGCTCAGGCCGGAATCGACAACTACGCCACGCTCAACCTCACGGCGGGCAGCTACGCGCTGATCTGCTTCCTGCCGGATGCCAAGGACGGCAAGGAGCACATGAAGCACGGAATGGTGCAGGAACTCACCCTCAAGTGAGGGTCTGCCGGTGACGAATGGGAGAGGGCGGCTCGAAGGCGAGCCGCCCTCGTCTTTCCCCCCCTCGGGTGGCATCTTCCCCTGATGCGTCATCTTCGGGTTGCACTCGTCGCCTGGCTCGTGACCACCGCCGGTGCCATCATCGGCGCTTTCATCGGCAACTTCTTCGGACGTCAGGGACTCTTTCTCTCGGCCACAATCGTCGGCACGCTTGCGGTGCTGGTCGCGATCCGGATTCTCGTCGAGCGCGGCTGGCTCGATGGCGATCGTCGGAAGGGGGGAGCGATCGGCGGCTTCGTGGGCCTCGCCCTTGGCGCTCCACTCGCGCTGATGAACATGGATTCGCCCGTGATCGGGGTCGCCGCGCTCTCGCTGGTCGGTATCTGCGTGCTGCTCGGTGCCGGACCCAACGCGGTGCGCTGATGCGGCTCCTCTTCGCCTTCCTGCTCTGCTGCCCTGCGCTGCTCATCGGCCAGGCCCGTCCACGAGCACGTGACCTCGGCGTGGCACCCGGTATCTTCGCGCCCGGCGCGCTCAATGCGATCACCGATGTGACGGGAGTGCGAGTGGGGCAGAGCACTGTGATTTCCGGCGACTCGATCCACACCGGTGTCACCGCAATCCTGCCACACGGCGGCGATCTCTTTCGGGAGCGCGTGCCTGCGGCAATCCACGTCGGCAACGGCTTCGGCAAACTGCTCGGCAGCACGCAAGTCGGCGAGCTCGGTGAACTCGAGACGCCGATCCTGCTGACCTGTACCCTCTGTGTATGGCGCGCTGCCGATGCGATGGTCGCGTGGTTGCTCGCCCGACCAGGGATGGAGCAGGTGCGGTCGATCAACCCGGTCGTCGCCGAGACGAACGACGGCGGCCTCAACGCCATCCGGCTCCGGCCGATCACGCCGGCTGATGTCGTGCACGCGCTCGAGAGCGCCTCCGACGGGCCCGTCGCCGAAGGGAGTGTCGGCGCCGGAACCGGAACAATCGCCTTCGGGTGGAAGGGTGGGATCGGCACTTCGTCGCGGAAGCTTCCGGCCTCGCTCGGCGGCTTCACCGTCGGCGTGCTGGTGCAGACCAACTTCGGCGGCGTCCTGCAGATGATGGGGGCGCCGATCGGCCAGGCTCTCGGACGCTTCTCCTACCGCAACGCGCTGTTGCGCGAACGCGGTGATGGATCCGTGATCATCGTGGTCGCGACCGACGCGCCGCTTTCCGAACGCCAGCTTGCGCGTGTGGCGGCGCGCGGCATGATGGGCCTCGCGCGGACCGGCGCTGATGGCTCCAACGGCTCGGGAGATTACGTCATCGCCTTCTCGACGTCGCCACTGGTTCGTCGACGCCCCGCCGATGGCAACACGCGGAACCTGCAGACCCTCGGCGACGACGCCGTCTCGCCCGTGTTCGAGGCAACGATCGAGGCGACGGAAGAGGCGATCTACAACTCGCTGTTGCAGGCGACGTCGGTCAGCGCGCGCGGCGGTACCATCACCGCCCTGCCGATCGATTCGGTCCGTGCCATCCTCAAGCGCTCGGGAGTATCGAAGCCGTGACGATGCAATTCATCAATAGCGACAATGCACCGCGTGCCGGCGGGCACTACAGTCAGGCCGTGGTACACAACGGACTGGCCTATGTCTCGGGGCAACTTCCGCTCGATCCCGCAACGGGCCAGGTCGTCTCCGACGACATCACGCTGCAGGCCGAGCGGACGCTCGACAATATTGCCGCGATTCTGCAGGCGGCCGGGAGTGGGCTCGATCAGGTGCTCTCGCTCACCATCTTCGTGCTGACTCGTGATGACTGGGCGCCGGTGAACGCGGTCTGCGTGAGCCGTTTCGGCAATCATCGTCCTGCGCGTGCCATTGTCGGTGCCGCCAATCTCAAGCCGGGCTGTCGCATCGAGATAACGGCGATCGCCGTGGTTCGCTGAGCTTCCGTTCTTCCCTCCAGGAGTTGTTCGTGACTACTCGCGCTACCCTGATTGCGATGGTGCTCCTTGCGGCGTGTGCCGGGTCCGGCGCGCGCAGTGCCGCTCCCGGTACCGACCCCGACCGCGCCAATGTCGAGCGGCTGCTGCGCACCCTCGCGCACGACTCGATGGAAGGGCGCGGGACCGGCACGCCGGGCGGTGAGCGCGCCGCGCGCTTCCTGATAGCCGAGATGAAGCGGATCGGGCTCAAGCCGGGCGGCGATGACAAGAGCTACTCGCAGCTGGTGCCGGTCTACCTCCGGCCGGCGACCACGCGGCAGACGGTGCCGCAGACTTGCATTGTCGACTCGATCAGCAAGGCACGCAGCTGCAAGCCGACGCCGGGCGCCGCGCCGGTCACGCAACAGGTGCCACAGCGGATCGCGGCCCTGCCCACGTTCAAGGACGTCGACACCGTGCCTGCCGATCGCCGTCGGGTCACGCGCAACGTGATCGGGATGATCCCGGGAAGCGACCCGGTCCTCAAAAACGAAGTGATCATCGTGCTGTCGCACTACGATCACCTCGGCATTGGTCGGCCGGAAAATGGCGACTCGATCTACAACGGTGCCGATGATGATGCCTCGGGCACCGTGGCAGTGCTGGAAGTCGCGCGGCACCTGCTGGCCGGGCCGAAGCCGAAGCGCACCGTGGTCTTCGCGAACATGACCGGTGAGGAGATGGGGCTGGTCGGCACGCGCTACTTCCTTGCCCATCCGACGATCCCGCTCGAGCGGATCGTGGCCGGACTCGAGGTCGAGATGATCGGCCGTCCCGATTCGCTCGCAGGCGGCCCAGGCAAGGCGTGGCTCACCGGCTACGAGCGATCGACGATGGGCGACATGCTCAAGCAGTATGGCATTGCCATCGTGCCCGACCCACGGCCGTCGCAGAACTTCTTCCAGCGCAGTGACAACTACGGCTTCGCGGTCCGCGGGATCGTGGCGCACACACTCTCGACGTTCAACCTGCACACCGACTACCATCACGCCGGCGATGACGTCGACAAGGTGGATTTTGCTCACATGACGGCAGTGACGCGCGCGGCGGCGGAAGCCGTGCGTCATCTGGCCGATGGTCCCCGGCCCGAGTGGCATTCCGGCGGGAAGCCGGCAGCATCGGCGCCGCGCTGATCTTCATCGCCGCGCTGCTCTACAGCGCGGTGGGTCACGCCGGTGCCTCAGGCTACCTGGCGGTGATGGCTTTTCTCGGTACCGCGCCGTCGAGCATGCGCCCGGCGGCGCTGGTGCTGAACCTGCTCGTGGCCGCGATCGGCACGGTGCAGTTCGCCCGCGCCGGCTATTTCCGCTGGTCCCTCTTCTGGCCCTTCGCCCTCGGCTCGGTCCCGGCGGCGTATCTCGGCGGCCGACTCGCTCTCCCCGGCAACTGGTACCGCGTCATTGTCGGCGTGGTGCTGCTTCTCTCGGCACTGCGCTTCGTGATTACGTTGCGCGCGGACGACACCGTCCGGCGCGAGGCGCCACGACCGCTCGCCTTTGTGGCGGGATGCTTCCTCGGTTTGCTCTCGGGGCTTACAGGCGTCGGAGGCGGGATTTTTCTATCACCACTTCTGCTGATGGCAGGATGGGCCGACCTCCGCACAACTGCAGCGACCTCGGCCGCGTTCATCCTGGTGAATTCGGCGGCGGGGTTGCTCGGGCAGGGCGCGCACCTCGATGCGTTGCCGACCCCGATCGTGCTGTGGGCCATCGCTGCCGTACTCGGCGGTATCATCGGCTCGCAACTCGGCAGTCGGAGACTCGGTGGCGCAGCGTTGCGCGGGACGCTGGCGACGGTGCTGGTGGTGGCTGGTGTGAAGTTGATACTTCGATAGAAGATGACAGATGACAGATGACAGATGACAGATGACAGATGATGGATTGGCGTGGCTGACGTTCCGCCTCTGCACAGGATGAAGGTCCGCCGACCATCCACTACCTGCATCTGTCATCCGTCATCCGTCATCTGTCTGTCATCCCTTCGGCCTCACCCCTTCAATCTCCAGCAGCCGCACCTTCCGCCACAGCCCGCCACCGTAGCCGCCGAGGCGTCCGTCGGCGTTGACGACGCGATGACAGGGAATCACGATCGCCAGCCGATTGCGACCATTGGCGCTCCCCACAGCGCGCACCGCCTTGGGGTTGTCGACCGCGCGCGCGATATCGGCGTAGGAGCGGGTCTCGCCATAGGGGATTTGCTGCAGCTGTGCCCAGACGCCGAGTTCGAAGGGCGCGCCGCGCACCACGAGCGGCACCGAGAACTCCTGGCGGGAGCCGGCGAAGTATTCCTCGAGTTCGCGTTGCAGCTGTTCGAGATGCGGGTGATGCCCCGCGACAATCGGCCCGTTGAACCATTTGCGAAGGCGCGGCGCCTGCTGCTCGAGCCGGTCGATGTCGCCGAACTCCAGCAGGCAGACTCCATCGTCGACGGCAGCCGCGACGAGCGAGCCGAGCGGCGACTGGAACGAGACCGCCACCACCGGTTCACCGCCGCGTGCGCGGCCTGGGGGGGCACCCACGAGGCGACCGAAGGCTTCGCGGAAGCCGCTATGTGATTCGTACCCCGACTCGATGATGACGCGATCGAGCGAGTCTCCCTGCTTCAGGCGTCGTTGCGCGTTGGCCACTTTCTGTCCCCGTGCCCAGGCGTGAAAGGTGATGCCGTGATGACGGCGGAAGTGTCGTCGAATGCGAACCGGATCGAGCCCAGCGCTGGTGAGATCGGCATCCGTGATCCGGTCGTCGCGACTCGCGGCCATCAGTTCGGTGAGGCGGGGCATCCATTCCGGTTCGGCCGCGCCGAGCTCTGGTCGGCACCGCAGGCACGGCCGGAACCCGGCCGCGCAGGCCTGGTCGAGTGACGCAAAGAATTCCACGTGCTCCGGCTTCGCACGCCGTGACGGACAGACCGGTCGGCAAGCGATCCCCGTGGTGCTCACGGCGAAGACGAAGAGGCCGTCCCAGGCAGGGTCACGCTCGGTGACGGCGCGGAGCAGGGTCTTGCGGGGTGGCAGCGAGATCGCGGTGGTCATGGATGCAGTGTACCGGGGCGGTCGGGACGACGCCACCGACAGTTGGACATCGAATCTCCGGCCTTGCCGTGGCGGGCGGGGGTGGGGATTCTTGTGGGGCAGCCCCAGCGACCCGCCCCTGCACGTGGAGTCGAGCCGAATGATTGAAAAACCCCTTCAGGTATACGAAACGCCGAATATCCGGGTCACCTTCGACCCGAATATCTGTCAACATTCCGGCGTGTGCCTGCGGACGCTGCCACCGGTGTTCGATGTGACCCGGCCACGCTGGGTGCGACCCGAACTCGCAGATCCTGCGGCAGTGCTTGCCGCAGTGGCGAAATGTCCTTCGGGCGCCCTCAAGGCGCAGCTGGTCACCGGAGTACATCGCGGCATTGACCGGTAATTCGCCGGTGCCAATGCCGGGAGATGATATCGCGTTGCGGCTGGGTGCTGCGGCCCTGGTAGGTTCACTGCTCGGACTCAATCGCGAGCTCAAGCACAAACCCGCTGGCCTGCGGACCCTCGCGCTCGTGGGGCTCGGGGCTTCGGTCGCCGCGATTGCGAGCGTGGAGCTTGGCGGAGGAGGACCCGACGCGGTCTCACGCATCGCGCAGGGCGTGATGACGGGAATCGGCTTTCTCGGCGCCGGCGTCATTCTCCGTCGGGATGACGAGGGGGCGATCACTGGTCTGACCACCGCGGCGTCGATCTGGGTGACGGCGGTGCTGGGGCTAGCGTGCGGGCTGGGGCAGTGGCGGCTGGCGATGGTGGGCGTCGCCTTTGCGCTGGGGATCCTGGTGCTGGGCGGTGCGGTGGAGGGGCTCCTCCACCGCTGGGTCCATCGTCACTCGCGTGCTAGTGTACCGTGATCTCCTTGATGCCCTGGGAAGCGGAGCCGAGGAACGTCTCGACCTGATAGAGGCCGGGCGCCCACGCCCTGGCCTGCGCGAACCGTAGCGAGACGATCGAGAAGCCGGTCGAATCGGGGGCGGTCAGCTTGACGCCGAGCGAGTCGATCATCTGCGTGCCTTTCCGCAGGCGGCCACTCACCTCATCGCCATCCTTGGTGAACTGCGCACGAATCGAAACGACGATCGTGTCGCCCGCTGCGAATTTGTCGGTGGTGCCGCCGGTGAGCCGGCCGGTCGAATCGATCTGCCGGCCGATGTCGAAGCCCACCACATGCGGAGTCTTGGGGACCACCGGGGCGGCCGCGAGCAGGCTGTCGGCAGCAGCTTCGGGAGAATCCGTCTTGCCGCAGGCGGCGAGCGCGGCGAGGAGTGCCAGTGAGAAGAGACGTGAGCGCGTGTGCATGGGAAGTCGAATTCCTGAGGTCAGTGGGTCAAGAGGGTTTGCGAAAGAGTCCGCCGACCATGCCGGCGATGTCGTCGAGGGCCGAGCCATCCTGGTTCCGATCGAGCAGTCGCATCATCCCCTGCATCAGCCCGGGCGCGTTCGCGGTGATCGCCGCCCCTTCGCGGTTGAGGGTTTGCTGGAGGCCGTCGGCATCGAGCCCGCCCTGATTCTTGACGCGGCCGAGCGCGCCCATCACCAGCGGCGCGAGCATGGAGAGTAGCTGGCCCATCCCCTGACCGCCGATTCCAGTCGCCTGGCCGAGCCCATCCTGCACCTGTCCCTGACGGTCGCCGAAGATGTGGCCGAGAATCCCGCTCCCAGCGGCTCCGCCGCCCGAGCTGAGCAGGTCGCCGATGTCGTCGAGTACCGAACCGTCGTGGTCCTTGTCGAGTGCGGCGAGCAGCGAGGATGCACCTTCGCCATTCTGCGCGTTGCGAGCGAGACCGCCCAGGAGCACGGGAAGGGCACTCTCCACGGCCTGCCGAGCCTGGGTCTCATCGACTCCGAGCTTGGCGGCGATGCTCGCGAGCGCGCCAGGACGATCGAGCTCAGCCATCACCGTTCCGAGAACTTCGCTCATCTCCCACCGCCTTCCTGCTTCGGGGTAAGTTGATCCGCTGCTGCCGGGGAAGCTATCGTGTCCGCCAGAGGAGCGCCAATGCGCCAGAACAGGGAGCCTGCGTGACAATTCGGCTGGTAGTCTTCGACCTGTCCGGGACGACGGTGCATGATGGTGGCGGGGTCGTCCGGCGGAACTTGCGAGAGGTCCTCGCTGGCGCGGGTCTGGAACTGCGCGAGGGCGCACTCGAGGGCGTGGCTGGGCTTCCCAAGCGCACGGCCATCCGGACCCTGCTCGAGGGCCACGGTCGCGATGAACTTCTCGACCGGGTCGAATCATTGCACGCCGACTTCGCGGCGCGGATGCGACGCTGGTATCGCGATGATCCCGCCGTTCGCGAAGTGACTGGCGCCACCGACACCTTCCGGGCATTGCGTGCCGCCGGGATCCGGGTCGCGATCGCCACTGGTTTCACCCGCGATGTGCTCGACGTCGTGCTCGCGCGGATGGGGTGGGTCGGACCCGATTCACCGGTAAATACCACCGTTGCAAGTGATGAGGTGAAACGCGCGCGACCCTGGCCGGATGCGATCGAATTGCTGCGGAAGGGGGCCGGTGATCTTCCTGCAGCCGCTGTCGCGAAGGTCGGCGACACTGCCGCCGATCTGCAGGAAGGGACGATGGCGCGATGTGGTCTGGTGGTCGGCGTCCTCAGCGGCGGACACGCGCGTGAGGTGCTCGAGGCACAGCCACACGACCAGCTCATCGCCAGCATCGCCGACCTGCCAGCACTGCTCGAACAGCTGCACCTGCTCCCCGCTCAGGCGACGACGTAGGCCTCCATCGCGAAGTACTCGGCCAGGCCGAGTCGATCGACGATCGCCGCGGTTTCCTTGTTGCGACTCTCCACGCGCTGCCAGAATTCCCGCTCATCGGCACCAGGAAATGGTGCCGAGTCCTTCTGGGTCTGATGCTTGAAGATCGCCTGGATCTTGAGGCGCAATTCTTCCTGTGCCAGCGGCACCAGCCATGTGGCTTCGGTGATCGGCCATTCCTGCCACGCGCCGCGATAGAGCCAGACGTCGGGTCGACCGACCGCACCAGGATAGAGTTCCGCGAGGGCGAGGTCGATGGCGTCCTTGCAGAGGCGATGGGTGCCGTGCGGGTCGGAGAGATCGCCTGCCACGAGCAGCAGGTCGGGACGCTCCGACTCGAGCAGGGCGCGCACCACCGCGACATCCGCCGGACCGACCGGGTCCTTCTTCACCTTGCCGGTGCGATAGAACGGCAGGTTGAGGAAACGGGCGTTCTCGCGATGCAGCCCGATCGTCTCGATGCCACTCACGGCCTCGGCCTCGCGAATGATCCGCTTGAGGTCGAGCACTTCGGGGATATCGACTTCTCCTGGCGCCTTGGCGGCGAGGAATTTCCGGACTCGCGCTGCCAGCGTATCGACATTGCGACGACCAAGATGTTCGTCCGCCGCGAGGCGCTCGAGCACATCGACATAGCGGAGCACGTCGTGATCGAAGACGGCAATATTGCCGCTCGTCATGTAGGCAACGACGATGTGGTTCTCATTGAGGGTGAGCTTGCGCAGGATGCCGCCGGCGGAGATGACGTCATCGTCGGGGTGCGGTGAGAAACAGATCACCTTCTGCTGACGCGGAAGCTTCGATCGGCCACGGATCTTCGCGCCGAGGGCGTTGAAGACCAGTCCGTTCACCACGCCCGGTGCGCCGTAGAGCGACAGAAGCGATGCGAGGTGGTGCTCGATGTAGTCGCTCTCGGTGAGCTTGAGGATCGCGCGGCCCACGCTGCGCGAAAGCCATGTCACGGCGCGAATCGCAAGCTCGGTGGTCCAGGCCACTTCGTCCACAAGCCACGGCGTCGCGATGCGAGTCAGTTCGGCGGCGGCCGCACTGTCGCAGTAGACCGTGACGCTCTGGTGCCGTTGCAGGAAGGTCGCCGCCACCTGATGGTCGATCTCACCCTCGATGGCGCGGCGCAGAATGGTTGCCTTGTGCTCGCCGGTCGCGAGGAGGCAGATCTCGCGCGCCTCGAGAATGGAGGCGACACCCATCGTGATCGCCTCGCGCGGCACGTTCTGCTCCCCGAAGAAATCGGCGGCGGCGTCGCGACGGGTGAGCGTGTCGAGCGTGATGAGCCGAGTGCGCGAGTCGGCGCCCGAGCCCGGTTCGTTGAAGCCGATATGGCCGGTCTTGCCGATGCCGAGCAGCTGGAGATCAATGCCGCCGGCGGCCCGAATCGCAGTCTCGTAGGCGGCGCAGGCATCGGCCACCTGATCACGCGACCCTTCGCCCGGCGGAAGGTGGGTGCGGGCCGGGTCGAGATCGACCAGGTCGAAGAGATGCTCGCGCATGAAACGGTGGTAGCTGTGAATCGAGTCTGGCGACATCGGCCAGTATTCGTCGAGGTTGAAGGTCGTCACACCCCGAAACGACAGCCCTTCATCGCGGTGCATCCGGACCAGTTCGTGGTACACCCCGACGGGGGTGGAGCCGGTGGCAAGGCCGAGGACGCAGGGGAGCCCGGAGGCGGTTCGCTCGCGGATAAGGGCGGCGATCCGCTCTGCCACCGCGCGAGCGAGGTCGTCGGGTTGGGCAAAGATGTCGACCCGCAGGCGCTCCAGGCGCCGGGCGTCGGTTTTCATGGTTTGCTCGTGTCGAGGTTGGCGTCGGAAAGTAACCCGCCGCCATTGACGGGTTCGCCTTTCGGGGTGTACGTCCTTAGGGCGGAGGTTCGTCCCCCGCGACGCTCCGCCCCGTTTCCTCGCCCTGGAGAATCCCGTGTCGCATTCCCGAATGTCCGCCCTTGTGCTCGGCCTCTTTCTCGCCGCAGCACCCCTTGCCGCTCAGGCGACTGCCGGTGCCACCGGCAAGTGCGGTGACGGCACCAGCACCAGCGCCAAGAGCAAGAGCGGCGCCTGCTCGAATCATGGTGGTGTGAAAGAGTGGTACGGTCCCGCGGCTACTGCGGCGGCGACGCCACCCAAGGCGACACCATCGCCTCGCAGTTCGGCGCCTGCAACCCCGGCGGCGAGAATGGCACCGACGACCGCTGCGGCGAACGCGACTGGCCGCTGCGCGGACGGCACGACCACGGCCGCGAAGAGCAAGAGCGGCGCGTGCTCGAATCATGGTGGTGTGAAGGAATGGTTCGGTGCGGCCACTGCAGCGCCGGCGCCGACCCCGGCTCCGCCGCGGGCGACGCCATCGTCCCGCGCCGCGCCAACGGCCGCGCCCCAGGTGCCGACCCGGGCAATTCCCGGATCACCGGCTGGCGCCAGCGCCCTCTGCAACGATGGGACCTATTCGCAGAGCCAGCACCGTAGCGGCAGCTGCTCGAGTCATGGTGGCGTGAAGCAGTGGCTCAAGGAGATTCCGCCGAGCTGATATCGGGCTCTCCTCGATCGCTTTCGGCAGCGCTGCGCCCGGACTCGCGCAGCGCTCGCCGAAGCAGGAATTCGATCTGGGCATTGAGCGAGCGCAAGTCGTCCGCCGCCCACCGCTGCATCGCGGTGTGAAGCCCTGGGTCGAGGCGGAGGAGAAGCGACTTGCGCTCGCTCACATCAGACTCAGGTGTAGAGCGAACCGGTGTTCACCACCGGCTGCATCGGCTGTTCGGCGCAGAGCGTGACCAGCAGGTTCGACACCATCGCCGCCTTGCGCTCCTCGTCCAGCTTCACCATCCCCTTCTCGTCAATCAGCTTGAGCGCCATGTCGACCATCGATACGGCACCTTCGACGATCAACGTCCGCGCCGCAATGATGGCACTCGCCTGCTGACGTCGAAGCATCGCGTTGGCGATTTCCGGCGCATACGCCAGGTGCGCCAGCCGCGCCTCGAGCACTTTCATCCCGGCCTTCGACAACCGCGCCTGGACTTCGCTGGCGAGTTGGTCGGAGATGTCGGCGGCATTGTGACTCAGCGACCGGACTTCGTCGCTGTTGGAGTCATACGGGTATTGCGTCGCGAGTGATCGCACGGCCGACTCGCTCTGGACCCGGACGTAGTCCTCGTAGTTGTCGACCTCGAACAGCGCCTCGGCCGAATCGACGACCTGCCACACGACAATCGCCCCGATCTCGATCGGGTTGGAACCGTTGTCGTTCACCTTGAGCTTGGCGGTCTCGAAGTTCCGGACCCGGAGCGAGATCGCCTGCTTCTTGTAGAAGGGGTTGGCCCACCAGAGGCCCGACGTCTTCACCGACCCGACATAGGTGCCGAACAGCGTCAGCACTCGTGCCTGATTCGGCTGCACCGAGAAGATGCCGCCCTGGATGATCATCAGCAGCACGAAGGCGATCATCGCGGGAATGATGATGGCGGGATTCTGGCTCTCGGCCCCGGTGAAGAAGGTGTAGCCAACGGCGGCATACCCGGCGAGGAGGGCGACCTGCACCACCAGACCGTTGACCGCATTCCGTTCGATTTCACGTACCATGGAACCCTTCCAGTAGAAGTGATATCACAATCATATCGTCAAGGTATCTTGCTGTCCAGTGGCTGACCGTGCGGGAGTCCTCCTGCGCCCGGACCGGCCGATTTCCTCGTAGCTTTCCCGGATCACCGACCTCCTCGCCTTCCGCACCGGCCGCCGTCTGGGCCTCCTCCTCACCGGCTACCTCGCGCTGGTCGTCGGCGCCATCACGCTCGCGCCGTTCCAGTTCCAGGTTCCGGCGGTCTTCCACGCCTCGTGGATGGTGCTGGATACCGGCTGGCTGAGCGATCTGCTGCTGAACATCGTCCTCTTCCTGCCGTTCGGCTTCATTGCCCGGCGCATTCCGGCCCTCTCGCGCGGGAGCACCATCGTGGTGCTGCTCGCGGGGTTGTTGCTGAGCGGCTCGATTGAAACGGCGCAGCTCTTCCTGGCGCCGCGTTACTCGACCGCAAGTGACCTGGCCGCCAACGGGCTCGGTGCCTGGAGCGGTGCTTTCCTCTCCGACCTGGTGGGTCGCAGACTCGGCGAGGGGCGCACGCTGATCGGGCGGCTGCTGCTCGACCTGCCGCTGATGGGGTTTGTCTACCTGCTGGTTCCGCTGATGTGGCTCGACGGGCTGGCCACCGGTGGCTCACCGGACCGGCTCTGGGCGCTGGTGCCGCTGGTGAGTGCTGGTGCACTCGCCCTCGCGGCGGTCGCGGCGAGTGATAGCACCGGTCAGGCGGAGCTCGAAGGACGCGAGCACGTGTTCTCTGCCGGGCTCGGCGTCGCGGCGATCTTCTGGTACCTGCTCGGGGCGATTCCAGCAATGCGTGCAGCTCCCACCGCCGTCCTGACCGGCGCGCTACTGGTGGTGCTGGTCACCTTCGCGGCACGGCTCCTTTGGCGCGGCGCCGTACGACACGATCGTCGACTTGAGCCCCAGGTCGTCCGGCTGTTGCTGCCGCTCGTCGTGCTCTACCTGACGGCACTCGCGCGGAGTGGTGGTGAGCTCTATCACGCCGGGAGTGGCGAGATCGCCCGCGTCACCATCCTCCGCTGGCTCGAGCGCGGCGCCGGCTTCACACTGCTGGGGTATCTCGTCGCCGAATGGCGTGGTCGTCGTGAAGAACTGCTGCCGCGCACGATGCTCGCACCGATGCTGGTCGCCGCCCTCCTCTTCGCTGTGCTGACGCGGTTCAACGAGGCGCCACGTGACGTCGCGGCCCTCGTCGTCACACTCGCGGCCACCGCCTTCGGTGCGCTCCTCTATGCATTCCAGCGGGCGCACATCCTCGCGTTGCTCGGTCGAGCGGAGGCAGCTGGAGAGTGAAGCCGGGTACCCCCCTCCTTGCCGCCCTCGCGCTTCTGGCGGCCTGCAGCAGTGACGCAGTTGCACCGACGCCTCCAGCTACCACCCCGGTCACTGAAATCGCCGCCATCCGCAACGGCCCGACGAACGTCTCGCTGCTTGCAGCGTGGGCCGCGTCGGCGACACGTCTCTGGGTCGGCGGACAGGCCGGTGTGATCCTGTCGTGGGATGGCACTTCCTGGCGTTCGGAATCGATCGAGACCGGCGAAACGATTACCGGAATCTGGGGCGCCGACACCACCGACCTGCTCGCCGTCGGGAGTGCGGGCAACCTCTTTCATCGAGTTGGCACCGCCTGGGAAGGCGAGCCCTTGCTGCCGGGGGTAACCTGGCTCGATGTCTGGGGACTCGATCGCGATCGCGTCTGGGCCGTCGGGAATGGCGGCGCCATCATGCGCCGGACGAATGGACGCTGGGCGCTGATGCCGACGCCGCTACCCGCCGAGATCTGGGGGATCTGGGGCACCAGCGAAGATGCTCTCGTGGCCGTTGGCCAGGGCGGTGTCATTCTCGAATGCTGCACCACAGGGTCGTGGCGTGCGGTGGCTTCACCTACGACCGAGGGACTCTTTGCGGTCGCCGGCGACGGCGCCGGACGAATCGTGGCAGTGGGGCGAGCCGGGACCATCGTGGTGCGCGAGAACAATATCTGGCGAAAGGTGCCGTCACCCACCGGCCTGACACTCTTCGCCGTGTGGAGTGATGGAGCGGGCCGCTTCTACGCTGCTGGTGACGGCGGGCGATTGCTGTCGGGCGACGGAGTGACCTGGAGCATCGTTCCCACGGCATCGCCGCGTGAAAACCTGCGAGCGATCACCGGCGCGGGTGGCCGGCGCTTCGCTGCGGGATGGTTCGGCACGGTGCTCGATGATCGCGCGGGCTGGCGGCCGACACTCGAAGGTGGCGTGCTCTACGCGGTTCACGCGCCGGCGGATGGTCGCGCGCTCGCCGTGGGGCAAGGTGGTCTCGCCTACGCCCGCAACAGTGCCGGTATCTGGGAAGCAGCGTCGTTGCCGACCACGGCATCGCTCTATGGCATCGCGGGACCTTCCTCGAGTGCGCGTCTCGTCGTGGGAGATAGCGGTACCATCTTGCGGTTCGATGGGCTCAACTGGCAACGCGAAGCGTCGCCCTATTCCGGGCTGCTTCGTTCGGTGTGGTGGGCTCCCGATGGTCGCGCGATGATCGTAGGTGCCGAAGGCACCGCGCTGGCATATGAAGGCGGCGCGTGGCGGAAGCTCGGTACCCCGACCACGAACTTCCTTCGGCACGTCTGGGGTACCAGCTGGAACGACGTCTGGGCCGTCGGCGACAGTGGCACGGCTTTGCACTTCGATGGAGGACGCTGGCAGCGCGTCACGGTGCCGAGCAACGCCCTCCTTCGCGGCGTGTGGAGTCGCTCGTCGCGCGATGTCTGGATTGTCGGCGAAGATGGCACGGTATTGCACTGGACTGGCAACGAGTGGCTGGTGCTGCCACCCCCCTTCGTGGACGCAGTGCGTGCGGTGCGCGGAGTGGCGGAGCACACCTACATCGTGGGAGCGCACGGTGAGGCGTTCCGTTGGACCAATAACGGCTGGGTCCTGATGGATTCAGGATTGCCGGTCCTGCTCGTGGGGCTCGACGCGTCTCCCGGGCTCCCCTTCGTTGCGGTGGGGGAACTCGCCACCATCGTCGAAGGGCGGATGTAGTCACGGCATCGGTGAGTCGCTGACGAAGAGCTCGATCGCGCCAAGCGCCCGTGCCACGTTGCTGCCACGCTTGGCCCCGAGCACAGTGATCATGGTGGAGAGCGCGTCAGACATCACGCCGAATCGATGAATCACCGTGGCCTGGGTGGGCGCGGTGAGCGCGCGACCAGTTCGCGGATCGATAACGTGCGAGTAGCGCACTCCCCCGACATCGAGGTGTTGCGCGCTCGGGCCCGAGGTGCCGACGGCAACACCTGCCAGCACGATCGTGCTGTCCCCTCGGGGCGTCGATACTGCAACGCGCCACCCCGACTCACCCGGTGGGGCGTCGCCGAGGACAACGTCACCCCCCGCATCGAGCATCACGCTGGCGAACCCGAGGTGGCGCAGCACCGTGCGGGCACTGTCGAGGATGAATCCCTTGGCGATGCCACCGAAGTCGAGGTCCATTCCGGGCCGGTCGAGCTTGATGGCCTGTCGGTGAGGGTCAAGATGGACTCGCCGCCATCCCACGGAAGCTCGCGCCCGCGCGATGGCACGGTCGTCGGGGACGGCACCGCGAGCGCGCGCTTCGCGCCACAGCGCCACCAGCGGTCCGACGGTCGGGTCGAAGGCTCCGCCACTTGCCCTCGCCACGGCGAGGGAGCGCGCCGTGACCTGATAGAGCGGGCCGCTCACCGGCAGCCAGACGCCGTGACGTGCAGCGAGTCGGCAGACCTCGCTGGTGGGGCGCCAGTCGGAGAGGATCTGCTCCAGCGCGGCGATCGTTGCGTAGGCGTCCCGTGCGGCGGCGTCGGCATTGGGGCGGTCGGCAGTGGCCAGCACTAACCGGACCTCGACGCCGAGGTGCAGTTGCCGATACTCCTGCCGTGGCCCCTGTGCAATTGCAGGGAGTGGGTGCAACTTGAGGAACATCGCGGCGGTGGCCACGATGCGTCGAACCTTCCATCGTCCCGATCGCATATCCCATGAAAGTATCCCGACACACGCGCGCCCTGCTGGTGACGAGCCTCCTGGTCGCGATCGCTAGGACCGCGTCGGCACAGGGCGCTGAGCGCTTCGTGCCGTACACGGACACGATTCCCGGCGCCTTGCTGTCGTTTGTCATGCTGCCCGTGCCGGCCGGCACGATCACGATGAACACGGCCACGGGGCCAGTGAAGATCAACGTCCCGGCATTCTGGATGGCCAAGACCGAGATCACCTGGGACATCTACGACATCTTCGCCTTCCGGCTCGATGTCGCGCGCGAGGAGCGGCCCAAGATTGACATCTCTGCGCGGCCCTCGCGCCCCTATGGCGCTCCCGACAAGGGCTACGGCCACGCCGGCTTCCCCGCAATCGGGATGACGGCAACGGCAGCCGAGGCCTTTGCGCGCTGGATTTCGCAGAAGACCGGCCACACCTATCGCATCGCGACCGACGCCGAGTGGACCCACGCGGCAGAGCTCGCCTTCGGCACGGCGCCGCTGAGCAAGCAGCGGCTCGATGCCACTGCGTGGACCCGCGAGAATGCCGAGGGACAGACGCACGCCGTCGGGCAGAAGCTCAATGACCGGATCGGTGTGGAGGATCTCTTCGGTAATGTGGCAGAGTGGGTCACCACGGCCGACAGCAGTTTTGCGGTGCGCGGCGGCAGCTATCGTGATCCGGCCGCGCAGATCACGACCGCATCGAGTGTCCGGCAGGATCCGACCTGGAACCAGACTGATCCGCAGATTCCCAAGAGTCGCTGGTGGTTGTCCGATGCCCCCTTTACCGGTATTCGCCTCGTGAGGGTCCCGTGAGTGTAGATCGTCGAACGTTTGTGCAGGTCACTGGCGCTGCCGCGGCAGCGCTCAGACTTCCGCGTCGCGCCTTCGGTGTGGGCCGGCCCGACGCCGACCCGATTCGCATCGGGGTGATCGGCTGTGGTGGTCGCGGTACCGGCGCGGTGCGTGACGCGCTGATGGCCAGTGAAAACGTCTCGCTGGTCGCGATGGGCGACCTCTTCCCCGATCACCTCGCGAGTGCGCGCGAACAGTTCGCGAAGATCGCAACCACCGATGCCGGATTTGCGGCGAAGTACCGGGTGACTCCCGAGCACTCGTTCACCGGGCTTGATGCGTTCCGTCAGGTCCTGGCGAGCGACATCGACCTCGTGATCCTCGCGACACCGCCCGCCTTTCGCGCCGACCATCTCGCGGCGGCCGTCGCGGCCGGGAAGCACGTCTTCATGGAGAAGCCGGTGGCGGTCGATGTCGTCGGCGCCCTCTCCGTGATTGCCTCGGGCGAGGCCGCCAGGGCGAAGGGGCTCGCCGTGGTGTGCGGCACCCAGCGTCGTCACGATCCGCGCTACATCGAAACCATCAGCCGGATTCACGATGGCCAGATCGGCGACCTCATTGCCGGCTCGGTGTACTGGAATCAGGGCGGGCTCTGGAATTTTCCGCGCAAGCCGGAGTGGAGCGACGCCGAGTGGCAGCTGCGCAACTGGCTCTACTTCACCTGGCTCAGCGGCGATCACATCGTCGAACAGCACGTGCACAATCTCGATGTGGCCAACTGGGTGATGGGCGCGGTGCCGGTGCGGGCGATGGGTGTCGGGGGTCGCCAGGCCCGCACCTCACCGGACTACGGCCACATCTTCGACCACTTCGCGATCGAGTACGAATACCCTGGTGGTGTGCGCATCAACTCGATGTGCCGGCAGCAGGACGGCACCGCATCGAATGTCGGCGAGCGCTTCGTCGGCAGCAAGGGAACCTCCAACGGCTACGATCGGATCGAAGGAAAGAAGGCGTGGAAGTGGAGTACCGCCGGCAACATCCTCCCCTATGTCGAGGAGCACCGCGACCTCGTCGCCAGCATCCGCTCCGGCAAGCCGCTCAACGAGGCGCGCCGCATCGCCGAGAGCACGCTGACGGCGATCATGGGCCGCGAGGCCGCCTACACCGGACAGGTCATCACCTGGGAGAAGTTGCTGCAGACGCCGCAGAGCATCCGTCCACCACTCGCGTCACTTGGCACCTTGGCGACGCCGCCGGTGCCGGTGCCCGGACAGACGGTGTTGATGCGGGGGTTCAATAGCGGGTGGTAGAGACTAGAGACTAGAGACTAGAGATTAGAGACTAGAGAAATCGGTGTCATTCTGAGGGCAGCTCCTTCGACTTCGCGACCTTCGGTCGCTACGCTCAGGATGACAGGTTCAATTCTCTAGTCTCTAGTCGCTAGTCTCTAGTCTCTCTGTTCACGTCATCAGCTTCCGGCGGGGCGAGACGATGTTGGCAATGAGGGTGCCCGCCACTAGCGAGACGGCGATGAGCACCATCCGAAAGGCACCATCGACCCCTGACGTCGTCTTGCTGTCAACAAACGACGTCAGTGCCCGGAGGCCGACGCTTCCGGGCACCAGGAGCAGGAGCCCGGGGACCATGGTGATCTGTGCCGGTCGATCAGTGACTCGCGCATACCAGTTGCTGAAGAAGCCCGCCACCAGTGCGCCGCCAAAGGCGCCGAGTTCGGGGCCTAGCGTCCGCTGACCGTAGAACGCCCCCGCAAACGAGAGTACTCCCGCCAGCACGATCCATCCCGCGTCGCGCAGCTCTGCCTTGAGCAACACCACGAAGGCGAGCGGTGAGATCAGCAGCGAGAGGTAGAGGGTCCAGTCGGGGAGAGGCTCAATGGCGGCCGACGGAATCGTGCCGAAGGCGAGGGTCGCGATCCGGGTACCCAGCGCGATACCGAAGGCGATCCCCATCAGCAGGACCAGCGCTCCCATGAAGCGAGCCGTCCCCGAGGCGAGGTGGCGGGTCGAGAGTTCCGTCATCGCGGTGGTCAGCATCAGCCCTGGAATCAGGACGATCACACCAGCCAGTGTGGCGAGGAAGACCGACATCGGCAGCCCTGCGGCGGCCAGTGACGCGGCGAGGAACGAAGCGGCGAGCGCAGCGATCGGCTCGAAGACCCGACCAAGACTGCTCACGCGACCCGCAAGGATCGCAAGGAGCCCGATCACCAGTCCGATCGCGAGCCCGGCCAGCATCTCGTGCCAGCCACCGCCAAGAAAGCGTGCCGAACTGCCGGAGATGACGGCGAAGGCAGTCGTGCTGAGCCAGGTCGGGTAGCGCGGCGGCACGGTTTCGAGCTGTTCGAGCCGCGTCGCTCCCTCGAGCGGAGTGAGTACGCCGTTGAGGACCTCGCGGGTGACCTCATCCGCCTGCGCGAGCTGGCCGAGGTTCGATTCGCCCGGCTCGACCCGGATCAGGAAGGTCCGCTGGTCGTCCTGGGGCCCGAACGATGCCATGATCGACGTCGGCGTCGAGAAGAACTGGCCGCGCAGCCCCAGCTGGTCGCTAGCGAGCTCGAGGGCCTCCTCGAGCCGGTGAGCGGCATAGCCGGCGGTATGCAGGGAATGGCCCAGCCGCAGCACGAAGGCGATGCGGTGATCGGCAGGAGGGGGGCTCCCGGGGAGGGGGAGGCCCGCCGCCGGGGTCCATCCGGTCCACGCGCTGCGTGTCGGTTGCTCTGGCGAGTTCGTCATCTGGATCACTATGATACGCTCATCTCTCACCCACAGGCCAATGCGAAACTTCATCGTGGGTTCCGTCCTCCTCGTCGCCGCGTGCGCTACCAACCCCGTCACAGGCAAGAGTCAGCTCTCCCTCGTCTCCGAAGCACAGGAGATCGAGATGGGGCGCGCCGAAGTGACTCGTGCCCGACAGGAGAGTGGTTTCATCGCCGACGCGACGCTGGAGCAGTACGTCGCCGGCATCGGCAAGCAGATGGCCGCGGCGTCCGAACGACCCGCGCTGCCGTGGGAGTTCCACGTCATCGATGACCCGATGGTGAACGCCTTCGCGGCGCCTGGCGGGTTCATCTTCATCACCCGCGGCATCCTGACCTATCTCAATTCCGAAGCCGAGCTGGCTGCCGTGGTGGGTCACGAGATCGGACACGTCACCGCCAAACACACCGTCGCGATGCTCTCGCAGCAGCAGCTCGCCCAGGTCGGGTTGATGGCCGGCGCGATCGCCGCGCCGAAGGTCGCCGGTGGTGTGGCCGGACAGCTCGCCGGGACTGCCGCGTCACTCTACTTCCTCAAGTTCTCGCGCAATGACGAAAGCCAGGCCGACCAGCTCGGTCATCGGTATTCGCTCAAGCAGCTGTACGACGTGCGCGAAATGCCAAACACCTTCCGCACCCTCGAGCGGCTCAGCGCCGTGAGCGGGGGGAATGGCATGCCGAACTTCCTCTCGACCCACCCTGATCCGGGCTCGCGCGTGCAGAAGACGCAGGCGTGGGCCGACACCGTGAGCAATCCGTCGCGATTGCACTCCGATCGCGATCGGTTCCTCACCCGCATCGATGGCCTGCTCTTCGGCGAAGATCCGGAACAGGGATATTTCGAGAACGGTCGCTTCCTGCATCCGGGCCTGAAGTTCCAGTTCATGGTGCCGCAGGGCTGGCAGACGTCGAACACGCTCGCCCAGGTCGCCATGGCCGAGCCCAACGGCACGGCGCAGGTCTCCTTGTCGGGGGCACAGCAGAGCACGGTGGATGCGGCCGCGCAGGCGTTTCTGGCGCAGCAGGGGCTGACCTCACCCGGCGCCCAGCGCACCACGGTCAATGGCGTGCCGGCCGTCACCGCGGATTTCACCGCGGCGACTCAGGACGGCCAGCAACTGCGGGGCAGCGTGCTCTTCCTGCAGCACAACGGTCAGGTCTTCCAGTTCCTCGGCCTCGCGCTCGCCTCGAGCTGGGGGCAGCAGGGCGGTGCGATCACTCAGGTGCTCCGGTCATTCGGGCCCACGTCTGCCAGCCAGCAGTTCCAGCAGCGCAAGTACCTCCGGATCGTGACGCTTCCTCGCGCGACGCCGGTGGCAACACTGGCACAACAGAGCAACGGCGCCGTCTCGGCGCAGACGCTCGCGATCATCAACGGGGTTCCTGATGGGGCGAGCCTCCCGGCCGGGAAGCGCGTGAAGACGGTCGTCTACCGCTAGTGTGTGGCATTGCGGGGTTCTGGCAACGAGATGGGCGCGCTGCCGACCCCGCACTGCTGGAGCGGATGTGTCACGCCATCCGGCATCGCGGTCCCGATGATGCCGGCCGGTGGCTAGAGGGCGGACTCGCCCTCGGCCATCTTCGCCTCAGCATCATCGATCTCTCCCCTGCCGGCCATCAGCCGATGGCCAATGCCGATGGTTCCTTGCGGATCGTCTTCAACGGCGAGATCTACAACTACCTCGAGCTCGGCCGGGAACTCGAGGGGCGCGGCTACATCTTCCGCAGCAAGAGCGACACTGAGGTCATCCTCCACGCGTGGCATGCTTGGGGTGCCGATGCGATTCACCGGTTTCGCGGGATGTGGGCCTTCGCGCTGTGGGACGCCCGGCGGCAACAACTCGAACTGGTGCGCGACCGCTACGGCATCAAGCCATGCTATCACGCGACCGTCGGCTCCACCTTCGGGTTCGGCTCCGAGCTGAAGGCGCTGCTGCCGCTCTTGCCGCTGCGCACGCCTGATGTCTCGACCCTCGCGTCACTCGCGATTTACCAGATGCGCACCGACCTGCACGCGACGACCCTGCGCGAGGTGAAGCAGTTGCCTCCTGGCTGCCGGCTCACCGTGCGCGCCGAGAGCGTCACCGAAACCCAGTGGCTCGACGATGCGGCCGAGATGGCGGCAGCGCCGAAAGATGACTCCCCGGCGACGTTGCGGCGGTTGCTCGATGCGAGTGTTGATCTGCATTTGCGCAGTGATGTCCCGGTGGGGGCCTGCCTGAGCGGTGGCATCGATTCGAGTGCGCTCGTCGCGATCGCCGCGCCGAAACTTCCCTACTCACTGCATACCTTCTCGGTAGTGTATCCCGGCACCGAGCTCGATGAGCGCCGGTTCGTGCAGGACGTGCTGCAGCGTTACCCCACGGTAATCCATCACGAACACGAGCCCGACGGATCGGATGCGCTCGATGTATTGCGGCAGACGGTGTGGCACTTCGAGGAGCCGGTGTGGGGTGAGGCCGTGTACAGCTGGTGGCACGTGATGCAACTGGTCGCGGCGCACGGAATCAAGGTGGTCATCAATGGCCAGGGAGCCGATGAGTTGTTCGGCGGATACCCCTATTACTACCCCTCCTACCTGCGACAACTTTTCCGCTCCGGGCAGTGGCGCCTCGGAGCCGCCGAGCTTCGGGCCGAGGCGACCCACCAGTCGCTGTCTGAGGCGCGCATGGCGCGCAGTCTGCTCGGGCCGGTGTGGCCCGGATGGGCGCGCCGCGGGGCGCGCGTCTTCGGCAAGGCGCGGAGCTGGAACACCGATTCGCTCGGGCCGCTGCTGCGCGACTCGGCGCACGATGTTGACGGGGCCGTGGTGCGCCGCGGCTTCTGGAGCCTCGAGAGCCACCTGCGCAGCGACTTTCACGTCACCCGCCTGCCGATGCTCCTTCAGGCCGAGGATCGTTTCTCGATGGCGTTCGGCATCGAAAGCCGGGTGCCCTACATCACGATGTCGATGGTGTCCTACGCGCGAAACCTGCCGGCGTCGGCCAAGCTCTCCGGGGGCGTGACCAAGCGGATCCTCCGCGAGGCTGTTCGCGACGCGCTACCGGCCTCCGTGGTCGATCGGACCGACAAGAAGGGGTATGCCACGCCAGTACGAGCATGGTTCCGCGGTCCGCAGGGCGACGCGATTGGCGATATGCTCCATTCGCGCAGCGTGGACGATCTCGGGTTGCTCAATGCGGGCGTCGTCCGGCAGCACTTCGACGCCTTCCGACGCGGCCAGCCGATGAAGGAGCTGTGGCGGCTCCTGACGGTGCAGGAGTGGGGCGAGCGCTTTCTTTCGTGAAGCGCTTCAGGCGACGCGGCGACTCTTCCCCTTGAGAAAATCCATCAGCAGGAACTGCCCCAGCGTCATCGGATTGGCGAAGTAGGCCTTGCCGCGGCAGATCTGCGAGACCTGCTTGACGAAATCCACGAGTGCCCGGTCGCGCGCGAGCATGAAAGTATTGATAAGGATGCCGCTGCGCCGGCAGGCAGCCACCTCGGCGAAGGTCGCCTTGAGGATGCTCGGGTCGAGCCCCATCGAATTCACATAGATCCGTCCATCAGGCAACGTGATTGCTGACGGTTTGCCGTCGGTGATCATCACGATCTGCTTCATCTCCTGCTTCTGGCCGGCCAGCAGGCGCCGGGCGAGCGCGAGCCCGCCAGCGGTGTTGGTGTGCCACGGCCCGACCTTCACATTCGCGAGCGCCGAGACAGGAATCTCTTCGGCGGAATCGTGGAAGAGCACCACCCGGATCGAATCGCCGGGGTACTGGGTGCGAATCAGGTGGGTCAGTGCCAGCGCGACCCGCTTGGCGGGGGTGAAGCGATCTTCGCCGTAGAGGATCATCGAATGGGAGCAGTCGAGCATCAGCACCGTGGCCGCCGATGATCGATACTCCGACTGCACCACCATCAGGTCGCGGTAGTCGAGCGGAATCGGCACACCGAGACCATGTCGCGCGATGGCCGATGCGAGCGTCGCGGGAACATCGAGGTTGAGCACGTCGCCGAACTCGTAGGGGCGGCTCGCTGCTTCGGCCTCGTTGCTGGTCGCCAGGTGAGTCGTCTCGTGCGCCCCGATTGCGGATTTCCCCAGGGCGCCGAGCAGTTCCTTGAGCGTCTTGTAGCCGAGGAAGTCGGCTCCTTTTTCGGTCACATCGAATCGCACGGTGCGCGCAGCGGCGCGCGCTTCGCCGCCCGGCAGACCCGTGTCGGGGACGCGCTCCGGGGTGCCCTCGAGTTTGAGATACCCTTCGTCCACGAGGCGCTGAATGATCCGGTCAAGCATCTCGGCGAGATCCTGCTCGACCTGCGCATCCTTCGCCGCATCGCCGCTAGACTCGCCGCGGAGCGCCCGGAGCATCTCGGGAGTGAGTTGCCCTGATTCCATCAGCGCCTTGAGAATTGCCTGGCGCAGGTCAGCCGTGTTGCGCTCACCCTCGCCCTCCGCAGAATCGCCCCACCAGGGTGTGCCATCGAATCCTGACTGCAACAGGAAATCGCCGAGATCATCGAGCAGCGATTGCAGGTTGACCTGATCGGCCATGCCGGCCAGGTACCGGGAGTAGGTGGTGTAGCGCATCCATGGATGGTACCCCACGGGACGGGGAGGTTCAATGCGCGTCCCCACCACTCCTTCGGTTGGGGTTAGCTTGGAACAATGCCCTCCCCGGCCACCTCCCTGATCGATCGTGCGCTTGAGCCGCTGCGAGAGATCAGCCGTGGCGTCTATCACGGGCCGGCCCGGGCGCTTCGGCACATCGATTTCCGCCGCTTCCTCACGGGCCAGGGGATCTCGCTGATCGGCACCTGGATGCAGTCGATTGCCCAGGGGTGGCTGGTCCTCGAACTGACCCATTCCGCTTTCGCCGTGGGCGTGACCACCACGCTCGCGACGCTGCCGATCCTCTTTCTGACCCTCTACGGCGGCGTCGTCGCCGACCGGGTCGACAAGCGTCGCTTTGTGATGCTACTGCAAACGGTGATGCTGTTCGAAGCAGCCGCGCTCGCGGGGCTCACGCTCACTGGCCATGTCACGGTCCAGTGGATCTGGGGGCTCGCGGTGCTCTTCGGACTGGCGACGGCGTTCGAGGTTCCCGCCCGGCAGGCCTTCCTCGTGGAGCTGGTCCCGCCCGAAGATCTGATTTCAGCAGCGGCGATCAACAGCACGACCTACAACCTCGCCCGTGTCATCGGTCCGGCGATCGCCGGCGTGGTTGTCGCGACGGCCGGGCCCGGAGCCGCGTTCGCCGTGAATGCGCTCAGCTACGTGGCCGTCCTGATCGGCCTCTCCCGGATCACGACCCCGCACCTGCCGCGCCCTGCCATCGAGCGTCCTTCGGTATTCACCGGACTGCGCTTCATCCAGTCGCGGCCGACACTGGCGGCATTGTCGTGGCAGATGATGTTGCTCACCGTCTTCGCGGGTTCCTTCGTCCCGATGCTCTCGGTGTACGCCCGTAACGCGCTGCACGTCGGCTCTCGGGGCTATGGCGCGCTCACGGCGGCGGTCGGCGTCGGGGCGGCGATCGGTGCGATCGCCATGGGCGCGCTCGGCAACCGGATTTCGCGGCTGCGCACCTCGGTGATCGCCTCCTTCACGCTCGCGACCGCGACGATGCTGCTGGCGGTGATCCGCTCGCCCTGGCCGGCACTGCTGGCGCTCGCGCTGGCCGGCGCCGCGATGGCCGGACAAGGGATCGCGACCGCCACCGAGCTGCAGCTCGCGGCGCCGTCGGAACTGCGGGGCCGGGTGATGGCGGTCTATTCGTTCGTGGTGCTCGGACTTGCGCCGCTGGGGGCGTTCCAGTCGGGGTTCATCGCCGAGCACTTCGGCGTCGCCTGGAGTTTCCTGCTCAATGCATTGATCGGATTTGTCGGCACGTTCCTGCTGCGCAAGCAACTGTGGGTGGCCAGGGAGGCATGAATGCTGATCACCATTTCGCGTGAGTTCGGTGCGGGTGGCTCGACCCTCGCTCGCCTCGTCTCCGATCGCCTCGGCTGGCGAGTCGTCGACAATCAACTGGTCGAGGAAGTCGCCGCGCGCGCGGGAATGACGCCCGCTGAGGTGCGCGAAAAGGAGGAGCGCGGGCCGACCTTCGCCGAACGCGTGGCGCGGGCGCTCACCGTGGCGACGCCGGAACTACTCACACCGACTGCCGTCGAACTCCCCGAAGCGGAGGAGGCTCGGCTGGTGCGGATCACCGAGCAGGTCGTGGCCGAGGCCGCCGTCGATCACGCGGTCCTGGTGGGGCGTGCCGCCTCCGCCGTCATCGGCAAGCGCGAGGACACCCTCCACGTCAAGCTGGTCGCGTCACTCGGCTACCGGGTGGGTGTGATTGCGGCCCGCGATGCGACCACCCGTGAGGAAGCGGAGAAGCGAGTGCGCGACACCGATGCTCACCGATCGCGTTACCATCGCCAGTACTACAATCGCGACTGGACTGACCCGCGCAGCTACCACCTGACGCTGAATACCGAGTGGCTCGGGTTGCCTCGGTGTGCGGGGATTGTCGTCGCAGCGGTAGGCGCCTAAGCGCGCCCCGGCGTCCCGCACGACCCCAGCGGCGACCCGCTGGGCAGCCGACAACCCCACAAATAACGGCCAACTAACGCAGTTGGACTAGGCTCTACCTTAGGTCCCCACCCGGGTTTGGTCCCAGGGTGGGTAGCGTTGGTGCTCCCCCTGTGCAGCCCTTCGTGAGGCCTCCCAGCAGCAGCATGGACACTTCACCCGTCCCCGCGGTTCGAGCTCGCCTGCGCAATCAGGTGCAGCAGGCCTTAAGTGGCAGATACCAGATCATCCGTGAACTCGGCTTCGGGGGGATGGCCGTCGTCTATCTGGCGGAGAACCTGGACTTTCAACGGCTGGTCGCGATCAAGGTCATGCGCCCCGAGAAGGGGTATGAAGACGGGATGGCCGAGCGGTTCCGCACTGAGGCCGTCGCGGTGGCCCAGCTCCGCCATCCTCACATCATTGGTGTCCACGCGCGTGGAGAGGATGGCGACATCCTCTGGTTCGAGATGGACTTCGTTCCTGGCGAATCGCTCGAAACGCTCCTGCAGCAAGGCCCGCTCGACGAATCCCGCGTGGCACGATACCTCGCACAGGCCGCTGATGCCCTGGCGTTCGCGCACGCACAGGGCGTGATCCATCGTGATATCAAGCCCTCGAACCTGCTGATTGATGCATCCACCGACTACCTGGTGATCACCGACTTCGGAATTGCGAAGATTGTTGGCAAGACGTCACTCACCGAGACGGGGATGACGGTCGGTACACTCGGATACATGAGTCCGGAGCAGCTCGCAGCCGATCGTTCGCTGACTGCCACGGCCGACCAGTATTCGCTTGGGGTCGTGGCCTACGAATGCATCACGGGGGCGCGGCCGTTTCCCGGTGATTCGCCAGGTGAGCTGGTCGCGGCACAGGTGACGCGCCCACCCCCATCGGTGACGGAAATGGACCCGGCATGCCCTCGCGACCTCGCCATGCTCATCCACCGCATGATGGCGCTTGATCCGGAGGAGCGGTGGCCTGATCTGTCGATCGTCAAAATCGCAGCGACAGAAATTGCCTCGACGGGCGAGGCGCCCTCCCTTCGCAAGCTGCCGCCGGCACCACGTCGATCACGTCAGCAGCGGGCCCCGAGGCGTATCGCCGGGCTTGTTTCGGTACTGGTCATGATCGGCTCCACCCTTGTGGCGATTCCCTCCGCACGAGCAAGGATCCTGACCGCTATCGGCGTCAGCTCGACGCCAGCGGAGTCCAGCATCGGCAACGCCCTGCAGCCGCAGCTCCAGAGCGAACCGCTGACGATTCCGCCGCCGGCGCCAGCACCGGTCACCGCGCCCGACACGGCAGCGCATCGTTCGCCTCCTCTTTCGCTCGTCGCGCGTGACCGGGAGAAACCTGGTCGCGATCCTGCCACGACGAAATCGCGCGTGCCCGCGCCCGCGCAGGACATGGCAGAACACCGTGAGTCACCTCAGGCGACTGCATCGAAGCAGGACTCACTTGGGGGACCCCCACGTCCTCCTGTCGCAACCACAGCGACGCTCTCGATCATGTCCGCCTTGCCTGGAACCTTCGTATACGTGAACGGCTCCACCCAGCCCATCAGCATTTCCGGTGCGTTCGTCGATCTCGTGGTACCCGCTGGGACCGTGACGCTCCGCGTGAGCAGCAATCAACCGGGCTGCACCAGCCGGACCGATCAGCTCGTGCTGCTTCCCGGCGAGACCCGGCGCGTGCGCCGCAATGCGGAGTGCCCGCCCTGACGTGAATTGGTGGCTCGTTGCGTACGACCCTCTCACCCTGGAGCCTGTCGATGGAGATCAAGGAGGCAGTCCGACGGTCCATGTTTGGAGTTTTGATTTGCGCCTGCGTGGCGATGAGTGCTGTCGCACAGGGAGATGACCCTACCCAGGATCTCCTCACCACCGGGCGGCGCTCGTTTGATGACCTGAATTACCACGCTGCCGATTCCATTGCCCGCCTCACCCTAGGGCTCCCTGGCTTGCGCCGCAACCAGCGGCTGCAGGCGCTTCAACTCGCAGCGGCCTCGCGTTTCCCGGCGGGGGAGCGCGAGCAGTTTGGCGACAGCGCCATGGCTGCGCTCCGCGCGCTCGTGCGAGTTGCGCCGACGGCGCCACTCCCGCGCACGATGACGTGGAGGGGCCTCGACTCCCTGCTCGCCTTCGCTCGGCGAACGACTTTCGGCGCCAACGCCAGCGTCCCGGATAGCGCCGTGATTTCGGGAGTGAGTGGAACCCTCACGTTCGAGGCGTTCGCCACGCGTCCTGCGGCCTTCACCCTTCGCGTCGTTCGCGCCGGTGATCCGAGTATCGGGGAACTTGTGGACTCGGTAGGACCGACGGAACGGGGCACCTTGCGCTTCGCGCCCGTGGTGACAGACCAGCCGCACTACGCGAGCGGCGCCTACCGGGTCGTGATTACTGCCATCGAGCCGGAAAGCGGTGATCGCATCCTCTTGTCCTACCGGATGACCCTGCAGACGCCCCCGGTGCAGTTGCAGAGTGTTCCGCAGGCGCTTGATGCAACGACTCTCCGACCGGAACGGACCGCGCCAGCCCGGGCACGGTCCGTGATTTCCGGCATCGTGATCGGCGGCTTCGTCTATGCCAGTGTTCGCGCCTACCGCTCCCCGTCGTTAAAGGATGCGAATGTGAAACCGGACTCGCGGGCAAGCGGTTGGGGGGTCGGCCTTGGGATTCTGACGACGGCGCTTTCCTGGTACCTCGATCGTGGACGTGTGATCGTTCCCAATGCAGCAGCGAATGACGCAGCCAGGAAGGCCTGGGTCATCCAGCGAGACAATCTCGTTGCATCCAATGCCAACGCCAGGGTGGCGTATCGTGGCCTCGCCTACTTTGCGCAGGAGGAACAGTGAATCGCGCGGTGCTGCTCTCGCTGCTGTGTCTCCCGCTCGCCCGCGTTGGAGCGCAGGTGATCGAGGCGTTCCCGCCGGTCGAGTCCTACAAGGGCGAAGCGCGCATCGGGCTGGTGACTTCTCCGGCCCGACGAACGTCGGTCGCAAGTGGCGCGACCGCGCCCCCCGGGTCCGGGACGCTCTCTGGGGCCGAATTGTACGTCCGGGCGTCCAACATCGGTGTTTACGTCCGCTCGATCTCGGGCGAGTTCGACCAGTCGGACCAGGTGGTAGGGAAGAAATATTCCCTGCAGGAGGCTCGGCTCCTGATCGGCTCAACTGGCTTGAGCATGGAGGGTGGCGTGGCGCGGCGAATCGCGACTTCCGATGCCGATCCGCTAGCCACAAAGAAACAGATGCTGTATCGGGCAGGGGCGCGATCGCAGTGGGGTATCGGGGGGAGTCGACTGCTGGTGTCGCTCGCCGCCGGTGGGCGGTTCGCCAATGTGAAGAATGGGTCGACCAAGGCGCTGAAGTTCCTGGGTTTCGACGCCGAGGGGAGCTTGCTGGGGCAAGCACCAAAGAATCTTCCCCTCTACGCCATTGTTGGCTGGCGCTACGAGCGCTTCGATGATCCCTGGGGGACGAACCTTCGGGTGGAAGAGCAGGCGGGACCGTTCTTCGGCGTCGGGATTCGCTTCGCGGGCCGGCCGGAGCTTCGGTGAGCGTTTCCGTTGTCCGGCGTCGTCTCCCGCAGCCGTCGGTATGTGGTTCTGCTCCGTGCGATGGTTTCGGGGTCAGGCAGTATCGTGGAACCACCGGTGATCACCTCGGGAGTGATCACCGTCTCGCTCACTGCGGCGCCCGGGTCGCCCATCGTTTCACTGCTCCCGCCTCCGCGACGATCTCACTCGCTGCCACCCACTCTCATCGCTCCGCGTGATGCGTTGCCGCGCCGCGAGCGCTTCGAGCACCAGTTCGCAGGCCACCACGGTGAGCTCCTTGTCGTCGATTGGCGCCAGCTCCCAGATGTGCACCAGCTCGAAGAGTCCCGGCACCAGCTGGAAGCCGAGCCAGCAGGTCTCGGTCTTCTCCTCGGCCCCGACCTTGAGGGCGCCGCCCTGGTCGAACCAGGCGACGATCCCCTCGACTTCCGCGTCGCCCGCTCGTTCTTCGAAGACCGCGCCCGCCGCCCGACGAATGAGCTCTCGTGCCACGGCGTCGCCGCCTTGCAGCTCCCCCTCATACTCAAGCTCCAGCTTCCCCGTGATTGCGGGGAGCCCGGCATAGACGTCACTCACTCGCGCCACCACGCGACTGTCGTGTACCGCGAGCACGCGCCGTTCCGCATTGCTGGCGACGACTTCGAGGAGCGAGATCGGCAGGCGCTGACTGACACCGGAGCGCTTGTCGACGCGCTTGTCGTTGCGTGCCTCGAACGCCACCCGTTCGACCAGTTCGGCCACCAGGTCGGGAATCGTCACCGGACTGCCATCGCGCTGGAGCCATGCCTCCTGAACGGTGATCGCCATCCCCAGCTCGACCCGATCGGGGTAATGGGTACGAATCTCCGATCCGATACGGTCCTTGAGCGGGGTGATGATCTTGCCGCGGGCGGTGTAGTCCTCGGGGTTCGCCGTGAACGCGAGGAGCACGTCGAGCGGGAGCCGGACCGGATAGCCTTTGATCTGGACGTCACCTTCCTGCATGATGTTGAAGAGCCCGACCTGAATCTTGCCCGAGAGATCCGGCAGCTCGTTCAGCGCGAAGATGCCGCGGTTGGCACGCGGGAGCAGCCCGAAGTGCATCGTCAGCTCGCTGCTAAGGATGTGCCCACCACGTGCCGCCTTGATCGGGTCCAGATCGCCGATGATGTCGGCAATCGTCACGTCGGGTGTCGCCAGCTTCTCGACGAAGCGTTGTTCCCGGGGAAGCCAGTCGATCGGCGTGGCATCGCCATAGGCGGCGATCAGGTCGCGGGCGAATTTCGAGATTGGAGCGAACGGGTCGTCGTTGATCTCGCTCCCCGCCACGATGGGGATGACCTCGTCGAGGTATCCCACCAGGCCACGCAGCAGTCGGGACTTGGCCTGCCCGCGGGTGCCCAGCAGGATGAAGTCGTGCCGGGCCAGCAGGGCGTTCACGAGCTGTGGCTCGATGGTTTCCTCGTAGCCAACGATCCCGGGAAAGAGCGCCCCGCCCGAACGCATCCGCGCCAGCAGATTGGTCCGGATCTCGTCGCGAACCGAGCGACCGCAGAGGGCTGACTCGCCCCAGCGGCTCTGCCGGAGGTCGCCAAGGGTGCTGGGATGCGTGGACATGACGGACTCCCGGTTGGGGGGCGTTCAGGTAGTATGGGATGATACGCAGGACCCCCCGGCTTCGGGTTTCCGGCCCTCAAAACCCGCTTTTCGGCGGCCATTCTGGCCGGAAGTTCTGACACCGAATGGGGTTAGCTTCTTGACAGCGGCCGTCAGGCCCCTAACTTGGTGGCCGGTGCACTGGGCGACAGTGGCCGATACACGGTAACGGCTTCGGTGACCACAAGGTGACCACAGTCATCACAACCAGGGGAGAGGCGATGCGGAAGTTCTTGATGGTGGCGGCTGTTGTGGCCGTTGCAGCGTGCGGCGAGAAGAAGGCAGAGACCACGGACACCACCGCGACGATGGCAGCTCCGGCTCCGGCCGCGACCGCCGACACGATGATGGCGAAGCACGACACGATGGTCGCGAAGCACGACTCGATGGTCGCGAAGAAGGACTCGATGGCCCCGGCTCCGAAGCCGTAAGCTCGTCGTTCGGTAACTGTCGCACCCCGACGCCCCGGACATCACTGTCCGGGGCGTCGCGCATTTACGCCAGGGCTGCCTCGGCTTCATCAAACGGTAACGCCACCACCAGCGCGTTGGCGCCGCCGGCAATCACCTCCGTGCCGACACTCACATCACGACGCAGGATTCCCAGTCCGAGCCATTCATCGCCGAAATGTGCCAGCGTGCGCACGGTGCCAACCTCACGTTCTCCAAGATGCACCGCCGCGCTCACCGGTCGCTGTCCGTCACTCCAGCGCAAGCCTACCAGCGCACGATTCGCGTGGCCGCGGAAGTGGAGTCGCGCCACGGTTTCCTGGCCGGTGTAACACCCCTTGTCATACCGGACACCCTGCAACTCGTCGAAGCGCACTTCCTGCGGCAGCGTCTTCTCGTCGATTTCGCGCCCGAGCGTTGGCCACCCTTCGAGAACGCGAAGCGCATCAGCCCAGGCAGCAGGACGCAGGTGCCAGCCAGCCTCGGCAAGCCGCGCCTCGTCGCGGCCCGGCGCCTCCGTGAGAAGCAAGGCGGCGAACGGCGCCGCGTCACGCGGGCGAATGAGGTCGGCCTCGGCCAGCGCTTCTGGCGCCCCGCCTATGAGCCAGCGCACCGACATCGTGTCGGTCACATCGCGCGCCTTGGCGAGTCGCGGCGGGAACGATCGAGTAAAGAGCTGCTGCAGCGTCTCCCGCGCGGCCATCGGCACCATCACCCACGCCTCGGCGCCGCGACGGCGCACCCACACGTCGCTGATGATCATCCCCTTCGGTGTGAGCACCGCGCCCCACAGTAGCGCATCTTCGCCACCCTTGATCACATCGTTGGTGAGCACGCCCTGCAGGCAATCGGCGACAGCACTCCCGGCAAGATGAAAGACGGCAACGTCCACCGGGATCACCGAGCGCTCGCTCTCAAGTGCATGAAGTTCTGCCGAGTTCAGGACGATGATCGGTTCCACGGCAACTCCTCGGGGGTGCGGTCGGTGTAGTCGTCCCAGATCAGGTCGGGGAGCTGCGCGGCAAGCGTGCCGTGCGAGTGCGAAGTGGTAAGCATCGCCACTCGCATGCCGGCGCTGCGTCCCGCGCGCAGTCCGGGGAGCGAGTCCTCGATGACGACGCACTGACTTGCGGGCAGGTCCAGTACGGCGAGCCCGCGGAGATAGCCTTCCGGGTCGGGTTTGGTGCGCGAAACATCCTCTGCCGACACGATCCCGGCAAAGGCGTGACTCAAGCCGGCAATCGCGAGGACGTGGTCGATCTCCCAGCGGCGCGCCGCGGAGACGACGACCAGCCGGATCCCGGCCGCGGTGAGCGCATGCACGAACGGCTGGATCCCCGGCACGAGTGTGAGGTCGGCGTCGAGCAGGGCGCGGTATCGCTCGCCCTTCTGCGCCACGAGATCGCCCAGCAGGGCATCGCTCAGCTGGAGCCGGGCTCCCGCCCACGCGTGCCGGAAGCAGCCCTCGTCATCGAAGCCGAGGTAGTCGCGATAGTAGCCCGCGCGGTCGAGCATGATGCCGTATTCCGCCAGCGTCGAGATCACCGCGAGGCAATGATGGCGCTCGTCGTCGACGATGACGCCGTTGAAATCGAAACATATTCCGCGCATCAGCTCCCCGACTCGGCCGGCTGCAGCGCGGGGCAGAGGATGCCACCGGGATCGAAAGACTCACGCAGGCGGTCCACCACGCCTCCTACACCCTCGTGAAAGGCGCCGAGATGGCCGAGCGAGCCTCGAATGGCCCAAGGCGCCCGTTCGATCGTGAGCGGGATCTCTCGCGCGGCCAGCTCGGTGCGCAGCAGCCGCAACTGCTCTCGGGTGGCCTCGCCGCACCAGCGGAGCGAGCCCGTGGCAGGCGTTGCCGAGAGCACGCCTTCGCCCATTCGTGCAATCACCAGGTCGAGCGTCTCATCGAACCCCGGGGCCGTGGCAGCGAGTCGGAAGGTCACCGGGGCCGATGACATCGCCCGGGCGGAGCTGTTCCAGAGCTGACTCGCGTCGGCAGGAGTGAGCTCGCGCCAGACCAGACCAGGTGAGCGGGCCATCGCCTCGTCGCGTGCCACCGCGTGCCACCGGTCGGGGTCGTGGAGATGCCGAACCGCGAGCAGCCATTCCGATTGAGCGGCAAGGGCAGGCGAGAGGACTTCGGCGGCGCTCACTCCGGCGGAGACCGCTTCGAAGTCATTCGCCGATGCCGTGAGACGATCGCGATCACCCGTGGTGACGAAGGTCTGGTCGATCTGCACCGATTCACGCGCAAGGATTTCCACCTCGGCAATCACGCCGAATGCGCCGAAGCCTCCGACATGCGGACGGAGCTGTTCCGCGAGCGACGGCCCACCAGGCTGGTTGTTGGTGAGGCGGAGAACCCGGCCATCGCCGCTCACCACTGTGAGCGCCTTGACCTGATCGATGAGCGGCACGAGCATCGGGCCCAGGGTGCCCGTGGCCACGACCGAACCGATGCTGCGATCGGCCCGACCGGGTGGATCGATCCAGAGCGCCGCGCCCTGGCTCTGCAGGGTCCGGGTCAGCGCGTCCAGCGACATGCCCCCTTGAACGGTCACGGTCCACTTGGGCCGGACGCCCCGGACGACCTGGTCGAGCGCGCGCGTCGAGATCGTAAGCGTCGCTGGCGCATCGTTGACCTGCCAGGTCCCCGCGCCGGTCACGGCGACACTCCAGCCGCCGTCGTAGGCGAGGCCGAGCAGATGGGCCAGCGATTCGATCGATGGCGGGGTGGTGATAATGCGACCGCCGACATCAGTCCGGACAGCATCCGGGCCGATGGCGGCGGCAATCGAGGCGGCAATGGCGTTGCTCATCCCTGCAATCTAGGCGGCCCGGAACTCTCCCAGATGCTGGACCTCGGGACAGGCGCGGAGCTTGGCGAAGGCGCGCTCACGCAGTTGACGAATCCGTTCGCGGGTGACCCCGAGCGCTTCGCCGATCTCTTCGAGCGTGCGGGCCTCTTCTTTCGGATCGAGCCCGTAGTAGAGCGAGAGGATCCGGCGCTCACGAGGAGTGAGGTAGCGACGGAAGAGCCGGTCGATGAAATCCCGCCGCAGCACTTCGTCGGTGTTGGACTCGATCTCGCCGCCCTCGCCGAGGGGGATGCGCTCGCCCAGGGAGGCGGAACGATTGTCGCCGGTGTCGACCGGGGCATCGAGCGAAACCTCGGTCACGAAGAGGCGCTTGGCGTCGCGCACATCTTCGAGCGGCATGTTGAGCGCGACCGAGAGCTCTTCGTCGGTCGGTGTGCGGCCGATCTCCTGGGCCAGCAACCCCTGCGCCTTGGCGAAGCGCACCACGGCGGTGTTCTGGTTGAGTGGGAAACGGACCGACCGGGTCTGCTCGGCCAGCGCCTTCAGCACGGCCTGTCGCACCCACCAGACGGCATACGAGATGAATTTCACGCCGCGATCCGGATCGAACTTGCGCACGGCCCGGAGCAATCCTTCGTTGCCGATGGCCACCAGATCGCCGAGATCGAGGCCGTGCCCCTGATAGCGCTTCACGAAGGCGATCACGAACCGGAGATTGGCGGTGACCAGCCGTTCGGCAGCATCGGGACATCCCTCGCGCGCCTTCCGCGCCAGGGCTCGCTCCTCTTCGATATTGGTGATCATCGGGAGGTCTTTGATGTCGCGCAAATACTGTTCGAACGACTCGGCCGCGGCCAAGGGCACGCGGGCCCGTTCCGGGAGACGGCGGGTGCGACGGGGCATTAGTGGCCCATTCGGCAATTGGGTTTTGGTATGGGATGATTCTCGGACAGCACCCGCAAGATGGGGTGTCCTGCGGATCTGTCAAGAGGGCCTAAACATAAACATTGCAATGACTTACGCTGCTATCACTTAGCCGTTTCGTGCACACTCTCCACAGGGCAGTTTTGCACCTTTCTGTGGGCAAACGTGGTAAGTCCTTGTCTCGCATAGCCTCCCTCATCGCTCGGCGTCGGGCGCTTTGTTGGTAAGTCGTGTTTTTCAGCACAGGTGTGATCGGGCGTCGCGCCGTGGGCTCCCTCTCCGCGGCTGCATTACGCCGACGGACATCACGCTAGCGACTCCATAGACTCCGCTCGCGCCTTCATGAGGCCGCTCAGAGGGACCCACGGCGCAACGCCCGCGAATCTCCCGGGAAGTCACAGAAAGCACTCACTCATGGGGGCTCGGTGCGGGGGCCGCGGGAGGAGGATCAGTAGGGAGCGCGTCCATAGCCGGCGCTCTCTGCGCCGGCGAGCGATTCGCAGGCGCGACCGCCGAGCGGGCGGTAGCGCCCGCCGCCGGTCGCGACCGAATCGCGGACGCGCGGATCCTGATCCGACGACCGCGGCTCCTGCGCCGAGCCCACGAACCGCACACCTACACCAGCGAGCGAATGACTTCCAGATCGAGCGGAACCGTCCACGAGTCGCCGTCCCGCGCGACTTCACCAAAGGACTTGAGCAACGCAGCACGCACCACACCGCTGCGATTCTTCTTGTCGCTGCGCATCGCCGCCAGCAGGGCGTCGGCGTCAATGCCGGCCGGCCACGAGACCGGCAAGTGCAGTGAGCGGAGGAGATCGGCGATCGTCTCGGCAGTCCCCGCAGCACATACGCCCATCTGCTCGGCGCAGCGCGTTTCGAGCACGAGCCCGATGGCCACGGCCTCGCCGTGCGGGATGCTGTAACCGGTTACCTGCTCGAGCGCGTGTGCCACGGTGTGCCCGGCATTGAGGATCGCCCGCGCCCCCGACTCGAATTCATCCGCCGAGACGATGCCGGCCTTCAGTTCGATGCTGCGCAGGAGCAGTGAGGTCAGCGTGGCGACGTCGCGCCGGGCAATCGCGTCGGTGTGGCTGCGAAGCCACTGGCCGTGGTCGGCGTCGAGGATCGCTGCGTGCTTGACCGCTTCAGCGAGCCCTTCGCGAAAGTTCCGCTCCGGCAGTGGCGCCAGCAGGGAAGGGTCGACCAGCACCGCATCGGGATGGTGGATCGCGCCGATGAGGTTCTTGCCGCTTGCGGTGTCGACTCCGGTCTTCCCGCCGACAGCGGCGTCGACCATCGCCAGCGTGGTGGTCGGTACAGCGATCCACGGCACGCCACGGAGGTACGTCGCGGCGACAAACCCGACCAGGTCGGTGGTGACACCGCCGCCACAGGCGATCAGCACGGTGTCTCGACCGAGCTCCAGTGCCAGCAACTGATCGCTCAGCGTGCGCCAGCTCTCGCGCGTCTTGTGGCGCTCACCGGCGGGGAAGGTAAGGCGGACCGCCGCAGGCAACGGGGAGGGGAGGAGTGCGGCAACGTTGCTGTCGCTGATCACGACAGCGCGCTTCCCGGGATGGTGTCGCGCGACCAGGCGGGCGAGCTCGGCAACGGCCCCGTCGTGCACGACGACGGGATAGCTCCCCGCGCGATGCTGAATGGTGACCGAGCCTACCAGGTGACATCCTCGAGACCGGCGCGATGGTTCGCCAGCCGAGCCAGCGTGAAGAGCAGATCGGAGAGTCGATTGACGTAGACGATGAAGAGTTCGGGGACTTCACTCGAGGCCGCGAGATGGACAATGCTGCGCTCGGCCCGTCGGCAGACGGTGCGGGCAAGGTGCAGCACGGCCGCCTTGGGGGCGCCGCCTGGCAGGATGAAGGCCTTGAGCGGAGTGAGTTCGACATCGGCTTCATCCATCACCCGCTCGAACTCGGTCACCCGGTCGGGGGAGAGTTCGGCCTTCTCGAGCGCCTTGCGAACGCGTTCGGGATCAGGCGTCGCGAGGTGGCCGCCAATGGCGAAGAGATCGCGCTGGATGGTCTCGAGCAGCGCGTCGTAGAGGTCGGTGGGGGCCGTGGCGCGCACCATCCCGAGGACCGAATTCAGTTCGTCGATGTCACCATAGGCGGCGACACGCGGATGATCCTTGGAGACGCGACCACCGCCGAACAGTCCGGTTTCGCCTGCGTCGCCGGTGCGCGTGTAGATCTTGAAGGACATGGCCGGAAGATAGTGGCTGGGACGCGCTACTTGCCGACGAGTGCGAGCATCTCCGCTACCTGGGTCACCTTTTCGCGCGGTCGGCCAGCTGGTGCGCCCCGGGCCTGTTCTTCGCGGTCAAGCTGCAGCCAGTCCTTCCAGTCGGTGACCCGGACCCCCCGCTCAGCCAGCAATTCGTCAATTGCGGCGACCGTGCGCCCGGTCTCGAGCCGACCCGTGGCAGCGTCGGCAATCAGGTGATCCACCGTCTCGGCGGCATCGGACTTGTTCGTGCCGATCACGCCCTGGGGCCCACGCTTGATCCAGCCGCAGACGTAGAGTCCTCGCACCGTGGTGGCACTATCGGCCGACTCGACTACCCGGCCGCCGACGTTGGGGATCACCCCGCGCTTCTCATCAAACGGTGCGCCGTCCAGGGCGACTCCACGATAGCCGACCGAGCGGAAGACCAGCCCGAGCGGCAACGCCTGATACTCGTCGGTGGCGACCGCGCGGACATCGCCGCGACCGTCGGGCTCGAGTCGATTCCGCACCAGGCGCATTCCGGTGACGTGGTGCTCACCTTGGATTTCCACCGGCGAGGCATTGAAGTGGAAGACGATCCGTCGGGTGGCACCGGTGCTGCCGCGCCCCGCCCAGGCGCGAAGAATTTCCAGATTCTTCTCCGCGGTGCGATCATCGCCGCCGGCGAGTTGCGCCGCGCTGACCGGATCGAGCTCGAGGTCGCGCGGATCGACAATCACGTCGACTCCCTCGATTTCACCCAGCTCGCGCAACTCGGGCGTCGTGCAGGCGGCCTGCACCGGCCCACGACGGCCGATGATGTGCAGCGTCTCGAGGCGTGTGTCGCGCAGCGCGGCGAGGGCGTGCGCGGCAAGGTCGGTTGTGGCGAGGGCATCGGATGACTTCGCCAGGATGCGGGTCACATCCATCGCGACATTGCCGAGACCGATGATCGCGGCGGCGCGCTGGGTGAGATCGAACTGGCGCTCGACGTAGTCGGGATGACCGTTGTACCAGCCGACGAGTTCCGTTGCCGCGTGACTTCCTGGGAGCCGTTCGCCCGGAATACCGAGGTGGCGATCGGTCTGCGCGCCATAGGCGAGGATCACCGCGTCGTAATAGTCGCGCAGCTCGGCGACGGAAACGTCTTCGCCGACGACCACGTGCCCGAGATAGCGGAATCCGGGCTGGGCCGCGATCCGGTCGAAGACCCGCGTGACCGACTTGATCTTGGGGTGATCGGGGGCCACGCCGCCGCGCACCAGCCCATAGGGCGTCGGCAGCCGGTCGAAGAGATCGACTTGCACGCCTGCGCCGGCCTTCTGGAGCGATTCAGCGGCGTAGAAGCCGGAGGGGCCGGAACCGACGATGGCGACACGCAGCGCGGATGGAGCGATGGTCACGGCTTCTTTCCCTTGGTCTTGCCCATTTCTACCACGACGGAGTCGATCGCTGCGAGCATCCGGCTCCCGCCAATCGTCTGGTGGTTGGCCTGGATCGAGAAGATCAGCAACGAGCCATCGGGGCGGTCGACAAATCCGCTCAGCGAATTCACACGCGAGATGCTCCCCGTCTTGGCGCGCACGTGTCCGTCCATCGGGGTGCCGACAAATCGCGACTTGATGGTGCCGCTCTTCCCCGCTACCGGCAGGGCGGCTTCGAATGCGGCGAAGTTGGGATGCGCGCGCATGAAACGCAACAGCTTCGTGAATGCGAGCGGGGTGACGAGGTTGTTGGCCGCGAGGCCGGAGCCATCCTCGACCTGGAACTGGGTCGAATCGATCTGCATGGAGTCGATCAGGAAGCGTCGCTCGACCCGCAGCCCCTCACGCCACGAGCCAACCCCGCCGAAACGCTTGCCGAGTTGCTTCAGCGTCATCTCGGCGTACCAGTTCTGCGAGCTGTTGAGAATCGGGTAGACCCACTCACGAAACGGCCGGGAGGTGACGGCGGCGAGAGCGGTCGTGGCCCGCGCGTGCGCGAACGCGAGCGAATCCACGGTGGACCGGGTGGCACCACGGATCGTGATGCCCTGGGCCAGCAGTTCGCGGCGCAGGGCGAGCGCGGTGAAGCGATTGGGGTCGACCACTGCGGCGTATTCGGTGCGCGCACCAGCGCCCGCGGGGATCACCCCGGCGGCGAGGTAGCTGTTGCCATCGAGTGAGCGCGAGACATCGAAGCTGCGCCGCGCGCCGCGAATCCCGGTCTCGGCACGATTGTCGATCGTGGCCGCGCCAAGGTCGGGAAAGAAAGTGATCCGCGCCGGTGCACCGGCGGAGTCGCCCGGTGCCTCGTGGACATCGTACGAATTGTCGTTGAAGCCAAGCCCGCTCACCGGTGCGGCATACCACCAGGTGAGGTCGCCAATTTCCCAGCTCGGGTGGATCAGCTCTTCATCGAACCAGGAGCCATCCCCGATCAGGTCCCCCGCCACGACGGTGACGCCGCGAAAGCGGAGCTGCACCGCGAGGTCGTGCAATCGGCTGAATGCATCGCTGTCGCAGGCGTTGGCGGTCGTGGTATCGGCGCGGTAGCAGCGGCGCGAGAAGGTCGGGTCGCCACGGCCGTACAGCACCAGGTCGCCTTGCAACACTCCGTTGCTGATCGGGCCGGTCCCGTAGAGCGACGTCCGCACGGTGAAGTCGGGGCCCAGTAACGCCGTGGCCACGGCGCTTACCAGCAGCTTCGTGTTGCTCGCCGGAATGAAGAGCCGATCGGCGTTGCGACCGTAGAGAAGTTTGCCGTTGGTGTCGGTGACAGCGACGCCCCAGAGGAGGCGATCGAGTCCCGGCGCATCGAGCCGGGCATCGAGGCGCTTGGTGAGCGACTGGGCCGGCAGCGCGCCGGTGAGGGTCACGGCGGCGGCGAGCAGGAGCAGGGCACGCTTAGTCATAGGCGACTCGTGGGTCGGCGGCGGCGTAGCAGAGGTCGGTGAGCAGGTTGGCGAGGACGAACACCAGCGACAGAAAGAGGATACTCCCCTGAATCGCCGGCAGGTCGCGCTTGTCGATGGCGGTGAGGACATACCGGCCAACACCTGGCCACGAAAAGATCGTCTCGGTGAGGATCGAGCCAGTGAGGTACGAACCGAAGTCGAGCCCGATCACGGTGATGATCGGCAACAGCGCATTGCCGAGGGCGTGGCGGAGGACCACGCGCCGCTCGCTGAGCCCCTTCGCGCGGGCGGTCCGGACCAGGTCGCTGCCGAGCACTTCACGCATGGCCGAGCGCGTCATCCGGGCCAGGAACGCGACCGATCGCATCCCCAGGGTGATCGCGGGGAGTACCAGGAAGAGCAGGCCGCCGTACCCCGAGGGTGGAAACCAGCGCAGCGTCACAGCGAAGCCCAGGATCAGCAGCAAACCGACCCAGTAGACCGGAAAAGAGATCCCGAGATAGGCGCCAAGGGTCGCGATTCGGTCGGCCCACGAACCTGGCCGCAGAGCGCCAAGAATGCCGATGCTCAAGCCGAAACAGATCGCGATCAGCATCGCTGCTCCGGCAAGGCGAAGCGTGGCGGGAAAGCGTTGCGCCAGCTCGCGCACGATCGGCCGTCGGGTGATATAGCTGCGACCCAGATCGCCGCGAACTACGCCACCGGCGTAGCGCACGAACCGAAGCGGTACCGGGTCATCGAGTCGGAGTTCCTGCCGCACACGCGCTACCGTGGCACTGTCGGCGCGCTCGCCGACAATCGCGGCCACCGGGTCGCCGGGCGCGAGGTAGAGCAGCGCGAAGGTGACGGCGAGCACGCCGAGCAGCGTCGGGATCAGCAGCAGCAGGCGGAGCGCGATGTAGCGAATCATCGATCGAGGGTCACGGTGGTCCAGCGCTGTCCGGTGAAGACGGCGGGATACTTCCAGCCGTGCACCTCGGGCCGCATCGCCCAGACATCGGTGGGAAACCAGCAGAAGAGCCAGGGTGCGAGGTCGAAGACCCGGGCATCGATCTCCGTCAGCAACCGGCGCTTCTCGAGTGAGTCCGGTGTCGCGCGGGCGCGCACCAGCATCGAGTCGAGCTGGGGATTCTTCACGAAGGCGTAGTTGCCACCGGTGCCCGCGTTGCTCGAATGAAAAAGCGGGTAGGTGAAGTTCTCGCCGTCAGGGTAGTCGGCCCACCAGTCGGCGAGGAAGAGATCGGCGTCGCCCTTGCGCGCGGTGGCGCGTGCGGTCGAGGCATCGCGCTCGACGATTTCGAGCGCCACGCCGACGCGCTCGAGGTCGGCCTGGATCGCCTGCGCGATCCGCGCGAAGTCGGCCCGTTGCGAGCGCCAGAGCTGCAGCTTCAGGTCGGTGGCGTGGCCGGCCTCGGCGAGCAGCCGACGCGCGAGGGCGGGGTCATACTGATAGCGCTTCCGAGTGGAGTCGTAGCCATCGAGGCCTGGCGGGATCGTGCCGGCCGCGAGCACCCCCCGGTTGTGAATCACCCGGTCGAGGATCGCCGGCACATTCACGGCGTGATTGATCGCCCGGCGCACCCGCACATCGGTGAGCGGGCCGCGCGTGGTATTCATCGCGACATAGACCGCGCGAATCGCCGGTCGTCGCTGCAGCTCGGCGCCGTGCGTTTCATCCCAGCGCTGGCTTTCGCCTGCCGGAATTTCCACCACCGAGAGCCGGCCCGACTCGTACTCAGCCGCCTGGGTGAACGTCTCGGGGATGATCCGGACCCGCAGGGTATCAGCCGAGATGGGTGCGCCCCACCAGCGGGGATTCCGCGCGAAGACGACCAGGTCGTCGTGCGACCACGACACGAACTTCCAGGGGCCGCTCCCGACCGGATGCTCCCCGAATTCCTCGGCGGTCGGGGTCGGCACGATCGCCGCGACCGGCATCGCGATCAGCTTGGGGAAGATGTTGAGCGGTTCGGTGAGGGTGAATGCGATGGTCGAATCGTCGAGTACAGCGAGGCCCCGAAGGTGTTCGGCGCCGGAGTCCGCCACCGCGGTTGAACCGTCGATAGGGAGCAGGGGCCAGATCCGGCCGCCCTCCTTCCGCATCCGCAATGCCCGGAGGAATGAGGCTTCGATCGCGGCCACACCGAGCGGGCGTCCATCGCTGAAGACCACGCCGGCGCGGAGCCGGAAGGTCCAGGTCTTCCCGTCAGGTGAGGGCCACCAGCGGGTGGCCAGCCCCGGCACCACGGCCCCTTCGGGGTCGAACTGGGTCAGGTTATCGAAAAGGAGTGTGACCGCCTCGCCCGTCGGAACGTCCGTAGAGAGTGCCGGGTCCAGTGAGCGCGGGTCCCCGGACCAGTAATAGGTCAGGCCCTTGGGGATGCCACTGCCGCAGGCGGTGACGAGCAGTCCCAGCAGCGCAACGAGCGGACGGGACATCGGGCTCCGGCGGGACATCGAGACAGCGAGAAGGTTGGCGTAACCCCTTCAAGAAACCAGATTTAGACAATGCGGTCAATCGGCGGGTCAAGCGGGTGGAGCAGCGGCACACGGCGGCTGCTTCAGGGGGGTCTTGTGGCGGTCGCCCTGGGCGCGAGCGCTCCGGTGCCGGTTGCGGCGCAATCGTCGCAACTGGTCATCCGGGGACTCTCGTTCTCCGGCAACCACGCCGTCGATGCCACCACCCTCGCAGCGGCGATCGCGACGACGAACTCGTCGGCGTTCGCGCGCTGGAGTGCGTTCCGCTGGCTCGGGCTTGGCCAGAAGCGGCTCTTCAACCAGCAGGACTTCCTTCGCGACATTCTGCGGGTGCAGCTGGTCTATCGCCGCAGCGGCTACCTCGACGTCAAGGTCGACACGGTGGTTCGCCGGACCGACCAGGACATCTACATCACCTTCAAGATCACCGAAGGATTGCCGGTGCGGGTCGAGACGCTCGAGTTTGCGGGGCTCGACTCGCTCGCCGAGGCGGACCGGAAGGAACTCACGCTCGATCTCCCGCTCGCCAAGGGTGACGTCTTCTCACGCTATGTCCTCGAGGCTTCCAGGGACACCCTGGTCACGCGGCTGAGCAATAGCGGCTACCCCAATGCGCTCGTCTCGGGTCGCTTCGTGGTGAACGACACGTTGCGGACGGCGCAGGTCATCCTCGAAGCACGACCGGGCACTCCCGCCGTCTTCAGCGACATCCATGTGGTGGGATACAAGCAGGTCGACTCCGGCTACATCGCTTCGCTGCTGACGGCGCACGCCGGACAACCCTACCGGCAGGAAGAGATCTATCGGTCGCAGCGGGCGCTCTACGGCTCCGAACTCTTCCGGTTCGCGAGCGTGGCGATCGACAGCACCAGGTTTTCCGATTCGAGCACTCGCGTCCCGCTGCTGGTGACGGTACAGGAAGGGGCGATGCATCGCGCCCAGGCGTCGCTGGGCTATGCCACGACCGATTGTTTCCGGGCCGGTGCGGGGTGGACGGCGCGCAATGCGCTCGGCGGCGGCAAGATCGTCGATCTCTCGGGACATGTCTCGAAGATCGGCGTCGGTTCGCCGCTCGGGTTTGGTGCAGAGCGGAATATCTGCTCGTCGCTGCGCGAGGACTCGGTCGGGTCCCGACTGGCAAACTACGGACTGACCCTGTCACTTCGCCGCAACGGCTTTCTCTCGCCAGATAACTCGCTGTTGCTGTCGGCGTTCACGGAACGTCGCAGTGAATACAAGGTCTATCTGCGCGACGAAATCGGTGCGTCGGCGGCGATCACGCGGGAGACCTACGCCCGGATCCCGGTGTCGCTGACCTATCGATTTGCCTACGGGACCACGTCGGCCAACGCGGTGAGCTTCTGTGCCTTCTTCAACGCCTGCGTCGCCAAGGATATCGATCAGCTGCGCGAGCGACGGGTGCTCGCGACGCTCACGCTCAGCGCGGTCCGGCAGCGAGTCAACAATCTCCTCGATCCGTCCCGCGGATCACTGATGTCGATCGAGGCCACCGTCTCGTCGCGCTTCATCGGCAGTTCCGATCGACAGCAGTTCTGGCGCGTCGTGGGCGACGCCTCGTTCTACCTTCCGTTGACGCGGAGCATCGTGCTCGCGAGTCACCTGCGCGGCGGTGCGGTCTACGCGCCGAAGATCAATCTCGCGAGCGGGACGACCGCCAACTTTGTGCCACCGGATCAGCGTTTCTACGCTGGCGGCCCCAACGACGTGCGCGGCTTCGATCGCAACGAACTTGGTCCGGTGGTCTATGTCGCCCGGGATTCCTCGTTCAACGAGGCCGGCGAGCCCGACGCCGCTCTGGTGCGCGTCGCCGCGACCGGCGGTGACCGCATCGCCGTGGCGAACCTCGAGCTGCGACTGCCCTCGCCGGTGCTGTCGCAACGCCTTCGCTTTGCGGCCTTTGTCGATGCGGGTGCGCTCTGGGAAGGCGGCAACAATGCCGTGGTCCGGGTGACGCCGGGTGTCGGCCTCCGCTTTGCCTCGCCGCTCGGGCCGATCCGCTTTGATGTCGGCTACAACCCCTACAAGCTCCAGGCCGGCACGCTCTATTCGGCCAACAGCATCACGGGCGAACTGATTCAGGTGCGGCCCGACTACGTGAAGGATCGCGGCAGGAATTACACGCTGCACTTCTCCGTGGGGCAGGCCTTCTAGATGCGACGCTGGGTCCACCGGATCACGGCCGGGCTGCTGCTGCCGCCCGCGGTCGTCCTCGCGACGATCGCGGGGACTGTAGTGGCGCTGCTCTGGACCACGCCCGGACGTGCCCTCTCGGCGCGCCTCGCCACTGCCTACCTCACCGGCAGTGTCGCTGGGCGGATTCATATCGGCTCGCTCGGCGGCAACATCCTTAATCACATCGTGCTCCGTGATGTGACGATTCATGATTCGCTGGGCGGCGTGGTGTTGCAGGCCCCCGAAATCGAGGCGCGCTACATCCTCCCCGAGCTCCTCGCCGGCCGGATCGTGATGAGCGAACTGCGGCTCGAGAAACCACTGATTCACCTGGTGCGCTTGCAGCGTGGGCGCTGGAACTACGAGGAAGTCTTCCGCGTCGCGTCGGGGAAGCCAAGCAACAGCGCCCCGCCGCTGGTCGAATTCCGCAGCGTCGCGATCCACGACGGCGATATCCGGGTCGACGCACCCACCACCGCTCGGCCACCGAAGCTCCCCGCCTCGCGTAACGCGGCCGCGCCCAACCAGCCTGACATCCGCCCTGGTGTCGACGGTCTGGTGCGGGTGTATACCGCGAAGCACTTCACGGCCTCGATTCCTTATCTGCGGCTGTCGACGCCCGCGCACGAGCCGATTCTCGCCCAGATCGCGTCGCTTGCTGCTGAGCTCGGCGACCCGAAGCTCACCCTCACCGACCTCAAGGGCGAGATCCTGACCGCCCACGATTCGTTGCGGTTTACGCTCGAACACGCCGATCTGCCGGGGACGAGCGTCCGTGGCGGCGGCGCCGTGCGCTGGCCTCGCGACACCATTCTCTTCGATTTCGCACTCGACGCGCGGCGAGTCGATCTCGCGGATCTGCACTGGATTTCACCCGACTTCCCCGACTGGAAGGGAAGCGGTCGGGTCGTGGCCAAGTCCAGCAGCGGCACTCGCACCGACTATGCGCTGACGCATCTGACGCTCGGTGCCGGTGACACCTCTGCCACCGGCAAGCTGGTGGCGATCGTCGACAACGCCCGCGGCCTCGGCATGCGCGACCTCGATCTCGCGCTGCGGAATGTGCCGGTGCGGGTGATGCGTCCCTATCTCGATACCCTGCCGGTCGCGGGCACCCTCAACGGTCGCCTGCTCGCGAACGGCTTCCTCGATGGCCTCACGCTCGGAGGCGATCTCTGGTTCGCCGACGCGCTGGTGGCGGGTACCCCCCGTTCCCACTTCGTGATCAATGGGCTGATCCATTTCGGCGGCGCCGAAGGCGCCGTATTCGAGGGGTTCCGGCTTGACGAGTCGGTGATCGCACTCGGGACGGTGAACCGCCTGGTGCCAGCGATCATCATTCCGGGTGATCTCCACCTGGTGGGTCACCTCGACGGCTCATGGCAGAATGCGCGCTTTCAGGGGACCGTCGAACACCGCGCGCCGAACGCGGCACTCTCGCGGATGGTAGGCGCCGTTCGCTTCGACACTCGCAATCCGGTGCTCGGGCTCGCGCTCGATGCCGATTTCGACCAGCTCTCGTTCAACGCATTGCGCTCCGGGTATCCCCAGCTCGCGGCGCTTGGTGGCCTCACCGGACATGTCGTGGCCAACGGCTCGCTCGAATCACTTGATCTCAACGCCGATCTCTCGGGAGAGGTCGGGCATATCGTGGCCAAAGGGAAGGTGACCTTGATGCCGCCGCGCTTCGGCGCCGACTCGCTGGTGGTGGATCTGCAGCGTGCCGACATCGCCGCGATGACGGGGAAGGGAACGTCGAGCGCGCTCAATGGGCGAATCGTCGTGAGCGGAACGATCGACTCCCTGATCCCGCCGCGCGGCCGGATGACGGTGAATTTTGATCAGTCGCGCGTGGGCGGCGTCACCTTCCAGGCCATCATGGCCGGATTCCGCGCGGCCGACGGCCTCATCACCGTTGACACCGCCACCGTGCTCTGGCCCGACGGGCGCGTCGACGCGGCCGGCACCATCGGGTACGCCGCACCCGATTCGGGCACGCTGCGCGTTACCGGTGCGGCCTCGTCACTCGCCGCCTTCGATTCCCTCGCACGGGCGACACTCGGCGTCGCCGCCGACACCCTTCACCCGCACATCCTCGACGGCCTCGCTCGCGCGGCGCTCACGGTGCATGGCTCGCTGGACAACGCGACCGTCGCCGGGACCTTCGAGGTCGAGGACCTGCTGCTCGACAGCTGGCGGGTCACTGCGATGTCCGGGATGTTCACCGCCGATTCGCTCGGTGCCAATGGGATCACGCTCAACGCGACCATCGACACGCTCTCGATGGGTGCCCGGGTGATCGATTCGGTCCGGGTAAGGCTGTCGGGCCGTCCCGATTCCCTGTTGCTCGCCGGGAACGCCCGGATGCATCGCGCGCATTTCGCTGGTGGCGGCGCCTGGCTTTCACGCGGTGATGTTTCGACCCTGCAACTCGACTCCCTGACACTCGGCCTGCCGGTACAGCAGTGGCAGCTGGTGCGTCCGGCGCGGATGACCATCACCGACCGCGGAGTCACGCTCGCCGATACTCTCGCGATGCATACCACCGATGGCAGTGGCGCCTTCACGATGGTGGGCGTGGTGCCCGGTGGCGGGGCCGGTGATCTCACCGCGAGTGTGGTTGGGTTGCAGCTGAGCGATGTGTTCAACCTGCTCAATGCCGAGGCGAGCACCATCTCCGGCCTCGCGTCACTCGACCTGCATCTCACCGGTACGCGCGACCTCCCGCTGATGCGCGGCAGCATGGGCGTCGCGGGTCCGGTCGTTGGTGACGTGCGGGCGCCGATGATGCGTGCGGTGTTCGACTATCAGGAGCAGAAGCTGCGGTCGCGCCTCTCCTTCTGGCGCACCGGCGACCCGATTCTGGAAGTCGATGTCGCGCTGCCGCTCGACCTCGCGCTCGCGAAGCGGACCGAGCGGAAGCTGCCCGGCCCGCTCGAGATCACCGCCAGTGCCGACTCGGTGGATCTCCTGGTGCTCGAGGCCTTCACGCCGTCGATCAAGGACACGAAGGGGACGATGGCCCTGGATATGCGCGCAACCGGCACATGGGCTGCTCCCCGTCTCGATGGTTCGCTGGCAATCCACGAAGGACGGATGACGCTGCCAAGTCTCGGCGTGCGCTACGGGCCGATCGAAGGGGTCGCCCGCTTCAGTGGCGATTCGCTGGTGGTCGACACGCTGCTGATGAGCAGTGGCGAGGGCGACATCGACATCAAGGGGGGCATCCGGTTCGTGGGGCTGACGCAGCCGAATCTTGACCTGCGCTTCAACTCGCAGGGCTTCCTGGTGATGGATGTCCCGGATTACCTGCGGCTGCGCCCGACCGGTTCCTTCCTGCTGCGGGGGCCGATCGAGCGTCCGGTTCTCACCGGCGATGGGACGCTCTCGGGGAGCGTGCTCTACTTCGCCGACCTGGTCACCAAGCGAATCGTCGACCTCGAGGACCCTGAGAATCTCGATCTCGTCGACACCACGGCGTTCCGGCGACAGAGCCTGGGCGCCGCGTTCCAGAGCCGCTTCCTCGATTCGCTCGAGATCCGCAACCTGACCTTCCAGGTCGGGAGTGAGGTCTGGCTGCGCAGCTCCGAGGCAAACGTGCAACTTGAAGGACAGGTCACAGTCAACAAGTTGCGCAAGCAATACCGCCTCGACGGTGAGTTCAACGCACCGCGGGGGACCTACACCCTCAAGATCGGGCCGGTGAGTCGCGACTTCACCATCGAACGTGGTACGGTGCGGTACCTCGGCACCCCCGACCTGAACGCCTTGCTCGACCTCCAGGCACGACACGTCGTCCGCACCGTCGACGGCGAGGAAATTCCCATCGTGGCCAAGATCGGTGGCTCGATTCTGGTGCCGAGCCTCTCCCTCACGAGCCCGGGGAGGAGCATCGCCGAACGCGACCTGGTGTCCTACCTGATCTTCGGGCGGAGTGAGTTTCAGGTCGCGGGCGGACAATCCAATGGGGTGTCGCAGGCGGTGCAGACCGGGATGGCCCTGCTGGGAACCGCGCTTTCCAACGAGTTTCAGCGCTCGCTCGGAAATGAACTCGGATTCGACCTCTTCGAGATCCGCCCCGGATTCCTTAACGGGGGCTATACTGGCGGGTCGAACCTGACGCAGCTCGCGGTCGGCCGACAGATCGGATCCAAATGGTTCGTCACCGCGACCGCCGGCGGCTGTTTTGGTGGCGCGAAACAGAGCTTCTCGGGGAAGAATTTCGGCGCGACGCTCGAGTACCGCTTCTCGAAGACCTGGCGCGCCCAGGCGACAGCGGAACCACTCCAGTCGTGCCGCACCAGTGATGTCTTCAATATCCAAAGCCGCTACCAGCTCGGTGCGGGTCTGCTCTGGCAGAAGGACTATTAATTGGCCAAGGCGTTGTTGATTGCGAATCCCAACGCTGCGCGTACGGCGGCCGCGGCGGTCAAGGGAATCGAACAGGTCTTTCGCACAGCAGGGTGGGAACTCGAAACCCTCGCCACAGGTGGTCCGGGGGATGCAAGGAAGCTGTCGGAGTATGGTGTCAGCAGTGGCGTCGACATGGTCGCGGTCTTCGGCGGCGATGGTACCACGATGCAGGCGGCCGCGGCGCTGGTCGGCACCGATGTCACGCTCGGAGTCATTCCCGGCGGCACCGGCAATCTGCTCGCAGGAAATCTCAAGCTCCCGAACAATCCGGTCAAAGCGATCGATGCGATCCTGCGGGGCAGCGTCCGCCCGCTCGATCTCGGTCGGATGGAACGGTACGACGGCACCCACTACTTCGCCGTCGCGTGCGGGGCCGGCGCCGATGCGCGGGTGATGACCGAGACGCCCTCGCGGCAGAAGCACAAATGGGGAATGATGGCCTACTTCGCCACCACGCTCCGGGTGCTGCCCCAGGTTCGCAGCGTCCCCTACGAGATCACTGTCGATGGCTCGGTGACGCAACTCGACGCCGCGATGCTGCTGGTGGCCAATTGCGGCGACATCATCCCGCCGATCATCCGGCTGGGTCAGGGCATCTCTCCGGAAGACGGCCTGCTCGACCTGGTGGTGTTCCAATCCAATTCGGTTGGGGGGAGCGTCCGAGCGGTCTGGGACCTCCTCCGCGATGCTTCCGGCACCTACGGCAAGGACGTCTTCGTGGGCTATGCGCGGGGGAAGGAAATCTCGGTCCGGACGCTGGAGGGCCCGCAGCCAGTGCAGTTGGACGGCGAGGCCGGGGGCGAGACCCCGTTCGTGGCCACCGTGGTCCCGGGGGCGATCCGGGTGGCGCATCCCGGCTGACGGGCCCCTCCCCGAAATGAAGTGGTAAGTTATTGGACGTCCGGCTTAGCTTCCGCCACCCCGAACGACGTGCCGACCCCATGACCGAATCGCTGCTCCTGATCGACGACGACGTGACGCTGCTGAAGAATATCGGCGCGTATTTCGAGCATCGCGGCTGGGATGTCTTCACGGAACTCAGCGGCGAAGCTGGCCTGGTCACCTTCGATCGTGCCCGCCCCGACGTGGTCCTGCTTGACCTCGGCCTTCCCGGAATGGACGGCCTCGAAGTCCTCGAACAATTCCGCACTCGCGATACCGCGGTCATCATGATGACCGGCGATGCCGCCATTGCCACTGCGGTGCAGGCGATGCAGGCCGGCGCCGAAAACTTCCTCGTCAAGCCGGTCGACCTCGAGCACCTCGGCGCTGCGGTCACCCGCGCTGCCGAGAAGGTCCGACTTCGCCGGGTCAACCGGACCCTCATCGGCCAGAGCGCCACCACCGACGGCCTCGATTCGCTTGGTGGCTCCGTGGTGATGCGCGAGTTTGCGCACCAGCTCTCGGTCCTGGCCCGCAACGATCGTACGGCGGTCCTCATTCACGGGGAGAGCGGCAGCGGCAAGCGATGGGCGGCCCGTCTGCTGCACGATCTCTCGCCGCGCTCGAGCGCGCCGTTCATCGAGGTCGCCTGCGGCACCGGCGACGCGAGCTGGCTCGACCTCGAACTCTTCGGTCGGGAACAGACGGTCGACACTCCTGAGGGAGGGGCGCGACGGCAGGGGCTGCTCGAGGTTGCGGACGGCGGCACCCTCTTTCTCGACGAAGTCGCCGACTTGCCGTTGGAGTTGCAGGCCAAGATCGACGCCGTGCTTGAACAGCGGGCGTTCCGGCGTGCGGGTGGGACCCGGGAAATTCCGGTGGATATCCGGGTCGTCGCCGCGACCTCGCGATCGCTGTCGACGATGGTCGAATCGGGACGATTCCGCGAAGACCTGTACTACCGGCTCAACGTGATGCCACTCGAGGTGCCGCCCCTTCGCGACCGGGGTCAGGATGATATTCTTACCTTGATCCGCCGCTTCCTCCGGGAGCTGGCGCCGTCGATGCCGGGCGCGCCAACGAAGATTTCGGACGATGCCTTCGATCGCCTGCTGCATCACGGCTGGCCGGGGAATGTGCGCGAGATGCGTAACGTGCTCGAACGCGCGCTGCTGCTGGCACGCGGTCAGCCACAGATCGGGGCCGAGCATCTGCCGGGAGAGTTCCGCGCACGCTCGGGGCCGTTCGATCGGCGGCACACGCCGCTGACGATGGAGGAGGTGGAGCGGATGCATATCGACCGGACGCTCAAGCATCACGGCGGAAACCGGACCCGCGCGGCGCAGGAACTGGGCATCTCCCGGGCCACCTTGATCGCCAAGATCAAGCGTTACGCGATTCCACACTGATGGCGACCACACACCAGCGCCCACCCATTACGGAACGCGATGCGATGATCTGTCGCGCGTGCGGTCGCGAAGATCGCGCCTCCGAAGGGTACCCGTGCGAGGTGTGTGGCACCTTTCTCTGTCTCGTCTGCACCATTCGCGGCGTCACCCGCTGCCGAACCTGTGCCGCAAAGGATCAATCGGCGTGAAAGCAATTCTGGTCACCAAGGCTGTCGCTCCACTTCTCGCCGGACCAACACTCGCTACCGAACAAGTCTCCCAGATGGTGCTGGGTGAGGGCGCCGAGGTGCTCGGCCACGAAGGCCGGATGCTCCGCGTTCGCACCGTCGTGGACGACTACGAAGGGTGGATTCACGAGGGTTACGTGCGGCACGTGGATTTCAGCGAGGCCGAGCAGTGGCTCGGTGTTTCCGGCTGGTCCGAGGGCGCGCTACTCGAAGACAGTGTTGGTGTCGCCTTGCGCGCGCCACATCGTTCGCGACTCGTGATCGAAGGCCCCGATCGGGTCCGCCTCCCCGATGGATCGGCCGCGACGGTGCTGGCCGGCCGGGTGCGTCCGTACTACAACGTCGTCTCCGATGCGCAGAACGATTTCCCCGATGCCTGGGCGTGGCGCGAGTTCGCCGGCTCGCCGTACCTCTGGGGTGGCATCACCGCATCCGGGATCGACTGCTCGGGGCTGGTGCAGACCACCTTCCTCGCACGCGGCGTCCCGATTTCGCGCGATGCCCGTGACCAGATCGAGTACGGTACCGAGGTCGACTTCATCGAACGCCGTCGTGGCGATCTCGCCTTCTTCCGTGGCGCCGACAGCAGTGCCATCACGCACGTCGCGATACTGGCCCCCGACGAGCATATCGTCCACAGCACCGTCGAAACGGGGCAGGTCACCCTCGAGCCCTGGGGCATCGGAAGTCGCGCCGCACCGCTACGCGCCCGGCTCGTCGGCATCCGCCGACTCGCCTGATGAAACGGCTGGTACTCTTCGATATCGACGGCACGCTGCTGCTGAGCGCCTCCGCCGGCCGGCGAGCCATCGAGGCCGCCTTCGCCGAGGAGTTTGCCGATACCTCGTTCTTCGAGTCAGTACGCTTCGACGGCAAGACTGATCCGCAGATCGTGCGCGAGCTCTATCACGCGGCCGGTGCTCCTGATCGCGCTACGCCGGAACAGACTGATTTTCTCCTGAGCCGCTACGTGAACCATCTCGAGCGGGTGCTCGGCGAGCGCGGTCATCTGGTGCGCACGCTGCCTGGGATCACCGAATTGCTCGCGGCACTCGAGCTGCGCGACGATGTGCTGGTGGGGCTCCTGACCGGAAACATCGTTCCCGGAGCGCGTCTCAAGCTGGCTGCGGCCGGGCTCGCCTTCGACCGCTTTGCCCTCGGCGCATTTGGCTCCGACAGCGGGCACCGCCCCGACTTGCCGCCGATCGCCGCCGCGCGCGCTGAAGCATTCCTTGGTCATCTTCCGTCAGGCCACGATGTCGTGATCCTGGGCGACACGCCGGCTGACGTGACCTGCGGCGCTTCCATTGGCGCGCGTGCCATCGGGGTCGCGACCGGCTCCTATTCGGTGGCCGAGCTTGATGCCGCCGGGGCATATCGTTCGTTCGAGACCTTTACCGATACCGCGGCCGTGATGGAGGCACTCCTCTGCTAGAACTCGAATTGAAGGCAGTGGTGCCCGATGCCGACGCGCTGCGTCGTCGGCTCAGCGACGCGGGCCATCGGCCCTCGTTTGCCGGGCGAATGCTCGACCGTCGCTTCGATCGCGGCGGCGAGTTTGCGCTCGCCGACGAAGTAGTGCGGGTGCGTTCCTATCAGCAGGCCGACGGCTCGGTGCACGAAGTGCTCGGCTGGAAGGGTGCGACCACCGTCGATCTGCACGGTTACAAGGCGCGACCCGAAGTGGAGAGCATGCTCTCGGGCGGTGCGCCCGCTGCGACGCTGCTGCGGCAACTCCGCTTCGAAGTGATCCACGCCATTGATCGCTACGTCGAGGTGTTCGATGTCGGCGGAGCGATGGTGCGACTCGAGTGGTACCCCGACGGCGACACGCTCGTCGAGGTCGAGGGCGATCGCGATTCAATCGAAGCGGCAATCGTCGTGACCGGACTCGACCGAGCGAGCTTCAGCGCGGAACCGCTGGCGGTGTTCGCGGCGCAGTTCGCGGCCCGGAACGGGCACCCGGCAAGGCTCGCGCTCGAATCTCCCGACGAAATGCCGGCCCATTGGCCACGATGACTGAACCGCTCGCTCCTGATCTCGGTCGTCTCGCCGACCCAGCGCGCAAGACGCCCTACGACGACGTCCGGCTGGCGTTGCTTGACGCGCTCGTCTCCGCGAAGGGCGCAGGCACGATGGAGCACGCCGCCTGGCGGGAAGCCTTCGAGGGCGCCGTCCGGTCGTTGCGTATGCGCGTGCTCGGAGACGCTGAGGCCATCATGCGCAGCGCCGCCGCCCACGCGCGCTTTCCTGGCAAGCGACTCGCGGCCTTGCTCCCCGACGCCGAAGTGGCGGATGCACTGCTGCAGCGACTGCTGGCCGAGGGGATGGCACTGGAGCGGCTCGAAGGGGTGCCCGATGACCCGGCCTCGCGACGGGCGCGGGCACTCGCGGTCACGACCGGCTGGGAGGGGGCCGAGCGTGTCGCTTCTGTCGATGCCGCGAGGTGGCGAGCGCTGGCCGATGAAATCGCGGCGTGGCGACGACCGATGCAGCCGTTCTGGATAGCGGCCGGGGTGATTGTCGTCGTTGGCCTGCTCGTGGCCGGCTGGCTCGGCGGTCAGTTGCCGGCGCCGGCGTGGTTTGCGCCGGTGAGCCGGGCGTTCTGGTCGTTGCCATGGCCATAGTCGCCGTAGGTCTCGACGTGGTCGAGTTGCCGCGGGCGCGGGCCCTGCTGGCTCGCCACGGCGGGAGGATTCTTGATCGGACCCTTACCGATTTCGAGCGAGAGTATGTCGAGTCGCTCGGCGACCCGGCCCCCGCGTTCGCGGCGCGGCTGGCGGCCAAGGAGGCTGTCTACAAGGCGCTGCAGGTGCTCCCCGGAGCACGGGCCGTGGGCTGGCGCGAGATCGGGGTCCGTCGCCTCCCCGACGGCCGGCCGGAAGTCGAGTTGACTGGCCGGGCTGCCGAACTGCTCCGGCCGCACCGGGTCACCATTCACCTCTCCCTCTCCCATAGCCGCGACGTCGCGGCGGCCGTCGCGATCCTCGAGGGGTAGCAATCCCGACGGGTGGCCTCTAGTATTTCCCGACTTCAAAAAAGCGTTTGATAATGATTCTCATTCAGGCGACAACCATCCTGCTTGCCCTCACGGGCTCGATGACGACTACGGATTCGGCGGCCGTCGCGCGGCGCATCGCGGCGTCAGCGCAGCTTGCGGCTCAGGAGTACCGGATCGGCGTGGTTGGCGGGCGGGTGGTTGCAGCGGCTGAAGTCGACGAAGCAAAGCTCTTCCTCACTGAAGCCAAGCGCACCGCGAAGCTGCTGCCGGCGTCGGTTGCCGCGGCCACCGAGGCGGATCTCGACCGGGTGCTTCTGCTGGTCGGGCGGATCGGCGCACCGGATTCGGTCGATGCCGGCATCAAGCGGATGACCGATGCGCTCGCGATCGGACTGCGGGTGGTTCTGGTAGAGATCCCGGAACACACGCCCTCGCTCGCTCGTGGTGCCGAACTGTACGCCCGCGAGTGTCGCGCTTGTCACGGTGATGCCGGCCGGGGCGATGGCCCAGCGGCCCGTGCCCTGACGCCGGTTCCGACCAACCTCACCAATTACGCTGCACTACACGACGTGTCGCCGCTGGCGTTCTATCAGCGGGTCACTATCGGCGTGGCCGGTACCGCGATGCCTTCGTTCGAGACGCGGCTCTCGGCGGACGATCGCTGGGCCCTGGCACTCTATGCGGCCACCCTCCGGCAGGCGAAGCCCGCTGGAGAGGTGCCCACCTCGCTCCGCGCATTCCCCGCCGTGGCGAAGCTCTCCGATGACCAGGTGCTGGCCGAGCTTGGTCCGGTGGCCTCGCCGGCGCGACTCGCCGCCGTGCGTGCCTTTCAGCCCGCGGGTGATGATGCCGCGGTGACGGCGCAGGTATTTACCGCGGTGCGTGGCAAGGTGAAGGAGGCTGGCGAACTGGCAGCAGCAGGAAGCCATCAGGAAGCGGTCTCGGCCGCCTTTGATGCCTATCTCGCCTTCGAGAAGGTCGAACGCACTGTGCGCGCCAAGCGCCCCGAACTCGCGACCACGCTCGAAGCGACTTTCGCGACGCTGCGGACCCGGGTCGCCGGTGGTGCCACGCCGGCAGAACTCGATGGCGTGCAGCGTGAGCTCGCGGCCTCGCTCGAGCAGGCCGAACGGGTGGTCGGTGACACCCTCTCGCCGACGAATCTCTTTCTCCAGTCGCTGGTCATCATGCTCCGCGAAGGGCTCGAGGCGATCCTGATCATCGGCGCGCTGATGGCCTTCCTCGTCAAGACCGGCGCCGGGCACCGGAAGCGCGACATCCATATCGGCGTCGGTGCCGCGGTGCTCCTCTCGTTGCTCACCGCCGTGCTGCTCGAGACCGTCTTCGTGCTTTCGCCGGCGCATCGCGAGTCAATGGAAGGCTTCACGATGGTCGCAGCGGTCGGCGTGCTCTTCTACGTGAGCTACTGGCTGCTGTCGAAGATGGAAGTCGCCAAGTGGACTGCCTTCGTGAAGGAGCGCGTGCAGGTCGCCGTTACCGGTGGCTCGGCGTTCGCGCTGGCGTCGGCCGCATTCCTCGCCGTCTATCGCGAAGGCTTCGAGACGGTGCTCTTCTACAAGGCGCTCTACGTGTCCGGGGGTGAGGTCGGCGGCACCTTCTGGCCGGTCACGTTGGGGATCCTCGTCGGCAGTATCGCGCTCGCGGTGGTGTACGTCGCGATCAACAAGTGGGGCGTGAAGCTCCCGCTCAAGCCGTTCTTTGCGGTCACGAGTGGCTTCCTCTACTACACGGCCTTTGTCTTTGCGGGGAAGGCGATCGCCGAGCTGCAGGCGGGCGGCGCCGTGCCGACCACGATCCTCCTCGGCTGGCCACGGTGGCCGGCGCTGGGGATCTACCCGACCCTCGAATCGTTGCTGGCGCAGGGCATTCTCGCCACGCTTGCCATTGTCGCTGTTGGCTACCTCTTCCTGGTCCAGCGTCCCGCAGAGGCGCGCAAGCGCACCGAGGCCCCCAGCGCCCCGCTGGCGGCCCCGGTCGTCCTCTCGGCTGTCACGGAAGGCCCCGGCCGCGAAGTGGCCATGCTGCGCTCACTGGAGCGGATGGAAGGGGATCTGGCAGCGCTGCGCGGCGAAGTCGAGCGTCTCAAGGAAGCCGTGGTCGAGGCGAGCGCGGAAGACATCGCGAAGCAGCGATAAGCGCAGGCCGAGCGGCGACTTCAGTCGCCGTCGATCGATACAACAAAACGGCCCGCCATCACTGGCGGGCCGTTTTGTTTGGGAGGTCCCAGAACGCCCCCTGAGTATACGAAGACGAACAGGTGTGTTCGCTTCACCCTTCTTCGTCCTGGGACTTTCTCGCGTGGTGCCGTTGTGGCCACCGACTAGGGAAAAACCTAGGGCCTCCTAGGGGCGCTGTCAAGGGTCCCTTTTCCACCCTCCAGCCAGGCCCCAGGAGCGGGGTTCGGCAGGGGCGACCAGCGGGCGATCAGGGTCGCGCCAATCGTGACCAGCGCGATGGAAAAAAGCTGCGCGAGCGTGAGTCCCGCGAAGAAGCGATCGTCCTTCGCGCGAAAGAATTCCACCGTGAATCGCTCGAGCCCCGCGAAGACGAGATACGCGCCGAAGAGCCACCCCGTGCCGCGTACCTGCGCGCGCCAGCGCCAGAGCACCGCGAATACCACCAGCATCATCGCGATTTCGTACAGCTGCGTTGGATGCACCGCGAGCAGCGTGTCGGCGGTGGCGCCGGGCGGAATCGGCAGTCCGAATTCGGCCTGCATCGCACCAGCGGTGGTGCGCGGCAGCCCCTCGGGAAACGCGACCGCCCAGGGGAGCGACGTGGGCCTGCCGTAGTCGTCGCCCACGAGATAGCAGCCGACGCGGCCCACCGCATACGCCGCTGCGAGTGCCGGCGCGCAGAGCTGTGCTGTCCAGCGCAGCGGCACATCGCGCCGCCAGCCGTTGAGGATCACGGCGAGCGTGCCGCCCACAAAGCCGCCGTAATAGACCAGCCCGCCGCGCGTCAGCAGTGCGCCCGGTCCGTGCAGCGCGACATACCAGAGCTTCGCGCCGACAATGCCACCTACCAGCGCGGCGAGGATCATGTCCCCGGCGTAGTCGGAGGCGAATTTGTTGCGCCGGCACTCGCGATCGATGAGCCAGCCGCCGACCAGAAAGCAGCACATCATCATCACGCCGTAGCCGGTGATCTCGATCGATCGCAGCCCGAAAATGGCCGGCGTGTGGAAGTTGAGCGGATGCGCGATGATCATGAAGCGACTCCGGGTGCGGGCTCGAGGCCGGGTAGCGGAAAATGGTCGCGGGCGTCGAGGTCGACACCGTGGTGCTCGCCGCGGGCGAGCCGCCAGCTCCCGGCGGCGCCAATCATCGCGGCGTTGTCGGTGTTGAGACGCGGCGAGGCCACCGCAATCCGGGCGCGACCGCCTGCCGCGCTGCGCATTGCCTCGGCGAGTGCCCGGCTGCTCGCGACGCCACCACCGAGCACGACCAGCGGCCGGTTGAATTCCTGGGCCGCGTGCATCGTCTTGCGCACCAGCACCTCGATTGCCGCGTCCTGAAAGCCGCGGGCGAGACTCGCCCGGTCGGTCTCGAGATCGGCGCTCTGCTGCACCGCGCGCAACACCGCCGTCTTGAGGCCGCTGAACGAGAACGCAAACTGATCTGCTTCGGCCACGCCCTTGAGCAACGGGCGAGGAAAGGTGAAGCGCTTCGGATCGCCCGTCGCGGCGAGTCGCTCCATCGCGGCACCGGCCGGGTAGTCGAGGCCGAGCAACGTGCCCACCTTGTCGAATGCTTCGCCCACGGCATCGTCGCGCGTCTGGCCGAGGAGGTGATACTCGCCCCACGCCGGCACATCGAGCAGCATCGTATGGCCACCGCTGACGAGCAGTGCGGTGAACGGTGGCTCGACATCGTCGAGCTCCAGCGTCGGGGCGAAGAGATGCCCTTCGAGGTGGTGCACTCCGATCAGCGGCAGCCGCTCACGCCAGGCGAGCGTCTTCGCCCAGGTCACCCCGACGAGCAGCGCGCCGAGCAGCCCCGGGCCACGCGTCACCGCGATCGCGTCGATGGTGGCAAGCGTTGCTCCGGCTTCCTTGAGCGCCAGGTCTACCACTGGACCTACGGTGCCGAGATGGGCCCGGGAGGCGAGCTCGGGAACCACACCACCGAAGATCCGGTGGATGTCCTGTGACAGAATCGCCAATCCTTCGAGATGCACCCGCGCTCCCTCGCGACGTACGACGGCGGCGGAGGTTTCGTCGCAGGAGGTCTCAAGGGCGAGCACGCGCACCTCAGCGACTTCCGAGCAGCGCTTCGATGCGGGCCTTCTGTTCGGCGCTGTCCCACATCTCGCCACCGATCCCGACGTAAACGATGCGGCCATTGCCATCCACCAGCCAACTCTGTGGCACTCCCATTGTCTGGTAGGTCTGCTGGATGAGGCCGCTCTGGTCGTGCAGCAGGTCGAAGCTGAGTTGCAGCTCCTTGCCGAACGCGAGCACGGCGGCGTCGTCGCCTTCGTCGACACTGACGGCCGCGATCCGGAAGCCACGATCCTTGTACGCCTGATAGAGCCGCTCCATTGACGGCATCTCCTTGCGGCAGGGCCCGCACCAGGTCGCCCACACATTGATGAGGGTCACGTGACCGGCGTAATTCGCGCGAAGCGAGACGCTGTCGTGGGTGGCCGGGTTGACCACCTTGAAATCGGGGGCGCGCTGACCGAGCTGGGCGCCATCAGGTGGCGACGCGTAGCGCGTGAGCGCCCACGCACCCACGCCGAGTCCTGCGACGATCGCACCTACCCAGAGCCATTGCCGATTCACGATGTCAGTGCTCCCCTGTCAGCTGGCGGGTGTGGCCAGCAATTCTTCCACCACGCGGCGACTCGCCGCCGAGTTCCAGGTGTAACCGCGCAGCATGATCCGCACGATCCGGCCGTCACGTCCGACGAGAAAACTCTCGGGCACACCGGTGGTCTGGTAGATCCGTTCGATCTCGCCACTGGGGTCGTGGAGCACATCGAAGGAGATGTGGTAGTCCTTCGCGAATTGCTTCACCACGGCTTCACCACCGCGATCGATGCTGACAGCCGCGATCTTGAATCCCTTCGGTCCCATGACCTGGTAGAGCGAGTCCATCGCCGGAATTTCTTCCTTGCACGGCTCGCACCAGGTTGCCCAGACGTTGACGAGCGTCACCTTGCCGCGATAGCTGCTGTCGAACGAGACACGCTTGCCGGAGGTGAGATCCTTCGCGGTGAAGCCCGGCGCGATCTGCCCGACCCCGATGGCGGTTTGCCCGCTGAAGCGCACCAGCGCCCAGGTGCCGATGCCGAGCGTCACGAGGATGAGTCCCACCAGCAGCCATTGCCGTCGCATCATCAGCTCCGCGGCAGCGCGGCGCGTCGAAGCGCTCGCACCGCTTCGGCGATATCGGGTTGGCCGAAGACGGCGGTGCCCGCCACGAAGGTGTCGGCGCCGGCGCCATATGGCGTCGCAATCGTCTGGGTGGTAATGCCACCATCGACCTCGAGCACGGGTGCGCGCTCGTAATGCGCCAGCAGTGCCGCGATGCGACGCAACTTCCGGGTCGATCCCGGGAGGTAGCTCTGGCCACCGAAGCCCGGGTTCACGGTCATCAGCAGGACGAGGTCGACATCGTCGACGACCTCCTCGAGAATGCCCAGCGGCGTCCCGGGGTTCAGCACCAGTCCGGCCTTCATCCCGCGCTCGCGCACGGCGGCGAGCTGTCGCTGCACGTGGATGGTGGCCTCGGGGTGAAACGAGAAGACCGACGCGCCGAGGTCAGCGTACTCGGCGATGTATTGCTCCGGGCGCTCGACCATCAGATGTACATCGAGCGGCAGGGTGCTGTACTTCTTCAGCGCCTTGATCATGGGCGCCCCGAACGAGATGTTCGGCACGAAGTTGCCATCCATCACGTCGACGTGCAGCCAGTCGGCGCCGCCAGCTTCCGCCTCGGCGATCTGTTCGCGCAGTCGACCGAGATCGGTGCTCAGCACGCTTGGCGCGATCCGGAGGGTCACGGCATCGCTCCGCTGATGGTCAGGTTCACGCCACTCTCCTTTGTCACCAGTTCACCGGGGGCCGGCGACTGCGCCAGCACGCTCCCGGCCTTCCCTTCGAATCGCTGATCGATCACCCCGACGCGGAGCCCTTGGGCCGCGAGTCGGTCGCGTGCGGCGATCAGCGTCAGACCCACCAGCTCGGGCACTCGCACCGAAGCGGCACCGCGACTCACGGTGAGGTCGACGGGGCGCTGCGGGGTGCCCGGCAAGCCGGCTGATGGCGACTGGCGCACCACGGTCCCGTATTCGGTCGCTTCGGTCACCGTGTCGACCGATCCGACCACGAGTCCGGCGGCTGCCACTACGGTGCGCGCCAGGTCGATCGGCAGGTCGACGAGGTCAGGGATGACGATCGGCGGTCGTCCTGACGAGACCCCCAGCCGCACCACCGCATCGGCCGGCAAGACCGTTTCCGGTGCGGGCGATTGCCACGACACCTGACCCGGCGCCACCAGCGGATCGGTGATATCGTCGGCGACCCGGCCGCGCAATCCGAGCTCGGCGAGCTTCGCAATCGCGGCCGTGCTGTCGAGCCCGCGCAGCGCCGGCACCACGACATTGTCGGCGAGAATCTGCGCCGGATAGATGGCGCAGGTCGCGAGGTATCCCGCGAAGGCCGCCGCGAGAACGACGCCGATTCCCACCAGCAGCGGTTTGCGCTCTCGCGAACGCCACCATTCACCGATCATGCGATGCGAACCAGTCGTGCCGCGAACGCGCCGTCCATCCCATGCCGTTGCGGCAGGACTTCGAGATCGCCGTCGGCCGAGAGCAATTCACTCGGAACTGCAGCAGTCGGTTCACGGCGGAAATCGCGATGGCGCGCCAGAAAAGCCTCCACCTGGCTGGCATCTTCTTCCGGTTCCAGCGAGCAGGTGGCGTAACATAGCACCCCGCCTGGGGCCACTCGATCGGCTGCTGCATCGAGCAGCGCGGCCTGCTCCTGGGCCAGACGGGTGAGTGCTTCGGCTGTCACCCGCAGCCGGGCATCGGGGTGCCGGGCGAAGGTCCCGGTGCCAAGACAGGGCGCATCGAGGAGGTAGGCCGCGACCGGGCGAACCGGCGGGTGCAGCGCGTCGGCCACCAGTGGAAATTCGTGTCCGTGTCCCGCGCGGCGGAGATTTTCGCGCAGCCGCTGTAGCCGGCGGCGTGATGCGTCGGCCGCCACGACCCCGACCGCGTTGCGGGCGAGTCCGAGCGTCTTGCCGCCGGGGGCTGCGCAGGCGTCGAAGACCAGGGCGCCCGGTGCAAAGTCGGCGAAGCGAAGGACCATTGCCTGCGCCGGGTCCTGGACATAGAACATCCCGCGATCGAAGCCGGGGAGTCGTTCCGGACGCGTGGCGTCGACAACGATGCCAGCGCCATACGGGGCCGCGAATGAGCGGACATCTTCGTCACGAAAGAGCCGCTCGAGGTCGCCCGATCCACCGCGCGCCGGCTGCACCACCAGGGCGGGGTGAGTGTTGTTCCATTCGAGCAGCGCTTCGGTGTCGGCCGCGCCGAATCGCTCGAGCCAGCGTGCCACCAGCCACGCCGGATGCGACCACGTTGCAGCGAGTTGCGAAATCAGATCGACGGCCTGGTCAGTCGGCGCATCAGGACCGAGTTCGGATACTCGGCGCAGCACCGCATTCGCGAACCCAGCCGCGCGTTCGCCGAGGACTTCGCGGGCGAGCGCCACGCTCGTCGCGACGGCCGCGTGTGGTGGCACGCGTTCGAGATGGCGCAGCTGGTAGGCACCGAGACGCAGCACGTCGAGCAGTTCGGGTGCCACCGAGCTGATCCCGCGCGGCACGAACGGCGCAATGACCTGGTCGAGCGCGCCTGATTGCCGCAGGATGCCGGCCGCGAGTTCGTGAGCGAGTCGCTTGTCGCGTTCAGGGAGCGCGGCGAGGCCACGATCCAGCGCGACATCGAATGGCACGCCGCGACGCACTGCGGCCATCATCCCCAGTGCAGCGCGCCGCGGCGGAAGGCCGGTGTCGCTCAGCGCAGCATCCCGCTGGTGGGGCTCGACGGCACCGCCACTTCGCGACGCGGCATCCGCCCCGCGAGGTACGATGCGCGCCCCGCGTCGACGCCTAGCCGCATCGCCTCGGCCATCAGGACCGGATTGGTCGCTTCGGCGAGCGCGGTGTTCATCAGGATCCCGTCGACACCCTGTTCCATCACCAGGCAGGCGTCGGACGCGGTCCCCACGCCGGCATCGACAATCACGGGCACGCGCAGTCGCGACTTGATCGTGCGAATGAAATACGGGTTCAGCAGCCCGAGTCCCGATCCGATCGGCGAAGCCAGCGGCATCACCGCGACGGCACCGGCCTCTTCGAGACGCAGTGCGGTGATCAGGTCGTCATTGGTGTAGGCGAGCACCTTGAAGCCTTCGTCGGCGAGTACCTTGGTCGCGACCAGCAGTCCCGCGGTATCGGGAAGGAGCGTCTCCTTGTCGCCGATGACTTCCAGCTTGACGAAATCGTTGAAACCGGCCTCGCGCGCGAGGCGCGCGTAGCGGATCGCCTCATCCGCCGAGTAGCAGCCCGCGGTATTCGAGAGCAGGAAGTACTGCTTCGGATCGAGGTGGTGCAGGATGCCGCCTTCGTCGCTGCGGTCGAGCGAGACGCGACGCACGGCGACCGTGACGACTGCGGCCCCTGAGGCCGCGATCGCCTGGACCATCTCGTCGTTGTTGCGATACTTGCCGGTGCCGACCATCAGTCGCGACCGGAAGGTGACGCCGCCGATCTCGAGCATTCAGCCACCCCCCACGAAATGCACGATCTCGACGCTGTCGTTTTCGCTGAGCGTGGTGCTCGCGATTGCGGGCCGGCGGATGATCACACGGTTGAGTTCGACCACGACCGCGCGCGGGTCGAGTTCGAGGTGCTGCAGCAGGGCTTCGACATTGAGCGCGTCGGGAATCTCGCGCGGATCGCCATTGATCGTGAGTTGCATCGTTCGTTTCCGGTTCAGGCAGTCAGCCACGGGGCGAGCAGCGCCCGGGTGGCAAGATAGGGATCTGGCGCGTCCCACAGGGCGCCGATGGCGGCGACGCCCCAGGCGCCGGCCTTCTGCACCTCGCGGGAACGCTCCGGGGTGACGCCTCCGATCGCAAAGGTCGGGAGGCCGAGGGCGACGACCTCTCGCAGGAGGGCGACCCCGACCGGTGCCCGGCCGGGATGCGAGGCGGTAGCCCAGATCGAGCCGAGAATCAGGCCGTCGGCGCCTTCGGTGATCGCGGCCCGGGCGGACTCCACGGAATGGACGGACCGAAGGAGCCAGAGCGCCCGCTGGTGCGGAGATCGGGACGCCGCGAGCGGCGCCCCTGCGGCCGTGACGCGGCGCGCGTCTTCGATCCCGAGATCTCTTTCCCGGAGAATCGTCCCGCTCGCCCCAGCCGCCATCGCAATATCCACCCGCCCGGTCACGAAGAGCGCGGCCTCGGGGGGGCGCACCAGCGACGCGCAGCGGAGCGCGAGCGCCGACAGCTGATCGGCGGTGCCGCCAGGCAACCTGGCCACCAACCCGGCAGCGGATCCGACCGCCGCGATCGCTGCGGCGCGGATCCCGAAATCCTCGAGCGCTGCCACGCGATCATCGCTGAACGCGAGGACGCGGGGCAGTGGCCTCATTCGAAGCGGGCTCCGGGTGCCACGCCACTGCCGCGGATCCAGTCAACGGCACTCATCCGCCGCTTGCCCGAAGGCTGCACTTCGGCAATTTCGAGCGCGCCACTGCCGCACGCCACCACGAGGTGATGATCGGTCTCCATCAGCGTGCCGGCGGCAGCCACCTTCGACTCGACGACTCGAGGACCGAACAGCTTCATCTCGTGGCCCGCGATGGTTGCCCACGCGCCGGGTCGAGGATCCATCGCGCGGATTCGGCACGAGACCGCCCTGGCCGGTTCGCGCCAGTCGATGCGCGCGATCTCCCGCGCAACCTTGGGAGCAATGGTAGCCGCGTGGTCGTCCTGTGGCGTCGGCGGCATCTCGCTGGCGATGAGCGGGAGCGCCTCGATCAATGCTTCGGCACCAAGCGTCGCGAGTTCACTGAAGAGCAGGCCGGTGGTGTCGGTGGGACGCACGCGGTGCGCCCTGGTGTGCCAGACCGCACCAGTATCAAGCCCCGCCTCGACCCGCATGATGCTGACGCCGGTTTCTTCGTCGCCCGAGAGGAGTGCCCAGTGAATCGGTGCAGCGCCTCGCCAGCGCGGTAGCAGCGACGCGTGCACGTTGACGAAGCCGAGGCGAGGAATGGCGAGCAACTCGGGGCGCAGCAGGTGCCCGTAGGCGACCACCACGCCGAGGTCGGCGTTCGCGTCGCGCAGCTGCTGATAGAAGTCGTCGCCCCGCGGACGTTCGGGCTGCGCGATGGGGAGTCCGGCGGCCTCGGCGACGAGCTTCACGGCGGGCGGCCGCGGGGTGCGATGCAAGTGACCCTGCCCGTGATCCGGCTGTGTCACCACGAGGGTGACATCAATACCGGCAGCGAGCAGGGCCTGGAGGGACGGAACCGCGAAGTCCGGCGTCCCGAAGAAGAGGACGCGCATCAGTCCGTGGCTTCCGACTCCTCGGGCCGCGGCGTGCGCGTGAGGGACTCGCCACGGTTGTCCTTCTTCCAGCGCGTCACGAGCAGCTGTCGCTTCATCGGCGAGAGATGATCGATGAAGAGAATGCCATCGAGGTGATCGATCTCGTGCTGGATCGCGCGGGCTACCAGACCAGCCGCTTCGACCCGGAACGGCTTCCCTTCTTCGTCCAGCGCCTCGAGCGTCACGCGCTCGGGCCGGGTGACTTCGGCGAACGCTTCCGGAATCGAAAGGCACCCTTCTTCGGCCGTCGCCTTTCCCTCCTCCGCGACGATCTGCGGGTTGATCATCGCGAAGGTGTGCCCTTCGGCATTGATGACCGCGATGCGCCGCGCGACGCCGATCTGGTTGGCGGCGAGGCCCACGCCCATGGCAACGCCCATCGTCTCGAACATGTTGTCGATCAGGGCGCGCACGTCATCGTCCACCGTGGTGATCTCGTCGGCGCGCTGCCGCAACACGGGCGAGCCCAGAAGGTGGATATCGAGGACCGCCATCAGGCCGCCGTGTTCGGGGCGCTCTGGTTGCCGACCCGGACGATGCGCGAGCGCTCGACCACGAGCGATGCCGTCCCGCTCTCGATCGTGACCAGGTTGTCCTTCACGGCGGTGACCTTGCCGACGATCCCGCCGGCGGTGGTCACGTCATCGCCCTTCTTCAGGGCCGCCAACATCTCCTCCGCCTTCTTCCGTGCGGCGCTCTGCGGCCGGATGATGAAGAAGTAGAACACCCCGCCGATCGCGAGCACCTGAATGAGCAGCACGGTCATCTGATTGTTCATTTCCCTTTTCCTTTGGCGAAGTAGCGCTCCCGCCACGCGGCAGCCCACGGTTCGAACGTCCCATCGAGAATCCGCTCACGCGCCGTGTCGGCGAGGCGAATGAGGAAGCGCAGATTGTGGATCGACACCAGCCGCGGCCCGAGTTGTTCCTCGGCGACGAAGAGATGGCGGAGGTAGGCTCGCGAGAAGCGCGTGCACCCCTCACAATCGCATTCGGGATCGAGCGGCCCCTCATCGAGCCGCAGTGGCGCTCCCCGCACCTGCACCTTGCCGTCGGCCGTCCACGCACTGCCGTGTCGGCCATTGCGCGTCGCGGCGACGCAGTCGAACATGTCGACCCCCCGGGCGATCCCTTCAAGCAGGTCGTCGGGGAATCCTACGCCCATAAGATAACGCGGCCGCTCGGCCGGCAGGCTCGGCGCGAGCACGTCGAGAACGTGATGCATCGCCGGTTTGGTCTCACCCACCGAGAGTCCGCCGATCGCGACGCCGGTCCAGGGCCCCTGCTCGAGAATCCCTTCCAGCGAAGCGAGTCGGAGATCGTCGTGGGTCCCGCCCTGGACGATCGGCCAGAGGGTCTGCTTCGGGGGGCCGCCGGCAGCGAGCTCATCGTGCCGGCGCCGTGAGCGTTCGAGCCAGCGCAAGGTCCGCTGCATCGCGTCCCGGGCATCGGCGTGGGTCGACTGGCCGGGAAGGAGATGATCGAACGCCATCGCGACATCGGCGCCCAGCGCCCACTGGATCTCCATCGACGATTCCGGCGACAGGTGGTGCCGCGAGCCATCGATGTGCGAGACGAACTCGACACCGTTTTCGTCGAGCTTCCGCATCCCGCTCAGCGAGAAGACCTGAAATCCGCCCGAGTCGGTGAGCATCGGACGATCCCAGGTGCTGAACTTGTGCAACCCTCCCATCTGCGCCACGACCTCCTCGCCCGGACGGAGGTGCAGATGGTAGGTGTTGCCGAGGATGATCTGCGCGCCAGCGCCACGCACTTCGTCGGGATGCAGGCCGCGCACGGCACCACGGGTGCCCACCGGCATGAAGCACGGCGTCTGCACCGTGCCGTGCGGGAGGGTGAGGGTGCCCGCGCGCGCGCGGCCCGACGTGCCCTGGAGCGAAAATTCAAACACTCAGCGCAGGCTCGCCACGATGCGATCAACCTGGCGCCGGTGCCGCAGGTCGTGCCCGGCTGTCATTCGACGCAACAGGTCGAATGATTCGGGGCCGCGCTCCGAGTGGATCCCCATGCGACCGAGGTCGGCGGCGGTGGCCGCCTGCCAGACGCGCATGTTCCAGTCGCGCAGTGTGAGGAAGGTGTCGAGCGCTTGCTCCGGGTCGGTATTGGCACCGTCGAAGCGCGTCATCCAGGCACCCTCGTCCCAACCGTGCATCGGCGGATTTTCCTGCGTGAGCATCAGTCGCGCGCGCCAGCCGAAGGCGATCTCGGCATCAGCGAGATGCATGAAGACCTGCGCGAGCGACCACTTGCCGGGGCCTTCGGGAATGTGAAATTGCTCTTCCTCGAGTTCCTCGACCTGCGCCAGGATGTAGTCCGGCGTCTCGGCGAGGACGACAAGTGGATCCAGATCGCCCAGAAGTGCGAGCGTTTCGGTGACGTAAGGGGTCGGATTGCTCATGGGAAGCTCCTCACAGGATGCACATCGCGTCGCCATAACTGTAGAACCGGTACCGCTCAGCCACGGCGTGGCGGTAGGCGGCCATGGTCGTTTCGTAGCCTGCAACCGCTGCAACCAGCATCAACAGGGTAGATCGGGGCAGGTGAAAATTCGTGATCAGCCGATCGACCACACGAAAGTGGTAGCCGGGGGTGATCATCAGACGGGTCTCCGCGTGGCCCGGTGTCACCGTGCCATCGTCGCGCGCGGCACTCTCGAGAGCGCGAACCACAGTGGTGCCCACAGCCCACACGCTCCCGCCGCGTTGCCGGCATGCGACGATCGCGTCGGCCAGCGTCACCGGAATTTCGAAACGCTCGGCGTGCATCACGTGTTCCGTGATCGCCTCACCTTCGACCGGGCGGAACGTTCCCGGGCCCACCTCGAGATCGAGCTCGGCAATCGCCACTCCGCGCTCGCGAATCGCCGCGAGCATCTCCGTGGTGAAGTGAAGTCCCGCGGTTGGGGCCGCGACACTTCCTTCGCGATCGGCGTAGACGGTCTGGTAACGCGTCTCGTCGTCGGCGGTCGGGTCGCGATCGATGTAGGGTGGCAGCGGCAAGCGGCCGAATCGTGCAATCGCATCGGCGGCCGTCGCCCCCACGAAGCGCACCTCGCGCATGCCGTCGTCGAGCACCGCAACGGTTTCGACTGCCACGCCATCACCCAGCAGAATCTGCTTTCCTGGCTGCATTGCGCGACCCGGCTTCCCCATGGCGACCCAGCGATCGTCGGTGGCCGGATGAATCAGCAGGATCTCCGCGGGCCCGCCTCCCGGGCGGGTTCCCAGCAGGCGCGCGTGACGGACGCGGGTGGCGTTGACCACGAGCAAATCGCCGGGGGCCATCAGCGAGGGTAGGTCGCTGAACGTGGAGTCCAGTGTGGGGCGCGGCGCCAGCGTCGCACCCACCTCCGCGCGCTCGACAACCAGCAGCCGCGACTGGCCCCTCACCCCGCTGGGCACCTGCGCAACAAGGTCGGGAGGAAGCGGGTAGTCGAAGTCGCTGGCGGTCCACTGCCGCTCAGCCATCGAGCAGGGAGGGCTGGCTGTCGGGTCGTTGCGGCGGCGTGAGGCCGAGGCGACGCCACGCGTGGGCGGTGGCGACGCGTCCGCGCGACGTTCGCTCGAGAAATCCCTGCTGCAGCAGATACGGCTCGTATACTTCTTCGAGCGTCGCGGCGTCTTCGCCGACCGATGCGGCGATGGTGCTCAGGCCGACCGGTCCGCCATCGAACTTCTCGATAATGGTGGCGAGGATCCGGTTATCCATGTCGTCGAGGCCGAACTGGTCCACGTTGAGCCGTGCCAGCGCGGCGGCGGCCACGTCCGAGGTAATCACGCCATCGGCGCGCACTTCGGCGTAGTCTCGCACGCGCCGCAACAGCCGGTTGGCTACACGCGGTGTACCGCGTGACCGCCGGGCAATTTCTGCTGCGCCGTGCTCCGCGATCGAAATGCCAAGGACCTTGGCCGAACGCGTCACGATGGCCGCGAGATCCTCGGTGGGATAGAAGTGCAGCCGCTCGACCAGTCCGAAGCGCGCGCGCATCGGCGGCGTCAGCAGGCCGAAGCGTGTGGTGGCGCCGATCAGCGTGAAGCGCTCGACGTTCATCGGCAGCGTCTGTGCGTGGGGTCCGTCGCTCAATCGGACATCGACGCGGAAATCCTCCATCGCCGGGTAAAGGAACTCCTCGAGCTGCGGGCGGAGGCGATGAATCTCGTCGATGAACAGGATGTCACCGGGGCCGAGGGACGTGAGCAGTCCGACCAGATCGCCTGGCTTCTCGAGCACGGGACCCGACGTGGTGCGGCACTGCACGCCCATCTCGCGTGCCATCAGCATGGCAAGCGTGGTCTTGCCGAGGCCGGGCGGCCCGAAGAAGAGCACGTGATCGAGCTGGTCGCCGCGCTTGCGCGCGGCATCGATGGCGATCTGGAGCGAGGTGCGCACCTGCGGCTGCCCGACGAACTCATCGAGACGCGACGGACGCAGCGCGTTCTCGTTGATCCCTTCGTCGGGGAGCACTGCCGGGGTCGTCACCTCGAGCCGATCGCCCATGGCGGTCAGGCCGCCACCGCGCGCCAGCGCACGGGCGACGCATCGACGCGGACGATGTGCGCGAGGCCACAGGTCACGCAGCGATCGCGCACCTCGGTGGCATCGACATCGACCTGTTTCCGGTTGGTGACGCCGCAGCGGGTGCACTGCCACTCGGCAGTCCGGGCTGGGCGGGAAGTCGACCACATAGGCGTTACGTCCTGGTCAGATCGGTAAGGGCCCGCCGCACCAGCGCGGCAGTCTCCAGCGGGGCACCACCTTCGATGGCCGCGCGCACCGCGGCCTCGGCGGCCGCTGCCGGGTAGCCGAGGGCCCCCAATGCGCGCACGGCATCAGCCGAGGGTGTCGCTGCGACCGCGGCACCGGCGCTGATCGTCACGGGCAGGTCGTCGAGGCGGTCACCAAGCTCGAGCACCAAACGCTCGGCCTTCTTCTTGCCGATCCCCGGCACGCTGGAGAGGACCGCGAGGTCTTTCTCCCGAATCGCGCGCACCGTACGGTCGGGACCGAGGGCCGAGAGCATCGCGAGCGCGATCCGCGCCCCAACGCCGGAGGCGCCCAGGAGTCGGCGGAACACCGTACGTTCGAGTGGAGTGTCGAAGCCGAAGAGCGCCCAGGCATCTTCGCGCACCACGAGTTCGGTGTGGAGCTGCAGCCGCTGGCCCACGGCCGGGAGCCGTTCAAACACCCCGAGCGGCACTTCCACCTGGTAGCCGATCCCGCCGGGCGTCGCGATCACGATCCCCGACGGATCACGTACGGCAAGGATGCCTTCGACGAGTGCGATCACCGCGCCACTCCGCCCGGCCGCGGCGTGATGCCGAGGCGCATGAAATGGGTGAGTGCGATCGCCACGCCATCGGCGGCATCCGCAGGCGATGGGGCGGCCACGAGATGCAACAGCCGCGTCACCATCGCCGCGACTTGCGCCTTGCTCGCGGCACCAGTGCCGGTGACGGCGCGCTTCACTTCGGCAGGGGAGATCTCGGCGGGAACGAGTCCGCCGCGTGCCGCTGCCAGCAGCACGACGCCGCGGGCGTGACCGAGGATCAGCGCACTCCGTGCGTTGCGGCCGTGGAAGAGACCTTCAACCGCGACGGCGTCGGGGCGGTGGCGCTGCAGCAATTCGGTGACCCCGTCGAAAATCACGCTGAGCCGGTCGGAGAGAAGTTCACCGGCCCGTGTTCGTACCACGCCGCATTCCAGCAACCGCGGGGGTTTGCCCGCGATACCACTCACCACGCCGTAGCCCATCGTCGCGGTGCCCGGGTCGATGCCGAGCACGGTCAGCGACCGGGGGGAAGTCAGGCGTCGTCCTCGTCGAGATCGAGGGCGTCCATGTCGACATTCGTGAACACCATCGAGACGTCGTCGAGCTCGTCGAGCACTTCGATGAGCTTGACCAGCTTGGCGCCATCGGCGGCGTCGAGCTTCACCAGGTTCTTCGCCACCATCGCGATCTCCGAGGAGTCGATCTCGTACCCCTTGGCGCGCAGGGCGTCGCTCACCGAGTGGAACGAGTTCGGCTCCGTGCTGACCACGAAGAACTCGCCGTCCGACGTGAAGTCGCTGGCGCCGGCATCGAGCGCGTCTTCCATGGCCTGATCCTCGGAACGCTTGCCGGCCACGAGAATGATCAGTCCCTTGCGATCGAACATCCACGCTACCGAATTGGTCGCGCCGAGGTTGCCGTGGTTGCGCGAAAAGGCGTGGCGGATATCGGCGACGGTGCGATTGGGGTTGTCGGTGGAGCCGTCGATCAGGATCGCCGAGCCGCCGGGACCGTACCCCTCGTACATCACCTCTTCGTAGCTCACACCCTCGAGTTCACCGGTGCCCTTCTTGATGGCGCGCTCGATGTTCTCGCCGGGCATGTTGCCCGCCTTGCCGTCGTCGACCGCCTTCCGGAGCCGCGCATTGCTGTTCGGATCGCCGCCGCCGGCCTTCGCCGCGACGGTGATTTCCCGGATCAGCTTGGTCCAGGTCGAGGCCCGGCGGGAGTCGGTGATCGCCTTCTTCCGCTTGATGGTCTTCCATTTACTGTGTCCAGCCATAGCTCCCTCCTGCGGTCATGCCGGGATCTTAGCCGCCGGCTGGGGGCGCGGCAATGTGCGCGCTCGCCCCGCGCCCCGGCTTGCACCGGTCCTGCTCGGATGGTACGGTTCGGCCATGCGCTATTCCATCTTCGCAACACTGTTGTTCGCGGCAGCCTCCCTTGGGGCCTGCCAGCAAAAGCCCCCCGCAGTGCAGGAGCCCGAGCGGCCACCGGTGGGCAAGGTGCTCCCGAATCTTCCGGTGCCTCCCGACGCTACCCCGCTGACGACCGAAAGCAGCAAAGAGGCGATGCAGTTCCTCTTTACCACGCACGTTTCGGTCGACAGCGTCCTGTCGTATTACCGCGACCTGCTCGGCAAGGAGCCGTATCGACTCATCAACGAGTCGGCCAATGGCGGCGTTACCTCGTTCTACGTCGAGCAGGACGGACCCTCGATGTGGGTCGCGGTGCAGAAGAACGGCGACGCGGGGACGATGGTCACGATTGCGGGCGCGGCGAAGGATGCCTCCGCTCCGAAGCCGGTGCCCAAGAAGCCCTGAAGCTGATCAGGAGGCCGGGGCGCGCCACCCGGCTCGGGACGGGAGCAACACCGCCGCCTGGGCCACGGCCTCACCGGCATCAGCTCCGAGGGCATCCCGGGCGGGCGCGACCAACTGTGCCAGCGCGACCCGGGCACTGTTGGGCGTCAGCTCCTCAAGGTGACCCAGCGCGGTCGTGAGACCGCGAGCCAGGGAGCGCGGCACCGCCAGCGGCGCCAGTCGCTGGGAGAGCAACATCAGGCGCTTGCGATCCTGCTTGTCGGCCGGAACCTCGGCCCGCCCGACCTCCAGCGCCATCCGCACCACCAGCCACACCGCGAAAGCCCCCTCGCGCTTCGGACCCCGTTCGAAGCGTCGCTGCAGCTCGGTGAGCAGCAGGAGGGGCGGGTCCCAGTCGCTCATCGTGGCAACGAGGCGACCGCGGCGGCGACCTCCTCCGGTGTGATCTCGGTCATGCAGCGGTGGTGCCCGAGCGGACAGACTGGCCCTCCGTGCGTGCTGCACGGACGGCAACTGAGTTCGCGCTGGAGGACGGTCGCTCGCGCCCGGTAGGGGAAGAAGCCGAACTCCTCGACCGTCGGCCCATAGAGCCCGACCAGTGGCGTCCCGACGGCCGTCGCGAGGTGCAGGACGCCAGTGTCGCAGCTGACCAGCGCTCGGGAACGCTTGAGCAGTGCGGCCGTTCCGGTCAGCGAAAAACTCCCTGCCGCGCTCGCTGCTGCGTCACCCCCGACCGCCGCAATCGCTTCCGCCGCCGCCCGGTCGCCGGGTCCGCCGAGAATCACCACATCGGCATTCGAGCGGATCCGGCGCATCAGCGCTTCCCAGCGATCGAGCGGCCACCTCTTGGTGAAGTGCGCTGCGCCGGGAGCAAAGGCGATCAGGGTGCGCCGGGTCCCGAGCCCGCGCTCGGCCAGAAAGGTGTCGGCCTCCCGCTCCGCCTCGCGGGTCGTGAAGAACTCGGGCGATCCGCCATCGGGAGTCACGTCGAGGTCGGCAGCGGCCGCAAAGTAGCGTTCGGCCACCGGACCGAGCGCGCCGCCTCGAGCCGCTCCCGACCGAACCAGCATGGCGCGACGCCACCGGTGCTTGGGGTATCCGGTCCAGCGGCCGCCGACGAGCTGTCGGAGCGCGTGGGAGCGGAGCGAGCCGTGCAGATCGAGCCGGTGCGTCCACTCGGTGGCCTTGAGCCGGCGGGCCAGCTCCGGGAGCGAATCCCCCCGCCGCCAGGTGATCAACTCGGTGAGGCGCGGATTGTGACGCAGCGTCTCGGCCATATCCTCGCGCACCACGAACGAGATCCTGGCACCGGGATGCCGCGCCCGGAGGACCCGGAGCAGGGGCGTGGTGAGGAGCAGATCGCCGATCGAGGAGAAGCGGACGAGGAGGATCGCGGGTGGGGCGGCAGGCACGGAAGGAATCTAAGGCCGGCGTCCGTGTTGTCGCGGCCCCAAGCGGCGTCCTACCTTACCCTATGGCCAGACCGCGCAGCATTCTGTGGGTAGATGACGAAATCGCCTCGCTGGATTCCCAGGTGCTCTTCCTCGAGCAGCAGGGCTTCACCGTGGAGCGCGCCACCAACGGCGACGACGCACTCGCCCTGCTCCGCCGCCAGCCGTACGGCGTGGTGCTCCTCGACGAGCAGATGCCGGGCACCCGCGGCCTCGATCTGGTGCCGATGTTGCGCCTCATCGACGGTTCGATGCCGGTGGTGATGGTCACCAAGTCGGAAGAACCCGAGACTCTGCGCGACGCCATCGGCGCCGAGATCGCGGACTACCTCACCAAACCGGTCTCACCGCGGCAAGTGCTCTCGGTGGTGACGCGACTGCTCGAAGGCGATCGCATTCGCCAGCAGCGACTCTCGCGCGACTTCGTCACCCGGTTCCGCGAGCTCGAGGGTCGTCGTGGCGAGACGCTGGCCTGGCGCGAGTGGGTCGAGCTCGTCGCCGAACTTGCCGAGTGGGAAGTGCGCCTCGGCCAGGCCGACGAACCCGGCCTCACCGAGGCGCTGCGCACACTGCAATCCGGCGTGCGCCAGGATTTCGCGCGCTTCATCCGCAATAATTATCCGCGCTGGCTCTCCGAGGGTGGTGGCGATCGTCCACCGCTCTCGGTCGACGTCGTATCGGAGTTCGTGCGTCCGACCCTCGAGTCGCACGGTCGCGTGATGCTCGTCGTGGTCGATTGCCTCCGCCTCGATCAGTGGGCAATGATCCGGCCCCTCGTGGAACGCCATTTCGACGTCGAGGTCGATCACTACTTCTCCATCCTCCCCACTGCCACACCCTACAGCCGGAACGCGATCTTCTCGGGCCTCTATCCGGCCGAGCTGGTGGCGCGCCATCCGACCTGGTGGGACGAGAACGACGACTCGTCACTCAATGCCCACGAAGGGCCGCTGCTCGCCGAACAGCTGCGCGATCTGCTCGGGCGCGACGTACCGGTGTCGTACGAAAAGATGTTCTCGGCCGCGGATGGCGAGGCGATGCTGCGTCGGCTCTCCGGGCACCTGTCGCACGACGGGGTGACCGCGCTGGTGTTCAACTTCATCGACCAGCTCACCCACGGTCGTACTGAAAACGAGGCGCTCTTCGAGGTCGCCCGCGATACGCCGGCATTGCGTGCCCTCACGCGCACGTGGTTTGAGCGTTCCGCGCTCTTCGAGGCGCTCAAGGAAGCCGAACGACGCAAGGTGCCGGTGCTGCTCACCACCGATCACGGGTCGATCCACTGTCACACGCCGACCACCATCTTCGCCCGGCGTGATGCCACGGCGAACCTGCGCTTCAAGTTCGGCGAAGATCTTCGCATCGATGACCCCGAGGGCGCGATCGTCGTCGATGACCTCAAGGGATGGGGACTCCCCGCGCGCACACCAGGCACCAGGATGCTGCTCGCGACCGGCGATCGCTTCTTCGTCTATCCGACCAAGCTGCGGGAATATCAGGCGCGCTATCGCGGTGCCTTCCTGCACGGCGGCGTCTCGCCTGAAGAGGTGGTCCTGCCGGTCGCGCTACTGATGCCGAGGCGCAGTTGAGGTATCGCCCGGGGGTGCGCACGCGCCTCTTTGCCCTGTTGCGCCCGCAGCGACGACTCTTCATCGTCGGGCTTGGCGCGGCTCTCGTGGGCTCGGTGCTTGATGGCGCCACGGCGGCACTGCTCATTCCGATCCTCAAGCTGCAGTTCCCGGGGAACGATAGCTTCGGCGGCAGCAATACCTGGCTGGGGCGCACCCTCGGCCGAGTGCTCGGCCCGATCGTGGATGGCGTCCCGCGCGATGTCGCCACGCTACGACTGGTCGGCATCTTCCTCGGCGCCCTGGCCGTCAAGATCGTCGCGACCTACGTCGCCGCATATCTCTCGGTGCTGGTGCAGGAAGGTGTGGTCAAGGATCTCCGCGTGCGGCTCTGGCAGCACCTGTTGCGACTCGACCTCGGCGTCTTCCAGCGGACCCGCGGCGGCCAGCTCGCCACCGGGCTCGTCAGTGACGCCGATCAGGTGAAGCAGATCGTGGTGGCGGTGCTCGCGGCGTTCTTCCAGAATTTCATTGCGATCCTGACGATGCTCGCCGTGATGGTGGCACTCTCGCCGCGACTCACGCTCGGTGTCCTGTTGCTCGCGCCGATCCTGGTGATCGGCGTCCGGCTGCTGCAGGCGCGGCTGAAGCGCCATTCACGCGCATTCACCCACGAGCGCGGCGAACTCACCGCCACCATCACCGAACGCCTCGGCGCGATGAAGCTGATTCGCGCGTTCGGGGCCGAGCCCACGGAATCGGCCGCGTTCGACCGGCAGGCCGAACGCTACCGGAAGGGCTACGTACGCACGCAGCGATTCGCGCTACTCACTTCCCCGGTGAGTGAGCTGTTCGGCGGCGCGGTGATCATGCTGATCCTCTGGGCTTCAGCGAACCAGGATGTATCGCGCGTCGTGCTCAACGGCCCCGAAGCGATCGCGTTCCTGGTGACGGCCGCGCGCCTGCTTTCGCCCATCAAGGCGATCACTCAGGTTCCGTCGCAACTTGCGATCGCCGAAGCGAGTGCCGAGCGGATCTTCAACATTCTCGACATCCCGGCCGCCGAGATCGACGCGCCGGACGCACCCGCCGCGACCTTCGCAACCGATCTCCACTTCGATCGGGTGAGCTTCGGCTATGACGCCGAGCGGCCGGTGCTGCAGGATGTGACCTTCCGGGTGGCCAAGGGAGAGGTCGTCGCTCTCGTGGGTCCGAGCGGCGCGGGGAAGACGACCTTGCTCGAACTCGTGCCGCGCTTCTACGATCCGCAGCAGGGGGAGATCCGCCTCGATGGCGTGCCGCTGACCGCCCTCTCGCGCGCCTCGTTGCGGTCCCATATCGCCGTCGTGAGCCAGGACACGGTGCTGCTGCACGACACCGTGCGGGCCAACATCGCCTACGGGCGTCCGGATGCCTCCGATGTGGATGTCGAGGTGGCGGCACGCGCGGCGAATGCCCACGAGTTCATCGACGCCCTCCCCGACGGCTACAACACCGTGGTCGGCGAGCGCGGAACGCGTCTCTCGGGAGGGCAGCGGCAGCGGATCGCCATTGCCAGGGCGCTGCTCCGCGACGCGCCGATACTGATTCTCGATGAGGCCACCAGCGCCCTGGACACCGAATCGGAGCGACTCGTGCAGGAAGCCATCGACCGACTGATGCAGGATCGGACCGTGCTGGTGATCGCCCATCGGCTCGCCACGGTGCGCGATGCCGACCGCATCCTCGTCCTTGATGGTGGGCGAGTGATCGAGTCCGGATCGCACCAGGTATTGCATGCCCAGGGCGGCCTCTACCGCCGCCTCCACGACCTGCAGTTCTCCGCTGCCGAGGTGATGGCGTGACCACCGAACGTTCGGTGCTCTTCGTAGCAGAATTTGATGATGCCGGCCACGCGCACTCGGCCCAGCAGCGCCGCGCGCTCGAACGGCTCGGCGCGCGCGTCGCGACCTTCGACCTCAACGCGAAGCCGTCGCTGCTGCAGCGCTTCCGCGCCGGCGACCTGAGCAAGCGGCTCGAGAAGGTGCTCGATGACCAGGATCCCGAGCTGGTGCTGGTGCTCGGCGGCGATCCGCTCGAGGAGTCCCTGGTCGACAAGCTGCGCGGCCGCTCGCGGGCCCGCTGGATCAACTGGCTTCCCGATGACCTGCGTACCGTGTCGAGTGCGACGCTGCTGGCCAGGCCCTACGATCATATCTATGCCATCGGTACCGACGTCGCGGCGGAAATTCACGAGCGCCTCGGTCGCACGGTCGATGTCCTCTCGCGCGCGGCCGATCCGTCGATCTATCGCCCGATCCGCACCAAGGACCAGTACCGCGCCAATGTCGTCTTCGCCGGGGCTGCGACACCGCGCCGTGAACGGCTGCTGAGCGAATTGGTCGAGTTCGGGCTCGCCGTCTGGGGACCGGGATGGCGCAAGACAGCGCTGCGGGACTATTGCCGCGGCGAGGCACCGAGCACCGACGCCTACGTCAAGGCGTACGCGGGGGCGAGCGTCGCGATCAACATTCATCATGTCGCGGTCGAGGGTGATCCGCGCGAGGCGTCGTGCAACCAGCGCGTGTTTGAACTGGCGGCCATGGGAGCGGCGCAGGTGGTCGATGATCGCGGCGATCTGCCGCGTGCCTTCCAGCCCGACCGGGAAGTGGTCGTCTTCCGCGATGCGGCGGACCTGAAGCATCGTGTGCGCGACCTGCTCGAGAATCCGGGTGAGGCCGAACGTATTGGCGCGGCCGCGCGCGCGCGGGCGCTGCAGGACCACACCTACATGCACCGGCTTCGCCAGCTCCTCCTCGATCAGCCTCGGCCGCTCACTCCCCGATAGAGCTCGACGTAGCGTTCGGCCATCACCCGGTGGGTGAACGCCTCGAGCACGCGCGCGCGAACGCCTTCGGGGTCGAGCGTGGCGAGCCCCGCTCGCAACGACACCAGCTCCTCGAGGGTGTCTCCCATCGCTCCGCTCTGTGCGGTGATTACCTCTGGCAACGCGCCGCGGCGCGTGCCGAGTACCGGCGTGCCGGAGACCATCGCCTCGATCGTCGTGAGTCCGAACGGCTCATCCCACAGGGCAGGCACCCAGAGACAGGCGGCGTCCGCGAGCAGCTGGACCTTTTCCGATCCGCCGATCTCGCCGACGAACCGGAGCCCCGGTCGCAACGACGGTCGCCATCCGCCGGCAACCACCAGTTTGCGATTGCATTCGCGCGCTCCTTCCACTGCCCAGCGCCATCCCTTGACCGTATGCAGCCGACCGAGGAAGAGGTCGAAGTCCTGCTTGACGGGGAGGAACTGGTATTCCGCCGGATCGAGCCCGTTGTGCACCCAGCGGGAAATGCCGTGTCGCGCGGCGTGATTCGCCGACAGCGCCACCGTGCTCTCGGGAAATTTCCGTCCGGTTTCACCATTCCCGTGAAAGGTCCACAGGAAGGGAACACCCTGCGGTGGCCGTTGCAGCGGCACGTGCGCGTGCAGGATGTCGACGCCGCGCGGAAGCAGCGGCGTGAGATCGGGGCCGCCAGGAATGGCCGAGACCTTCGGGTCCACCGGAACCAGCGTCGCCTCGGCGACCTGACTGCCCGGGGCGGCGAGGAGAGTGACTTTGTGCCCCAGCTCGGCCAGGCCGCGCGCCAGCCAGACCACGACGCGCTCGGTCCCGCCGTATTTCCGGACTGGCAGGCGGGCCGGGTGATAGAGGGCGATGTGGAGTGTGCTTGCCATCAGGCCGCGGTTGGTGGAGTTTGAGCGCGATGGATATATCCGGCTTCACCATGGTCCGCAACGCCACCATCCTCGACTTCCCGCTGGAGGCGAGCATTCGCTCGCTGCTCCCCGTGGTGCGCGAGGTGGTCGTGAACGTCGGCGCTTCCGAGGACGACACCCGCGATCGTGTGCTCGCCATCGGCGATCCGCGGATCCGGATTCTCGATACCACCTGGGACTTCACCCGCGGCCCGGCGATGCTCGCGGACGAGACCCAGCGCGCGATGGCCGCGTGCCGCTCGCCCTGGGGGATTTACATCCAGGCCGATGAGGTCCTCGCGGACGGGGCCGCGGAGATGCTGCGCGATGTCATCCTCGCTCGCGATGCGGACGCGCGTGTCGAAGGCGTCCTGGTACGCTATCGCCATTTCTATGGCGGATTCGACACCGTTGCGGCGAACCGGAGCTGGTATCGTCGCGAAACCCGGGCGGTCCGGCTGGGGAGCGAGCATCGGATCCATTCCTTCAGGGATGCGCAGGGCTTTCGCGTCGGCGATGACAACCGACGGATCCGGTCGGCCACGAGCGACGCGATCATGCATCACTACGGCTGGGCCCGCCCCGCCTGGGCGCTGGCGGCGAAGCGGAGCGAAGACCTCGCGATCTATCCGTGGCGGCGCGAGCAGGATCAGGCGCGCCCGCTGTTGCCGTGGTTTCCCGGGATCCGCCCCTTCGTCGGGGCGCACCCGGCCGTAGTGCAGTCGTGGATCGAGGCCCGCCGCACCACCGAGCGTCTCATCGAACCGGTTCGCTGGCAAGGGCATCACGCGGCCTTTCTGTTGTCGGATCTGGTGGAGCGAACCACCGGCTGGCGGCCCTTCGAGTATCGCAACTACGTGCCGGTCTGATCAGCGGATTCCAGCGGCTGTTCGCGTCCCGTCAGCAGCAACGGCAGCCGGGCGTCGTAGCTGTGATGCGCCAGCGCGTGCGCCCTGCCGCGCAGCGCCATCGCCCGGCGCTCCTCGGGATGCTCAAGTAGCTCCCGGATGACCGCAATGCACTCGTCGGTGGTGTGATACCAGCGACAGTGCTCCCGGTCGCGAGCGAGGGCCTCGATCCCCGGGACGTAGGGGCCGACATAGGCCCCGCCGCACGCCATCACCTTCCACATCCGGTCACTCGCCGAGGCATGTTCACCATCCTGTGCCGCGACCGAGTTGGCGCCTAGCGATACCGCCGCCGCCCCAACCACCTCGGCAAGACGGGTGGTGTAGATGGCGCCTCCCACAACCGGAAGTGTGACCGGCGCATCCTGCCACCCGGGTCCGCGAATCTGCAGGGTGAAGTGTCGCGCGACCTCTTCCAGCAAAGGCCAGCGGTAGGGATACTGTCCTGAGCCGACGAACGACACGTCGCAACGGTCCTCATCACGCAGACGCGTCGCGGGCTTCTCGAGGTCGGCGTCGAGCGCCTGCGGCAGGAAGCGCACCGTCTTCACACCGAGCGCTCGGTAATACTCTCGCTGGTTCGCGTAGGTGGTGTACATCGCATCACAGAGGCGGGCCAGCTCGGCGACACCGGGAACTTCGTGGGCATCGAAATACCAGAAGGCCGACGCACGCCCGTCGAGGAGACGCGAGAGACGCTCAGGGCCCAGTAGCCACGCGTGCCGGGTGCAGAGGATGAAGTCGGGGTCGAATCGCTCGATGGTACGTCCGATCCAGGCGCGACCCAGCCCCCCAAATCGGCGAACCTGCCGCAGTACATCGAAGGGCTCAGAAGTCAGGCCGAGGCGCCGGGCGGCACGGACGATGGCGTCCTCGCTGCGATACGGTGCCCACGCGCCGACAACGGCGAGGCGTCGCCATGGCAGGGGGCCGGCTGCGGGCGCTTCGGGGAGAGTGTGGCGCGACGGCATCAGGGGCTCAAGATAGCGCGACAATTGCGCGAGAACCGCGACAGGGCGATCTTCTCGGCTCGCACCCCCCGGTGCGTACCCCCAACAAACCGATGCTTTGCGTGACGGGAGCGAGTGCATGCCACTCTTCCGACGAGTGCTGTTGTGTGCCAGCCTGCTGCTCGCTGCGTGCGGAGACGCCGCAGAGACGCCGCTCGCGCTGGTGCAGCCCGCCCCGCTCGGCGAGGATTTCGGCGCGGCGCTCGTCCTGCCCCTCACGCCGCTGGTACCGCTCACCCGGCTGGCGATTCCCACCTTCGAAGGGTCGGGCCAGGCGGTACACCCCGATGTGGTGCGCTTCCCCGCGCCATGGCACGGCTGGGAATACTGGATGGCGTACACGCCCTATCCCGGTTCGAGCGAGGCGATGGAGAACCCGTCGCTTGCCGTCTCCCACGATGGGGTCAAATGGGAAATGCCCGCCGGATTTCCTGATCCGGTGGTGGCCAAACCCGCGAGCGGCTACAACTCCGATCCCGACCTGACCTACGATGCGACGGCCGACCGGCTGGTGATGATCTATCGCGAGGTCCGTGATGGGCAGAACATCATCAAGGCGATTTCCTCGGGCGATGGCCGCCACTGGACGCTGCCGAGGGTCACCTTCCGGCGTCGCAACCACGGCATCGTCTCGCCGACCCTTGCGGCCCGCCCCGGTGAAGCGCCTGCCGTGTGGTACGTCGATGCCGGCACCAGCAAGTGTCGCAACCGGGTGACTCGCGTGATGACGCAGCGCGGCTCCGGTATGGCAGGCGTCGAGCCGGCGCGCCCGGAAACCGGCTGGGATGGGGCTCGTCAGGTCAGGTTGCGCCAACCCGGCTTCTCGGTGTGGCACATCGATGTGACCTGGGTGCCAGCACGCGGGGAGTACTGGGCGATCTATCCGGCGAATCGGAACTACAGCTGCTACGGCCGGGACCTCTTCTTTGCCCGCAGCTCCGACGGCGTCAACTGGACGACCTATCGCACGCCCGTGTTGCAGCGGAGCGATGCCGACTGGGTCCGTGGCTCACTCTATCGCGGCTCGTTGCTGTACGATGCCTCGCGTGATGCGATCCGCATCTACCTCTCGGCCTCGGCGCCCGGTTCGATCTGGCACCTCGGCTATGTCGAATACCGCTTCGCGGATTTCCTTCGCGCCCTGGAACGCAATCCGGGAGTGACGCCGACTGCTGCGGCATCACTCCCGGCTGCTGGACCGATTGCCGACGCCCGGATGGATCCGTAGCGTCGCCGGTGCGTTAGAGCGAGATCCCGACCATCGCGAGGAGGGCCTTGTTCTTCACGGATTCGCCCGGATCCGAATTCTTGGCAACGTTCGTCAGGCCGAGCTCGTACCGAACGCTGATCGAAAGCCGCTTCGCCGCAACGCCGGCGCCGAACATCGCGCCCACGTCGGTGCTCTTGACGTTGACGTCGACGTCATCGCAGTTCGATGAGACCGAAACGTTACCGCTACTCCCCGAGACCTTGCACGACGCCTTGACCGCGATCGCCGGCCCCGCCATCACGAACGGGCGCGTGCCCGCGGTGCCGAACTTGGCGCGGAAGAGCAGGGGGAGTTCCACGTACGAAACCTTCAGGCTCGCCGCCTCCGATCCCTCGGTGAACTTGCTTCCCTTCTGGATGTAGAGCAGTTCGGGAGCGAAATCGAGGTCCTTGCTGATGGTGTGTACCATCGAGAGGCCCGCGGCAAAGCCCGTTCTGGACTTGAACGAAATCGACGCGCCGCCGCCACTCGCGGTCATATTGGAGCTCACACCACCGGCCACAATGCCGAAATGGCCCTGGGCCGCGAGCGGCGCGAAGCCGGCTACCGTGATCACTGCGACTGTCGACATCAACTTGCGAATCATGCAACTCTCCGAGCGAGGGGGAAGGAACGGACCTGCGGGAAATCAGAACCGGATTGCAGCCACCGCCGAGACGGTGCGGGTCTTGATGCCGAGATTGGACGTCGAGCCTGACTGCACCGACTCGATCGCATTGGTGAGGCCCAGGTCGCCGCGAGCGCCGATCGAGAACTTGCCGAACTCGATGCCGGCTTCAACAATACCACTCACCTCGGTGGACTTCACGGGATCCTCGCTGGCACCTTCGGCGCAATCTGTCCCGCTGTAGCTGGAGGTTGTCGGCTGCGCGAGCTTGCAACTCACCTTGAAGCCGATCGCCGGACCGGCGCCGACATAGAGGCGGCTCTTGCCGCTGCCAATACCCAGCCGAAGCACGAGCGGAACCTGGATGTAGTTGAGCTTCACTGTCCCAGCTGTGGTGCCGCTCGCGCTCTCGCTCTTGGCGCCCTTGCCGGTGTAGTAGAGGCCGGGCTGCACCGCGAAGCCCATCGCGCCGATGCGTGCGAAACCACCGACGATATAGGTCGAGTAGTTCTTGGCGTCTTCCACCAGGTCGCCCGTGAACGTCGACAGCGACGCGCCACCGGTGATCCCGAAGGAGATCGACTGCGCCTGCGACGCGCGGAGTGGTGCCAGAGCGAGGAGAGCAAGCAGCGGGAGGGCCAGACGCGAGCGATGGATCATTGGGACTAGCTCCTTTGAGGGTGCATGAATGTCGCGGCCAAAACGGACGGAGTGCGCGGCAAGTTTCAGGCTGCAACCGATCCGCCCCGGTGTAAGTTTCTCGATTCCCCAGCCCAAGCGGACCGTGGCCCCAGGCAACCTTCCACACGACCTCCTCTTCGCCTACGATTTTCCGCCGATGGGTGGCGGGATCGCCCGCTGGATGGAGGAACTCACCCGGGGCTATCCCGCTGGCGAGCTCCGAGTCTCCACCGGTCTCCTTCCAGGTTGGGAACAGTCGGATGCCACTCTCCCCAATCTGGTCGACCGGGTTCACGTGGATTCGGGCCGCCTCAAGACGGTTCCCGGCCTGCTCCGCTGGTCCCGACGGGCCGCGGTGCTGGCGCGCGATCCTTCGGCGCGGTTCGCCTGGTGCGGCAACATCCGGCCGGCCGGTTATGTGGCGAAGTGGGCCTTCGAGCGCACGGGTCTGCCATACGGCATCATCGTCTACGGTGGTGACCTTCTTACGATTCGCTCGAAGACCGAACGGTCGCGCTTCAAGCGGGAGATCTACCGCCCGCTCCTCGATGCCGCGGCCGTGTATGTCGCCCCATCGCAATACACCGCCGAACGCTGTCGCGAGCTGCTGCGCGATCTGCGTCTCCCCGCGGCTGCGGCGCGCGTGCGCGTGGTGCCCCTCGGCACCGACCCGGCGCGGTTCGCTCCGGATCCCGCTGCTGGTGCGGCTTTCCGGGCGCGGCGTGGTCTTCCCGACGGTCGCTGGCTCGTCACGGTGGCGCGTCTGGTGGCGCACAAGGGGATCGATTCCGCGATCCGTCTCCTCGCGGCGCTGGTGCTGCAATGTCCGGAGCTGCACTACGCTGTGGTCGGGCGCGGGCCGTACGAGGCCGAGCTGCGTCGCCTCGCCGAGTCGCTCGGCGTGGGGAACAGGGTGCACATTCTCACCGACGTGACCGACGAGGAGCTCCCGGCGGCTTTCGCGTCGGGCGAGATTTACCTCGGTCTGTCGCGCCTCTCGGGCCTCGACGTCGAGGGCTTCGGGATCGCGCTGGTCGAGGCGTCCGCAACCGGGTTGCCGGTAGTCGCAGGGGCCAGCGGCGGGATCGCTGATGCCGTCGCCGATGGCGAAAGCGGCATCCTCGTCGATCCGGCCGATCACCTTCAGGCGACCGACGCCGTGCGTCACCTGCTCGGTGATCCGTCTCTGGCAGCACAGATCGGATCGGCGGGTCGTGCGCGGGTCCTGCGGGAATTCACCTGGGAGCGCGTCGTGCAGCATATGCGCCACATCGCGATCGAGCTCGGCCGCCGGTGAGTCAGGCCCCGTTCCGTGCGCTGCTGACCAGTCGCTGGCGTCGCGACCTCTTCTTCCGCGTTGGCGTCGTGCTGGTGCTCGTGATTATCGTCGCCGCGATCCTGGCGCCCTGGCTCGCTCCGCACGATCCCTTTCGCGGCGATCTCGCCAACGATTCGCTCGCCCCACCTGGCGGCAAGTTCCTGCTGGGGGCTGATGCCCAGGGGCGTGACGTGCTCTCCCGCGTGCTCTACGGCGCGCGCATCTCACTCCTCGTCGGCATCGTGTCCCAAAGCGTCGCAGTCCTGCTCGGTGTGACCCTCGGCCTCGTCGCCGGCTACTATCGCAAGGGAATCGATCTGCTGATCATGCGCCTCGCCGACATCACGCTGGCCTTTCCTTCGCTGCTGCTGCTCATTGCCGTCGCGGCAGCAGTGAAGCCGTCGCTGCCCGTGATCTTCGTGGTGATCGGTGCGGTGGGTTGGGCCGGGATGGCGCGCCTCGTCCGGGCCCAGGTGTTGGTGCTGGCGCGAAGCGACTACGTCAATGCTTCGCGGGCACTCGGCGCGACCGATCGCTGGATCCTGCTGCGTCACCTCCTGCCGAACGTGCAGGCGCCGGTGATCATCACGGCCACACTGGGCATCGCCGGAGCGATCATGGCCGAGGCGGCGCTCTCGTTCGTCGGGCTGGGAGCGCAGCCGCCGACGCCGAGCTGGGGTTCGATGGTCTCGGAAGGACGTGACCTGATCCGGGTGGCGCCGTGGGTATCGGTGGTGCCCGGACTTGCTGTCGGAGTCGCCGTGCTCGGCTTCAATCTCGTGGGTGATGGTTTGCGCGAAGCCCTCGATCCGACGCTGGAGCGAGGGCGCTAGCCGTGGGAGTCATCGCCAAGGCACGCCGGATGTGGCGCTACGGGACGCAATCGCGCGCCCGCTTCGGCGTCGTCGAAGGGACTCGGGTCGCCTCGTCGCTCGCAGATGCCGAGTATCGACGCCCGGCGGGCGAAGTCGTGCCGGTGCGAATCCCGGGATGGCAGGTGCCGGTGCTGCTTCGTGCGCGTTCGAGCGATATCGAAGTGTTCCGTCAGCTCTTCATCGGTGGGGACCTCGAATTTGCGCTGGCGGGCACGCCCGCACGGATCGTCGACGGTGGCGCCAATATCGGGCTCGCGTCGCTCATCTTTGCCGCGCGCTGGCCGGACGCGCAAATCGTCGGGGTCGAGCTCGAGCCCGCCAACTTCGCCCTGGCCCGGCGGAATTGCGCGCATCGACCGAACATCGATCTGCGGAACGGCGCGCTCTGGGGGAGCTCGGGGTCGGTCGCGGTGGTGAATCCCGATGCCGATGCCCATTCGTTCCGTGCCGAGATGTCGGCTGGCGCAACCGACATTCGCGCGTATCGCGTCGGTGAATTGCTCGACACGCTCGGCTGGGACACGGTCGATCTGGTGAAGCTCGACATCGAAGGCGCCGAGCGCGTGGTACTCGGTGATGCCGACGCGTGGCTGCCGCGGGTCCACCACCTGCTGGTGGAGCTGCACGACCGCTTCGAACCAGGGTGTACCGACGCGTTCGAGGCCGCGGTGAAGCGCGACGAATGGCAAGTGCAACGCCAGGGGGAATATCTTCTGGCCTCACGGAGACGCGGATGAGCGAGCAGCTGGACGAGTTGCGGCGAATCGAGTTCGGCGCCCTCAACGATGGCGGCATCTTCCTCAACAGCGCGAGTATTGGTCCGTTGCCGGCGCGCAGCGTGGCGGTGCTCGGCGCTGCCAATCGTGATCGGGCCAGGCCCGCGATGTGGCCGGTCGAGCGACTCAACGCCATTCTCTCGGAGTCGCGCTACCTCGGCGCACGGCTCGTCAACGCGCACGAAAGTGAAATTGCGCTGATGCCCAACACCACCACGGGTTTGAACGTGGCGGCTCACGCGCTGCCGCTTGGTGATGGCGACGTCGTGCTCACCTTCGATGGCGAGTTTCCGAGCAATATCTACCCCTGGCTCACGCTCGCGCACAAAGGGGTGACGCTCGAGAAGATTCCCCGTACGGCAGAGGGGTGGCCCGACGAGGCGCGGCTGCACGAACGGCTCTTCGATCCGAAGGTCAAGGCCGTTGTGGTCTCGCTGACGCAGTTTGCCAATGGATACACCGTCGACCTCGCGGCGCTCTCGAAAGCCACGCGTGCCCGCAACATCTACCTGGTGGTCGATGCGATTCAGGGTGTGGGTCACGTGCCGGTCGACGTACAGGCCACCCCGGTGGATTTTCTTGCCTGTGGCGCGCAGAAATGGCTCCTCTCGCCGTGGGGCACCGGCTTCCTCTATGTGCGGAAGGAGCTCTGCGCCACGCTCAAACCGACCTTCGCGGGGTGGGCCGCGTTCATGGGCACCGATGACTACTCGCGCCTGACCGCTTACGACCCGCGCCCGTGGCCCGATGCCCGGCGCTTCGAGCTGATCACGTTGCCGGTGCAGGACTTCGCGGCGATGAATGCCTCGGTGGGATTGTTGCTGCAGGTCGGGATCGACGCCATTGCAGCGCATACGCGGGCGCTGCAGGCTCCGCTGATCGACTGGGCGGCCCGCAGCGGCGCCCGAGTGACCTCGCCACAGGGCGCGCGCGGCTCGGCGATTCTCTGCCTGCGCCCGGCAGGAGACGTGGCGAAGCACTACGAGCGCCTGCAGGCCAACGGCGTGCAATGCTCGTTGCGCGAGGGGTCGATCCGGTTGAGTCCGCATCTGTTCAACACGATCGCGGAGATGGCGCGGATTGAGGGGCTTCTCGCGGGGTAGTGCCAGGCGGTCAGGGGAAAATCAGAACGCCGCCGCTCGATGGTCCGAGCGGCGGCGTTCTGCTTGTTCAGTCGTGCTGTTGAAGCGACCTGGAATTACTTCCCGGTCGGATTCGGACAGACGCGGCCGTTGACGTCCTGCATCGCCTCGAAGGTCGCCTTCAGACCATCGTAGTTCCCGCCGGGGAACACGGCGTTGAACGCGTTCACGACATCGGTAGGCGTCATGCCATAGTTGTTCACGCCCAGCGAAACGGCGTTGAAATAGGCGCTGACAGTCGCACGGCCCAGGGCGGTGAGACCACCACCACCGGTCGACAGAACGGTCTGCATGCTCTGGCCCGGGAACGCATTCTCGAACACGGAGCTGAACAGCGTCGTCTTGCTAAAGCCGGCCGGGAAGTTGTGGTTCTTCCAGTACCCCGGCGAGCAACCCTGCAGCGCCGGTGGCGGCGGTGGCGGCGGTGGCGGCGGTGGGGGCGGCGGCGGCGGTGGCGGCGGCGGCGGTGGCGGCGGTGGCGGCGGTGGCGGTGCTACGAAATTGTCGTACGTGATCCGCCAGCCGTGGTACGAGTTCGCGAAGAGCTGGGTGACGCCGGTGGTGTAGTCCTGATCGCTCGGCGGCACCGGGAGCCCGGTATTCACGTTGATGTTGGCGAACCGCGCAGCGGCCGACACGAAGCCCGCAGACGTCTCGGTAATCGTCGTGAACGAGCCCATGTTTGCGGCATCGAAGTCTTCGACGATGACCTTGCAAGTGCCGGTCGGGACGGTGACCGGGCTGGCGATCACGGTGGGGTTACCCCCGCCGTTGGCCAGTGTGTTGACAATCGTGAAGGTCCCGTCAACGTTGCCGGTCTTGCAGAGCACGATCTTGCCGACTGTGGGCTCGGTGCCCGGAACGACGGGATCGCCGACCGCGAACTGCGGCCTGGAGGCCGCGGCCTCCGTGCCAGTTGGGCTGACATCGCTACCGCAAGCGGTCAGGCCGACCGCTCCGGCAGCGGCGAGCACCGTCGCCAGCCTTCGAAAGACAGAGTTGTCCATACACTTCTCCGTTGGGGGGTACAGCTTCGCCAGCAGAACCGGACCCGCCGCAGGCGCCCTCGGCCGAGTCAGGTCGGAAAACCGACCCGACTGTCGATCGGAGGAGCGAGTTCTTTGGCAGGAGCAAGAACTGGACGGGGCAATTCACGTACCGTGAAAATCTCGATGTAAACCATTTGTTAGCAATGACTTGGCTAAATGCCAGAGCGCCGTTTTGTGGTGTTGTTCCCGCGATTCTGTTGCGCGTACGCCACAAGTAGGCCGTCCAACTTCAATGCGGGTAGTGTTGCGGAGGGGCCTTCGGCCCCCGATGCGGGCGGGGGCCGAGCGTCTGCGAAGGCTGAAGGTCAAACCGCTATCGCTTCGGGAAGGCAGCCCAGTTGTAGACCGTGCCGACCAACCGCCCGAGCGCATAGCCGATCACGAAGGCGTAGACGAACCCGAGGAATGCGCCCGGCCAGGTCACCCGGTAGCCCGGGAGATACACTGACAGCAGTCCGAGATGCGCGCCGACATTCTCGCCGCCCTTCACGACCAGCACCACCGTCGCGATGAAGAGGCCGAGACCGAGCAGCATCCCGAACGAGACGCCCCACGCCTGTGAATTGAGTCGGAGAATCGCCCGCCGGACTTCGCGTTCCTCTTCCTTCGTCAGCTCCGTCATACCAGATGCTCCTCGCAGTGGCCGCGCCACCGGTGGTGGTGAGTTCAGATGTGATCCATGAAGTCGCGCGTCTGCCGCAGCTCGGCCCGCGCCGTGAGCACCACCAGTCGGAATGCCAGCAAGGCGTTGCGGAGGAAGGCGAAGAACCATCCCATCACGAATCCGGCGAAGCCTGCCCACGCGGCACCCACCAGCGCGCCACGCCACGAGACGTCGTAGCCATAGAAGTACTGCGACAGCAGCTCGAGTTCGAGTTCAGGCGGTCGGCCCCGGACCAGCGGCACGGCGCTCAACAGGAAACAGGAGAGGGCGGCGACGGTGCCGACGGCAATCCCCATCGCGCTCTTGTGCGCGGGAGCGAACGCCAGGGCGACCGGATCGGTCGGATACGCGGAATGTGAACTCATTGCGATCTCCCTCCAGTGCGTGCTTCTGCGACCGCCACCAACGTTCGTCCCAGCGGCAACGAGAGCCCCGCCGCCACCGCACTTCCTTCGACACCCAGCCACGCGCGCTTGGCATGCCAGAGCAGGTTGCGCTTCGGCAACTCGGCGAGCAGCCCGACATAACCCTCGCCACCAGCGCGCTTGGCGCGGAACTCTCGCGGTATCTCGGCGAGGCCCAGCAACGCATTGACGCGGCCGACGCGCCGAACGAGGAAACCGCTTGCCTCGAGCTTTCGGCGCAATTCACCGGTGTGATACTTGTGGAACTTATACTCGGGATCATCGTCCGTGGGCGGCCACGACTGCGCATTCGTCCGGATGAAGAGCACACCGCCCGGCCGGAGCACCCGGTGCATTTCCCGCATCGCCTGGAGGTCGCCCCCGTCGAGCGGAAGATGCTGGAGCACGTCGAGGGTGATTACGGCATCAACGCTTCCATCAGGCATCGGGAGATCGAGCGCCGAGGCACCGACAACCCGCTCACCGCCGCCACGATGCGCGGCCACCAGCCCGTCGCGCGCGACATCGAGCCCCAGCGTCTCCCAGCCCGGCCACCGCGCGCGGAACCAGCTCATGGTCTGGCCAGAACCGCAGCCCACATCGAGCAGGCGACCCTGCGCCGGAAGTCGGGCCTGTGACAGGAGTCGCTCGGCCACGTCGCGCATCGCGGCATTCCACCACGACCCGCTCTCGAGCTCACGCATCCTGGCGTAGTACTCGGGCGCAAAAATTCGGGGACCGGTCACGGGGCAACTCCTTCGGCTTCCAGCATTGGCGCAACCAGGCGGGTCAGCGATCGGGCGATCGGCCTCGATCGGGCGGCGTCGTAGAGCGGCACCACGGGCGCGAGCCACCGGGGAAGACGATGCGCCTCCGCCCCGAGCATCTGTGCTGCAGTGACGGCGATGTCACGCAACCCGGCACGCTGCATCGCCGCGGAGATCGCCGCAGCGCTGTGAGGCGAATGATGCTGGTAGCCACTGCCGCCCAGCGCACGCACGTAGCCATCCGCGAGCGCTCGAGGGACGAATCCCACGCCCCATACTCCGACGTGTGGCTCACGCAGGAGCGTAAATCGATTGCTCGCGCGCGCGTGGAATCGGCCGCCCGGCTTGAGGACGCGAGCCACTTCACTGAAGATCGGGTCGAGGTCGGCGCAATGTTCGAGCAAGCCGAGCGCGATGACGCGATCGAAACTCTGCGCCGGGTACGGAAGGGCTTCGGCGTTGCCACAGACGAGTGGATCGGTGCGTCCCGCTTCGGCTAGGCGACGTCGGGCAACGACGAGCCATCGAAATGCGATGTCGAGTCCGACCACGCTGACCTGGGCCGGCGCTGCACAGGCGAGGTCGGCCGTGCCACAGCCGAGGTCGAGCCAGACCTCGCCGGCCGCGGGCTCGTGATGCAGCGCGGAGAGCCACTGGCGAGAGCGCTTCGCCGCACCCAGCACGTGATCGATATGCCGTTCGGCATCCGCCGCTGTGGTGGCCGGAGTCTGGCGCCAGTACTCTCGCACGGCCGCCTCGAATCCGGGAGCGGCGCGCGAATCGACCGACACCCCTTTGGCGCGATCGTCGGCGAAATCGATCCATGGGTCGGGGGCGATCCGGAGATCGGGAATTCCTGCTACGACGGGATAGTCGTGACCGCAGTTCGTGCAGTGCTGGGCATCAGCCGTCACTTGCAGCTCACCACGGCAGCGCGGGCAGAGGGTCCGGGGCAGCGTGCTCACGCGGCCCTCGACACCGATCGCGTCGGCGCGATGATGTACTGGGCGATGCCGAGGGCTGCGGCCAACGCGTTGCTTACGTAGTACGCGAGATGGAGCGGCACCACCAGCACGGCAAAGCCCACTCCTCGCTCGGCGGCAAACCAGCGGTAGGTGTCGAGGTTGGCGATGGTGAGCGCCCCGAAGAGCAGCACGCCGATGATGCCCAGCACGCCGTTGCGCAGCACCAGGGCCGCGACGAGTGCTGCCAGCCCCACCCCGGCGCAGGCCACTCGAAATTGCTCAGCGCGCCCGGTATTGAGCGTGGGCGCAGTGTGCCCGCGTCGCTCCAGCAGCAGGCGCATCCACGGCAGGCCGCGATCACGAAAATCGGTCCGCAGCATCGCGCCGAGACGCCAGCGCTTGAGATGGGTGCCCTGAATGTCGGGATCGAGCAGGATCCGCCCGCCGCGGTCGCGCAGTCGGTAGCCGAGTTCGATGTCCTCGATCTGCGGTCGCGGAAAGCGCACCGTGTCGAAGCCGCCGATCGCTTCGAAGGCATCGCGCCGTACCGCGCCGCAGCCCGCCCAGAAGGTTTCGGCCTCGCCGGCACCGCGGAGATGGACATAACGATGGAGCAGGTTGCGGTATTCACTCAGCACGCCGCGCGCGTCCGGCTGGCGATCATAGCTGCCGAAGAGCGCCACGAGTCCGGGGTCGCGCGCCACCGCATCGGCAATTCGCTGCAAGGTGTCGGGGTGCACGCGCACATCGGAGTCGATGAAGATGAGCCAGGCACCACGCGCCGTTGCCAGCGCTGCGTTGCGCGCCCCACCGGGGCCAAGGGGCTTGCCGGCGAGCGTGATGACGTGATCGGCCAGCGACGCGGCGACGGCGCTGGTGCTGTCAGGGCTCGCGTCGTCGACGACGATCAGCTCCCACTCCGACCGCGGCAACGTGCTCGCGAGCAAGGCTCCGAGCGTGTCGGGGAGGAGGGCTTCGGCCTGATGCGCCGGCATGATGACCGAGAAACGTGGCGTTGTGCTCATCCAATCATCCGCCGGACCCGACGCAACGCATGTCGCCACGCGATGCCGCGACGAAAACGCCGGGAGCCCCAGTCACGGAAGGCAGAACCATCGCGGAAGTACCAGGCATCGAGTCGGGGGATCATTGCCGGGTCAGGCGTTGCATCGAACGGCAAGTAGTCCGTGGTGCAGGCTGCCGCGTAACGAGTCGCCACCGCTGCCGTCGACCTCGGGTCGCTATCGCCGTAGGGATAGGCAAAGATGTCTGGCGTCACGCCAAGCCCCGCTGCAATCGCCTCCGCGGAGCCGTCGAGCTCATCAGCGAGCGCGGCATCGCTGCATTCGGGAAGGTGCGGATGCGTCCTCGTGTGGGAGCCTGCGCTCCATCCTGATTCAACCAGGCGACCGAGTGCGTCCCAGTCCAGAACTGCTGCGACCGGAATGCCTGGGTCGGTGACACCGCGCCAACGATTGTCTCCGCCAACGTGGTCCGTCACGACAAACACGGTTCCGTGCAGCCCCGCGTCGGCGAGGAGCGGTGCGGCCTCTGATGCGACCGATGCCAGCGCATCATCGAAGGTGAGCGCCACGGCGTCGCAATCCTCGGGCAATGCGAGCAACTCGGCAATCGAGACGACTCGCACCCTGCCGCTCGCCAGCCAGGCCACGTGGGAGGCGAACGCCTCCGGACTCACGGAGATGACCGAGCCGGAACGATCAATGGCGTGGTAGGTCAGGATCGCGCGCATCAGGCGACCTGCCGAAGGAGGTCGGTCACGCGTTGGTGGCCGCGCGCACGGCCGGCGCGCGCCACGATCTCGAGATACTTCGGAATCACGACGGCGGCACTCCAGCGCTCCCGCGATGCCATGGCGGCGGTCGAGAGCGAGGTGCGATAGGCCGTGTCCGTCGCGAGACGTTGCAGCGCGACTCGCAAGTCGGTCGCGCCGTCGAAGAGTTCGCCGGCCCCGGCCGTCGCCACGATTTCGGGGAAGGGGCCGATCCGTCTCGCGATGACAGGAGTCCCGACGCGGAACGCCTCGATAATCACCATCCCGAACGTTTCGTAGCCCACTGAAGGGACCAGTGCCGCCAGGGCATACTGTTGCCACCGTTCCACTGCAGCGGAGGGAATCGTGCCCAGGAAGTGTACGTGATCCATACCCGCCGCCATCGCCTGCCAACGTTCCCGCTGACTGCCATCTCCCGCAATCACCAGATCGGCGGCGTCGAAGCCGCGGAATGCCTCCAGCACATCATCGAGCCCTTTCATCCGCTCAAGGCGACCGGCAAAGAAGAAGTACGGCCTTGGGTGGGGTGAGCCACCCGGCGCCGCGACAGGCGCTGCTTCCCGTGGCAGGAAGGGCGGCAGCACATCCATCTCGCGCGCGAGCCCGAAGGCGTGATGCTTCTGGCGACTGAACTCGCTCATCGCGATCACCGCATCGAGTCGTGCGACGGCGCGTTGCAACGCACCGGTATGGCGCCAGAGCTGTGGCGGGCGATGGTGGCGCAGTACGCAGCGGAGACACTGCCGCTCGTCGCAACGCTCACGGCGATGCCGCCAGAGCACGTGAGTCGGGCAGACCAGCCAGTGCTCGTGTGCCATGTAAAGAGTGACGGCATCGCGAGGGTAATCGAGCAGCGCGGGTGCGCCCAGCAGCGAGACGTTGTGAAAGTTCACGACATCCCACTCACCCGGCGCCAGCAGTCGCTGCAGTTGCCGACGATGACTTACCGGGGCGCCGCACTGCTGGACCAGCAGCGGAGCGAGCGCGCCCAGACGGGAATGCAGTCGGACAATCCTGACGTCACCATCGCGATCTTCAAGCGGGAGGTGCAGCGGCGCGGCGGGCTGCAGCGCATTGAAGGCGTTGGTATCGTGGATCACGGTCACCTGATGACCCGCCGCCACCAGCGCGTGCGAGAGCCGCTGCACCGCGATCCCGTCCCCGCCGAAGTTGAACGGCGGATAGAATGTCGTGAGCATGCAGATCCGCAGGCCACTCACGCTGCCGCTTCCTCGATGGCCGCGAGCGTCGCGCGGGCGGTGCGTTCCCAGGTCAGCGCCATCGCACCAGCCCGCGCTGCCGTTCCGGCTGCCTGGCGTGCCGGCAGGTCGTGCAGCAGCTCGCGCATCGCATTCGCCAGCGGCTCGATCTGTCCCGGTACAACAAAGCGGCCGCCGCCGGCGAGGAGTTGGGGCAACGGACTCTCGGTGGTGGCGATCACCGCTGCTCCACACGCCGCCGCCTCGACTGCCGGGAGGCCGAACCCCTCGGAGGCCGACGGCAGCAGCGTTGCAACGGCGCCAGTGTGCAGCGCCGCGACTGTGGCATCGGCGAGGAATCCGGTCCAGTGCACCCGCCCCGCCAGGCCGAGATCCGCGGCGAGCACGGTGAGCTGCTCCCGCACCGTGAGGAAAGCATCACCGTCGAGGCGACCGATGAGCAGCAGGTGCGCCTCGGGCAGCGCGGCGAGGGCCCGCAGGATGAGATCGACGTGCTTGTGCGGCGAGAAGCCGCCGACATAGGTGAACCACGGCACACCGGCCGGAAGGCCCACCGCAATGGTGGCCTCCGCGACCTGGGCGGCGTCGGCTGGCGCGTACGACGCGGCCGGCGCCTCGACCGCGATCCGCAACCGACTCGGGGACACCCGGTGCACCCGCGCGACTTCGCTCGCGGCATAATCGGAGACGGTGAGCACCAGCCGCGCCTGCCGGAGGGCGAGCCCCACCTTCAGGCGCCAGAAGAGGCGCGCGCGCCGCGACGGCAGCGTCAGCTCCGGAAATCGTTCGGCGATTGCGTCGTGCACCGTCACCACCGCGCGCAGGCCGGGAGGCAGCGGGAAGTAGGTGTAGACGGACGGCGAGAAAAAGACATCCGGCGCGTCGCGCTGCACCGCGAGCGAAAGTCGCAACAGATCACCAATCGCGCGACTGCCGTCGGCGGAAGCCGCGTCCACTGGTGACGCGCTCTGGTGCACTTCAATGAGCTGGACGTTGGCTCCCTGCAGGGGCATCGCGGCGAAGGCCGCAGCATCACCATAGCAATGGAACTGATGCTGCGGGGCGGCGGCTGCCATCTCGCGAACGACCTCCCGGGCGAAACGGCCGTACCCGCGTCCGTTGGCCCAGCAGGTGGCATCCACGCCGATGCGAAGCATCAGGTCGCGGGCTCGGCGGCCGGCGTCTCAAGGCGTTGTTCTTCGTGATACTCGAAATCGGTATTGACGGCCCAGATGTCGTGCTTCGCGCCCTGCATGTTCCACACGGCCATCATCGCCGTGAGCATCGAGTGGTCCTGGTTGTTGTACTTGTGCATCCCGTTGCGGCCGACGGTGTGCAAGTTCGGGATCGGGTCAATCCAGTCACGCACCGCATCGAGGTGGCCGCGGTATTCGCCATCGTAGATCGGGTAGGCCTTGGGCATCCGGATGACGGTGCCGTCGCGCACCAGGCCGGGCGGGGCCAGATCGAGCTGCTCAAGTTCCTTCGTCGCCAGCGCAATGAGGTCGGCGTCACTCGATTCCCAGAGGCCATCGCCCTGGAAACAGAAGTACTCCATTCCGAGACAGGTGCGGCCTGCCTCCGGGACCATGGCCGCGCTCCAGTTGTTGAAGTTCTGGATGCGACCGACGGTGACGCCCGGCGTATGGATGTAGATCCAGTTGTCGGGGAAGAGCCGCTCCTTCTCGAGAATCAGCGCCACGACGAGAAAATCGCGATAGCGAAGTCCCTCGGCCGCCGTGCGCACCGGCGCCGGAACCGGTGGCTCGAAGGCACGCACCAGCGACCGGACATCCGTCGTCGAGATGATGTGGTCGGCCTCGAACGTGACCTCACCCTCTGGCGTGTTCGCACGCACCCCGGTCACTCGGCCATCCTGCATGTTGATGGCGGTCACGAAGTGCTGCATCAGCACCCGGCTTCCCATCTCGCGCAGCCGGTCGCGGCACGCTTCCCACATCTGGCCCGGGCCGAGTCGCGGGTAGCGGAACTCGTTGATGAGGCTCTTGATGGAATTGTCGCGGCGCTGGAGTGCCGTGGCGTTCAGGATTGCCCGCGCGAGGGAGAGTCCCTGAATGCGCTGGGCGGCCCACTCCGCCCGGATCTCGGTGCAGGGAATGCCCCAGACCTTTTCGGTGTAGGTCTTGAAGAAGATCTCGTAGAGGCGCTTGCCGAACCGGTTGGTGACCCACTGCTCGAAGTTTTCCTCGACTTCCGACGGTTTGAAGCGCGCCTTGATGTAGCTGAGGACGATGCGCACCGCGTTTGTGATGCCGAGACCGCTCAGGGCATTGAACGCCTTGAGCGGATAGTCGAAGTACTTGCCGTCGTAATGGATCCGCGACATCCGCGGCACGCTGATGAAATCATCGCCGAGAATTTCTTCCCAGAGTGCCTGCACTGGCGCGATCTTGGTGAAGAAGCGGTGGCCGCCGATGTCGAAGCGGAACCCCCGGTACTGCGCCGTGCGTGAGATGCCGCCGACCATGTCATCACCTTCGAGCACGGTGACCTGGTGTCCCGCCTTGGCGAGGAGATAGGCCGCCGTCAGCCCCGCAGGGCCGGCTCCGATGACCACGACACGATCGCCCGGCTTGAGTGGTGCGACTGCGCGAACGGGCGACGAACCATCAGCCATCAGCAGACCTTCCTGAGTGAGTCTCCAGCGCCAAACCAGTACCCCATCACTTCTCCTGCGCCCCAGGCACAGACAAAGAGCGCCGTGAGCGGCACACTCCGCCAGACCAGTGAGCGGTCGACCTGCTTCCGCATCGTGCGCGAGACGGTGCGCCAGAGCAGCAGCGGTGGCAATGCGAAGGCGGCGAGCCCGTAGGCCAGCCGCCGGGCCGCGCCAGCGTCCGCCACTCGTGCGCCTGCGTAGCTGCGCGCATAGAGATAGCGCTGCGAGAAGTACTCGCCGAACGTGTAGTGCTTCTTGTGACCGACCACGATATCCGGCCGGCTGATGAGCGCGATGCCATCGTCCCGCAACCGGTCGTGGAGGTAGTTCTCCCAGCGACCGGCGTGGGTCGTGTCGTGATACTGCTGCAGCAGCGCGCGATCGTAGATCGTGTTGTTGCCGGTGATCCAGCTGCTCGGCCCCGACGCCAGTGGCGGCAGGAGGTGACTGTACTCGCAGAGGAAGGCCGCCCAGTCGAGCAGCGTCTCCGTGGCCGCGTTGCGCACACTGCCACCGACTACCTGCGCATCTTCCCGGGCAAGGAGCAAGGCCCGTGCCCAGCCCGACGGCACCAGCACGTGATCCTCGATGACGGCCACGGAGGGCGCCGAGGCGTGGTCGAACGCAAGCGCCCGCATCTGCGGAATGGTCTGCTCGGGCCCCACAGGGAGCAGCGTGACCCAGGGAAAGCGGGTCGTGGTCGCCTCACGAACCGCCGAACCGACGCGTTCCACGACCAGGACTTCAATCGGGACGTCGCGACGTTCCGACTCCAGTGCGGCGAGGCACCCTTCGAGGTCGCCCCAGCCATTCACAGAGGGGACCACGACACTCAGCGCCGCTTCGGTCATCGGGAACTCCGGGGAACGAGATAGCCCACGGCTTCACCTGCGGCCCAGGCCGCAAGAAAGGCGAGCGTATACGGCAGCGCCCGGACGAACGACTGCGGCGCTGCGCGTCCCGCACTGCGCCAGATTCGTGCGCCGAGCACTGGTGGCAGGAGCGGGGTGGCGGCAGCGCGGACGAGCCGCGCGGGGAAGGTGAGTCCCCGACTCCGCACCCGGGCGTAGTCGCGACCGTGCTGATAGCGGTCGAGGCAGAAGGCGCTGAGCTGGTACTGGAGATTCTGCTCCACCATCGCGCGCCGCATTACCCGGAAGTGCGCTCCCTCGCTCGCTAGCCGCCCGTGGATGACATCTTCCCAATCGCCGGCAAGTGCCCAGAGAGCGACCTTCCCGACAATGCTGCGGTGGTACGCCACATTCGCCCCGGTAATGAGCGGCGCCGACCCCGCGCTGGGCTCGACCTGATCCGGGCCAAAGAAGCCGTACTCCGCGAACGCAGCGCCGCCATCGATCGGGCGCGCCGGGCGCGCATTCCCCATCGTTCCGCCAACCACCGTGGCCTCGCCCGGGAAGCCACCGCTCAGTTCCACCAGCCAGTTTGATGCGGCGATGCAGTTGTCTTCGGTCAGGGCGACCCAATCACCCGTCGCGGCGGCGAGTCCGGCACCGCGGAGGCCGGGAATCGTGGCGTCGGCCGGGCAAGGTACCACCCGAACCCCGGCCGGAAGCTCGGGGTCGGGCACTATCGGGGTGGCCCGCGCCACGACCAGCTCGGCACCGAGCAGCCGGCACTGAGGCAGGAGCGCCGCGACCGATTCGAGGAGCAATGCGCTCGACCGGCACGAGGCCAGCACGACGGAAATCATTTCGTTGCTCCCTCGGTTGGCCGCATTGCGCCGATTGCTTCGCCCGCACTCCACGCCCCGGTGAGGGCGAGCAGCGCCGGCAGGGCCCGCACCAGCGGGGCAAGGGAGCCTCCGTGCTCGCGCAACCGGCGGGCAATCCGACCAGTCAGGACGAAGGGTAGAACCGGGGCAAGGAGGATGTGTCGCATTCGGCTGTTGCTATGGCGCAACACCATGGTAGAACCGTACGTCACCCCATGGCGGTAACGCAACGCTATCCCCTCGGCCAGGGGAATCGGACCGAGAAAGGTGACCATGGCGGCCGGGTCAAAGAGCAGCGAGTGCCCCGCCGCAAGCCAGCGGCGGTGGAACTCGATCTCCCAGAATCCCTCCGCGAGCAGGTCGGGATGCTCGAGAATCCGGTCACGCCGATAGAGGGCGCCGTCGCCCGGGATGTTGTCACGCTGAGCCGGGCTCCCGTTCCCAGGCAGAAAGGGCGCGAAACGGAGCAGGTACATCGCCGTGCTGGGCTGGCTGGAGTGTGGCGCGAGGGCGATGGCACCGGCCGCCCCAACGACCTCCTCCCGAAGCATCGGGATCAGCGCGGTCGCCCACTCGGGATGCACCGTGAATTCGGTACTGAGGCAGGCAACGAGGTCGCCCTCAGCCGCCGCGATCCCGACACCCCAGGCCACCGGCACCAGGGTGCCGTCGCTAGCAGTGATATGACGCATGGCAAGCCGGTGCTCCGCGCGCGCCGGTGCTTCGCCTCCGACCACGATGATCTCGGCATCGACGCCGGTGAGTGCCGCTTCGAGTGATCTGACCGTGGCGACGAGCGCGGGATGGCCTGGAGCGACGGCGACCACGACCGAGAGCTGGATTCTGCTCACGGCGATTCGTCGTCCGACTCAGCCGGAGCATTGCGAAGAAAGGCTGCGATGGCTTCACAGGCATCGGGGCGCGTCGCGTCGCGCGGGTTTGCTGCGCCGAGGAGCACGGTCCCGTCGCCGGCGCGGAACAGCAGCGAGAGCGAGGTGCATCGATCTTTCAGGCGCGGCCCGACCTGCTCGCTCTCATACGGGTATTGCCAGCTCAGGAGCACGGCACTGGCCGGGCCTGCCGGGAGCAGCAATCGCGCGGCGTCGGATTGAGCGAACAATTCGAGCGGCAGCGTCTGTCGTTGCGAGAGGACGTAGAGGATCGCGGGCTTCGACGCGGCGATGACGGCGTCGGGCGGGAGCGAGTCCCTCGCGAAGGCCGCCGCCGCTGCGTATCCGCGATCCTCGGGCGTGTAGCAGCGTGGTTCGACAAATGGCGCCGACCCTCGACACGATGCCTGCAACCGCGCTTCGGCGACCTGAGTCCGCAGGCCGCAGGCTGAGATCAACACGCCGAGTGTCACTGCGATTCCGACGGCCGCCCTGAGCCCGACACGAGCTGCGAGCGCTGCGGTGCCGTAGAGCAGCGTCAGCGTGAGCCAGGGGAAGAGTACAGAGAGCAGTCGCATCACGGGCCACGGCAGGGCCAGCAGAATCGCAGCCGAGAAGAGCAGGTAGGCGACGAGCGCAGCCCAGCGCTTCCGGAGCAGCCAGCATCCGGTCACGATCGCCAGCACAAGGAGCAGGCCCTCGATGGCGTTGTCGAGTGGCTGTCCGTGGATGTCGGGCAGGTTGAATTGTACCGCGGCAAACTTGCTGAAGTATTCCCGTGCGTTGCCGACCACGTGGCTCACCAGTCCGCCATGGGTTGCCGCGGGCGGGGCGAGGAAATCACTGGCGTAGCTGCGACCCACAGTGCGCGCGGTGGCCCATCTGGTATAGCCGAACCAGCCGATGACCACCGCCAGGGAGACGCTGCCGCCGACGAGCAGTGGGCGCCAGTCGCGACGCAACAGCAGCGCCCACCCGATCGCAGGAATCAGGGCGATGCCGGCGCTCCGCGTGAGAAACGCGGCGAGCGTCGCCGTGATCGCGATCGCGGGATACCAGCGCCGGGCGCGTTCACCATCGACAAGTGAACGCCACAGCGCGATCGCCACGAAGAAGAGGAAGGGAACTTCGGAGCGGAGTTCTCGTGTCAGCTGGAAGATCTGCGGCGAGGTCACGATCATCGCCGCGGCCGTCACGCCCAGCCACGGCGTAGTGAGCCGCCGAAGCGCATCGGCCACGAGGGCCGCCGTGGCCCCAAGGAGCAGCAGGTTCGCGGCGAGTGCGGCAGCGAGCGAGCCGCCAGCGACGAGCCGCACCAGTAGCAGATAGATCGCCATGACAGGCGGATACTGCGCATGCGGCGGAGTGCCAGCGAGAAACTCGTCGCGGTAGTGCCCGGCGGCAAGAGAATGCGACAATGTCAGGTAGACGGCGTCGTCGCCATAGATCGTGAGCGAGCCGAAGCGGCTCACCCATCCGAGGGCGAGTCCGGCCGTGATGACCAGAGCAAGCGCCACGAGAGATCGCCGCGACCAGGGCCGATCGGACTCGGGGATAGTGGCGCGCGCACCCAGGGTCATCGCGTCGAACTCTCCGTGAACGGGGCCAGGATCCGGCAAACGGCACATCCAATGGCAAGAATGGCGCCGGATCCGGCCTGGCCGCGCTAGTTTTGCCGGATGACTCCAGGGAGACGACGGCCCGAGTGGTCGGCCGAGAGCCGCCGCCGGCTGACCCGACACTTGTGCCTCGCAGGCGGCTCAGCCGCCATCATTATTGCTGCTGCCCTGGTGCTGCCGGGTCGGATCAATGAGCGGTTCTCACTGGGCTCGGCCTATCTGGCGCTGGCGCTGCTCGTGGTGACCCTCGCACTGGGTCCGTTGAACGTGATCCGCAGCCGGCCGAACCCGGTCAGTTTCAATCTTCGGCGTGACTTCGGTATCTGGTCGGCGGTGCTGGGACTGGTGCACACCGTGATCGGCCTGACAGTGCACTTTGGTGGGCGGCTGCGGATGTATTTCCTGGCCCAGCCCGACGGTCGCAGCCTGCTGGGACTGCGCGCTGATCCGTTCGGGCTGGCGAATCATACCGGGCTCGTCGCCGCACTGCTCCTGCTCCTGCTCGCCGCGATCTCGAATGACCTCTCGCTGCGGTCGCTCGGCACAGCACGCTGGCGCTGGCTCCAGCGGTGGGCCTACCTGATTCTGGCGTTGACGATCCTGCACGGCGGGTTGTATCAGGTGCTCGAAAAGCAGCGGGCGGTGTTGGTGGCGCTATTCACCGTGCTCTCGCTGGTTGTGCTGGCAGTGCAATTGGCGGGCGTGCGGCGCCACCGCGCCGACTCGATGCGACGAGTCGGCGCAGTGACCGGGAGAGACAGCGCCTAGAAGATCGTGTAGATGAATGGCGCCAGCGCCGATCCCTGGGCGAAGACCAGGAGAGCGCCGACCAGCAGCAGCACGACCAGGATCGGCAGGAGCCACCACTTCTGGCGCGCTTTCATGAAGGCCCACAGTTCGCCGAGTATTCCGCTCTCAGTCATGCTTCCTCCTCAGAATTGTCGGGACAGATCGCTCTTGGTGATCGGGCGTCGCGACCAGTACGATGCCTCCACACGCGGCGGAACCATCGGATTGCGACCGACCAGCCGGCGTAACAGGCCGATCGGGGTGAGGACCACGTAATACACCACGGCCATCGCGATCGGCGTCGTGACCCTGGAGAGGGCGTGTGCCAGCCCCATCCAGGCGCGCTCGATCGGACCGAGGCTTCTCGGAACCAGCACGCCGGCGAGGCAGAGGACGCCGCCCAGCCCGCCGAGCACCAGCACGGTGGTGTGCCGGCCGCGCCACCACGCCACGGTCGCGAGGGCCAGGAACGCGAGTCCGACGGTCAGGCCGAATTTGCGACCTTCGCTCGCACTCAATCGAGTTGGAATTCTTGCCTCCAGTCGGCGTTCTCTTGCCACTCGGGTTGGCTCGACTTGTCGAGCAGGTACGAGCCCAGCACCAGATAGTCGATGTGGGTCCGCATGAAACACTGATAGGCATCCTGTGGCGTACAGACGATCGGTTCGCCGCGGACATTGAACGACGTGTTCACCAGCACGGGGCAGCCGGTCAGGCGATCAAACTCGGCAATCAGATCGTAATAGTCGGGGTTCACATCGCGGGCGACCGTCTGGACTCGCGCCGAGTAGTCGACGTGCGTCACGGCCGGGATGTCGGAACGCGGCACATTGAGCCGATCGATTCCCCAGAGCCGACGCTGCTCGGCCGACATCGGAACCTGCCGTTCCTTCTTCACCGGCGCGACCAGCAGCATATAGGGGGAGTCGCAGTCGAGCTCGAACCACTCGTGGACCCGGTCGCGCAGGACGCTGGGCGCAAAGGGGCGGAACCCCTCGCGAAACTTGATCTTGACGTTCATTTCGGCCTGCATCTTCGGGCTGCGCGGATCGCCGAGAATACTGCGCGAGCCGAGTGAGCGCGGGCCGAATTCCATCGCGCCGTTGAACCAGCCAACAATCTTTCCGTCTGCCAGATGCGCTGCGGTCGTCTGCAGCAGGGCGTCGCGATCAAGCTTGACGAACGATGCCCCGCCCGCGACGAGATATTTCTCGATCGCCTCGTCGGAGAATCGCGGCCCGAGATAGGCGCCCTTCATGCTGTCCTTTCCGGGAGTGACGCGACGCGGCTGATTGGCCGTCCGGTGCCACAGCAGCTGCGCCACACCCAGTGCCCCGCCGGCATCACCTGCGGCCGGCTGAATCCACAGCTGCTTGAACGGGCCATCGCGGAGCAGTCGCCCGTTGCCGACGCAGTTGAGGGCGACACCACCCGCCATGCAGAGGTTGTCGAGGCCGGTTTCGCGGTGCGCTGTCCGTGCCATCCGCAGCATCACTTCTTCGGTGACATCCTGGACCGATCGCGCGAGGTCCATCTCCTTCTGGGTCAGCGCGGATTCCGGCTGGCGCGGCGGGCCGCCGAAGAGATCGTGGAACGCCGGGCTCGTCATCGTGAGGCCGGCGAGATAATTGAAGTAGCGCTGGTCGAGCGTGAAGGAACCGTCCTCTTCGAGCTTCATCAGGTGGGAGAGGATCAGGTCGACATACTTCGGCTCACCGTATGGGGCGAGCCCCATCACCTTGTATTCGCCCGAGTTCACCTTGAAGCCGGTGTAGTAGGTGAAGGCTGAGTAGAGGAGCCCAAGCGAATCGGGCCAGCGCAATTCCCGCAGGAGTTCGATGTCGTTGCCGCGCCCGACTCCGATCGACGCCGTCGCCCATTCGCCGACGCCGTCGATCGTCAGGATCGCAGCTTCCTCGAACGGCGAAGGGAAGAAGGCGGAGGCCGCATGGGATTCGTGATGTTCGGCGAAGTGGATCTTGCCGGCGTAGCCGAGCTCCTCGTGAAGCTCGCGTTCCATGAAGAGCTTTTCCTTGATCCAGAGCGGCCCGGCTTTCAGGAACGAGGGGTAGCCACGCGGGGCGACGCCCAGATACGTCTCGAGAATCCGCTCGAACTTGAGGAGGGGCTTGTCGTAGAAGCCGACGTAATCGAGTTCCGACGCCGAAATCCCCGCGGTCTTGAGGCAGTACTCGACGGCCCGGTGCGGAAAGTCGGCATCGCCTTTCTTGCGCGTGAACCGCTCCTCCGACCCTGCCGCGAGGATCTCGCCATCGCGGAGGATGCAGGCAGCGCTGTCGTGGTAGAAGGCGGAGATGCCCAGCACGTGCTTGTGGCGGTTCGGCAAGTCCCCGGTCCTGTAAAGGCGCGTCAATCCTGCTCTAACGCTCCTGAAGCAAGTCTCAGGCCGGACCCGGGGTACCGGGTCCCGCCTGGCCGAGAGGGAAATTGTGGAACGTCAGGAGGAGTGAATGACCTGCCGGAGGAGTTGATCCCGGGCCTCGGCGACGTCTGCCACCTCGGTGGCACGGAAGGGGGCCGGGCCTCCCCCAGCGATCGCGCGGTAGGTATCAGCGCAGAGCGCCCGAAGCCCGGGATACGCCCGTTCCCCGCGTAGCGCGCGCCTGGTCAGTTGGGCCAGCGAAGTGCCCGCGACCTCCAGTCCCACCGCAACCGGCCGAATCACCTTGTAGGCGCAGCTCGCCGTCGCTGGCTCGAAGGTGGCAAATCCCTGGAAGAGGTCGGCCAGAGCGCTGCCGCCCTCACCCAGTACTCGACAGGTCGCGAAGGTGGGTCTGGCACGGAGCGAGATCACACTCATGATCGTCGTTCCCGCGGCCGTGACTGCCGAGAAAGTCCACTCCCCGGCGCCGGCGCGATCAAGTCGCCACGTCAGGTCGCCGACGTCGATGTCGAGCAGCGCCCGGGCCAGGGAGAAGGCGTGGGGAGCAATCTCCGCGGCAACCAGATCGCGACCACGGTCATCCCGGCCGTCGGCGCCTGCGGAGCAGGTTGCAAATTCCAGATGCCGGATCGGGCCGAGCGCACCTCGGCGTGCCATGATCTGGCGAACTCCCTCCTGACAGATGAACTGATGCACGGGTGTGAGTGTCCGTGCCGCAGCACTGGCGGCCTGTACCAGTTCGGCCGCTTCATGCGCCGTCGGAGAGACGGGCTTCTCGACAATGACGTGGCAGCCGGCCGCGAGCGCCTGATGGCAGAGTTCCATGTGAGTGTCGAGCGGCGCGCAGACGTGGACGATATCCGGTGTTGTCTCGAGCGCGTCGGCGAGGGTGCGCGTGGCCAGTGCGTCGCTTCCGGCAATCGCCTGCGCACGGCCGAGTTGCGGATCGGCAACAGCCACCACGATTGCCCCGGCGTGGTGGGCGGCGTAGGCATGCCAGCGGCCCATCAGGCCGGCCCCCGCAATCACCACCCGGGGAGCACTCATCCGAGTCGCACGTCGTGCAGCAGGCTGAGAGTGGGCTCATCGAGATGACAACGCGTGCCAGTGACGGCCGAGTGGTATGCGGCAGCGATCACGGCAAGCACATCCCGGCCGGCCTCGCCCGACGCGGGCGGCTCGGTTCCATCGCGGAAGGCCTGCAGCGTTCGCTCGATCACATTGCGAGTTGCGATCATGCCCGGCTCCTTTGGGTTGCGGGCGAGAAATTCGCGCTCGCCGGCGCGTTCACGCCACGCCATGCCAGACACCCCGTACTCGATGCGCAGCTTGGGACGCGTGCTGCGAAACAGGCCGGCCATCACTCGCGCTCGGCCACCGAAGGAGGCGCGAATCGAGGCGCGGTCGGTATCCGCCCGCACTTCGAAATACTGCGTCTCCCCCTTGCACAAACGGTTCTGGGTGATCTGTGCCAACCGACCGCGAGAAAACTCGAGCGTGACCAGCGCCACCGCATCGGTCTCACCCTCCCGCACGCCGCAGGTCGAGGTCCGCGCATCCACCGAAATCGGGCGCTCCCCGAACAACGCCATCAGGAAATCGACCAGGTGCACCCCCGCTTCATACAAGGTGCGCTGCAGCATCTGCCCGCGCCATCCCGGTTCGGCCCACGGCGGCAAGTCCATCAGCTGCCAGACCTGCGCGAAGACGAGCCCGCCATTCTCTCCGCTCCCGACGGCATCGCGCACGGCGCGGAAGATCGGCATCTCCCGGAATTCGTGGTTCAGCGCGAGCCGGCGACCAGCGGCTCGCGCGGCGGCGATCACCGTGTCGGCTTCGGCAAGGGAGGCCACGAACGGCTTTTCGCAGAGGACATGAGCGCCAGCGGCAAAGGATCGCAGACAGTAGTCAGCGTGTGAGTCCGGCGGCGTGCCGATCATCACGACGTCGGGTTTGGTGGTCGTCATCATCACGTCGAAATCATCGAAGACAGGAACGCCGAAGGTGGCGGCCGCCTTCGCGCGCCGGTCGGCGTCGAGGTCCATGGCGCCCACGGTTGCAACCCCCGCGAGACCGGCGAGCGCCGGCAGGTGCAGCGTGGTACCAGCGTTGCCCAGTCCGATGACTACGACGCGCATGTGTGGCTCCAGTACTGAGGGAGACGAGCGTTCGATGTGCTAAGGTCCGGCATCGCCGGGGCCGGAAATAACGGAAAGCTGGTTGAGCTGGTCGGCAACCCACCGATTGCCGCGAACGGTGTAATGGCCCGCGGCGCCGTGGAAGGCGATCGCATCTTCGGTCAGGAACATCGCATCAACGGAGTCGGGCGCCATTCGTCGGAATGAGTCAATCAGGTCAACGTAGGCGAACTCGCCACGATCTGCCGAGGCCTTCGCCCAGCGGCGCCACCTGACCGCGTTCTCTCCCTTGTAGTCATCGGCCATTGGGAGGAAGACCACCTCCAGCTTCACACCGGCGATGCTGTCGCGCCGCGCCAGATCGCGGAGCGCCGCGCGGGCGACCTCCCAGGTCGCGCTGTCGGTGATGGCGGGGTCGCTCCAGCGCGGGTCATCACCCATCAAGGCGTTGAACAGCGCGAAGGTGCGCAAGCCTCGCGAAGCATTCTGCATTCGTTGGAATAGCGGGCCGAGACCAGGTGAAGGCACCGGCACGCCAATGGCGCGAACGGTATCACCCGAGCGCGCGAGTTGGGGCTTCGGATATCCGTTGAGCCGGGTATAACGCATCCGACCGAAGTCCGCGAGGATGAACGCGAAGATCTGGACATCAGGATGCAGCCCGAGGCCGTCGCGCAAATACCAGAGGTACGCCTGGTCGAGCCCGTAGCCGCCTTGTCCCATGTTGATCGATTCAATGCCGGGATGATCGCTGGCGAGCAGGGCGCACCAGTTCTCCGCATCACCCACGCCGAATCCGAGCGTGAACGAGTCCCCTGAGCAGATCACTCGCCGAGTGCCTGGGGCGGGCGTCGCCGTCACTTCGCCACGATGCCTGAAGCGCTGGTGGTTCGTGTGCAGGCCGATTCCCTTGGCGTACATGTCCGGGCGCGATACATCGGGCAGATTGATCCAGCCGAGCAGGGTGTCCCGTTCGGTGTGTACCTCCTCGGCCACCCGATCACGCCGCACGGCGCGCGCGAAGAGTGCGAAACTGGCCGTCCCTTCGATGAGCGCGAGGAGCACGAAGGGGAGGCATACCATCACCAGGGTGAAGACGATGCGCTTCCCGCGACTCGCAGGTCGCTGCGTGGGCTGGGGCATATCTAGGGATTCCCGGAGGCGAGGGCGGGGAGGAGGTTTGGCACCAGCTCCGCAAGGTGCTGCGCAACGAGCGTCTGACCAAACGAGGTCAGGTGAACGAAGTCCCACCAGAGCAGGCCGCGTTGCTGGCTCGCAGCGAGGAATTCCTGCATGTCGACGACTGGCACATTCGCCTGTCGTGCGACGTCGCGCAGGATTGAATGCTTGATATGGATATCCCCGAGTCGGCTGTCGCTTGCCATTTGTTCGGGGGAGTTCGGCTCGAGCACTACCACCGGGGCAACGCCGGCGCGCTTGAGCCGAGTGAGGATCGAATCGAGATGCGCCCGGAATGACGCGGTGTCCACGTCGTTGCTCGACAGCGTGATGATCGCGGCCTGCGGCGCCAGTGGCAGGAGTTCGTCGAGCAGGCCATACACCTGGCGCGACGTCAACCCCGAGACGCCCGCGTTGATGCAGACGATGTGGGCTGCGGGGAGCTGGCGAGCGAGCAACGCTTCGAGTCGGGTGCCCCAGACATCTTCAAGGCGGGAAGCGCCGGCGCCCCAGGTCTGCGACGATCCGAGCAGGAGAAGCCGCTGTTCGCCACCATGCGAGCCGGCGGGGTAGCGCTGCAGCAGCTCCCGGATCGTCCGGTGCTGCGCTTCGGAAATCTGGCTGCTTTCATCCTGCTTGAGCGACCCCGTTTCGAACGGGTACCGCTTGGGGACGAAGTACTGATAGCCATAGGCGGCCGCTGCCAATACCATCAGTGTGAGATTCAGGAGCACCAGCCACAACCCGACCGTCCGCGCCGGAGTGCGGTGCAGCGTGAGTACGAGCGCCGTCAGGACGCCGAGGCCGATCGTCGCCAGGGCGAACAGCACCATGGTGTTCCGGTTCACTCGTTGCCGATTCGTGAAATCCTCTCGAACGACACGATTGTCGGTAGTGGTGAATGCCACGTCATCGACCCAGGCATCGCGTTGGCCGCTGCGGAAACCGATCTGCTGCAACGACGAGTGATGAGGTTCGGATGCGACGAGCCGTCCGTCGACTGCAATCGACAGTGCGCTGTCGGCGAACTCCAGTGTCACATGATGTGCGCTCCCCGGGGCGAGGGCCAGGGGAACGGGCGCGGAGCTGAGGAACTCGCCGCCGGGCCCGGCCCGGAAGCGAATGCTGGGCAGATCCCGCCGGGCGCTGAGTCGCACACCGGAGAAACCATCGGGTGTGATGTCGTGGAGCACAATGAGATAGCCGTCGGCTTCGACGCCAACCGTCGCCTCGAGTCGGCGCAATGGCAGGGGAGCGTCATAGCGCACCTCCTGAAAGCCGAACCAGGCGCCCAGATGGAGCCGCCCTCGATCGAGGGTTTGCGGCTCCTCAAGGAAATAGGTTGCTCCCATGACAGCACGCGCCAGGTTCGGCTTCGTCGCCACCCAGTGCGGGTGGAGCCGCAGCGCATTGAAGCGAAGTGCCCGGGCGCGCGTCGCGATTGCACAGGCAATCAGCAGCAGGGCAAGGTTGATCCCGATCAGGTCGAGATGTCGACGGGGCCTGGCAGGCACGCTCATTGGTCTATCGGCTCGATGACATCAGATCAGCGTGAACATCGTCACGGAGATGAACACCGAGATCACCGCGAAGATCGCATAGCCCGCAGCGCGTCGCGGCAGCCAGGCCCGGAAAGTCCACAGGAGGGGCAGCAGCGCGACCAGGATCAGTCGCGGAAACTGCAGCAATCCCCACTGCGCCCCGACACAGAGCACGAAGAGCGTGTTCGTCCAGAGCCACGGCGCCATCAGCGACAGCAGGGGATCGACATTCTCGCGCTCGCGCCACCAGCGCACCAGCAGCATCAGGCAGGCGGCAAGCACGATCGGCACATGCACCAGGATGTATGCCAGGGTCCACGGCGGGACGTGCTCATACCGCGTCGTGGCATAGATCGAGTAGCCCGGCAGGGAAAACATGTGACCACCGTAGGCCCATTCGTGCGTGGCGTAGACTCGCGGGCCGCGCAACGCGTCGCCGGTCGTGAGCTGCAGAATCAGGTAGCCGGCACCGACGGTAACCGCCGCCGCAAGCCCGTGGAGGAACGCCTGCCGCCAGCGACGTTGCCAGGCGTCCTGCACCATCTGTCCGATCACAGCGAAGCAGACCATCGGGCGGACCAGGCCGCCCAGGCCGGAGAGGATGCCACCGAGGACGCCCCGCTTGCGCTGCGCCAGCAGCACGCCGCTGAGCATGAGGCAGACCATCATCGACTCCGTCATCGCCATGCTGCTGTCGAGCAGCCACTGCGGCGTGAAGGTGGCAACTGCCCAGCCGATGCGCCGATCGCTGCAGATCTTTGCCGCAAAGACCGCCGACAATCCTGCCGTAAGCCAGTTGATCGTCAACGCGACCCACGCCAGCGGAAGCTTGAGCAGAAAGGCCAGCGAGAGCAGCGCAGGGAAGCCGGGAAAGACGCGATAGTCGTAGTCGCGCAGGTACGCGGGCGGCGCACCGCCGATTGCCTGTGCCATCCAGAGGTAGCTCTTGCCGTCGGCCCACTCGGCGTAGTCGCGGACCGCGAACCCTCCCCAGACCGTCATGATCACGAACACCAGCACCCGCAAACCGACCGCGACCGAGAACATCGCGGCAAACTCGCGTGGTGTAGCGCACTCGTCGGTTCCGGAAGCGGCGGTCAGTGGCGGTGCGCCGTCAGAACGGATCATGGTCGACTCCTGCGATGATGGGAGGGGCGGGCGTGTCGAGCGGGGTCGCAAACGCCGGGGCCAGGCGAACCGCGCGACGCAATGTCCTCGCGCCAAGTGCCGTCAATACCGCCTCGCCGCCGAGCGTGCCAAGAGCGATGCCGAGAATGCCGACGGCGGGAATCAATGCGGCTTTGAGAGCCAGGTGGACGATGGAACTCACCGTGACGTTCCGGAAATCATCGTGCTGCCGACCCAGGGCGAAGAGCGCGTTGCGGTAGTGGCCGTTGACGAGTCCGACGACCACTGCGGCCAGCAGCACTTGCAAACTGAGCGTGGCCGCGCCGAAGCTGCTCGACCCGCCGATGAGCTGCAACAGTGGGCGCGCAAAGAACCCGACCCCGACCGCGGTCGCGGCCGCGAGGGGAACGATCACGCGGAAGGAGTGACCGAGCTCCTGCGTCATCGCATCGGTGCCGATGGCGGCACTGCGGCTGAGACGAGGTAGCAGAATCAGGAAATAGACGGCCGCGGTTCCGCTGCAGAGCTGGAAGATCTTGAGCGCCCCGCTGAGCCAGCCGATCTCGGCGCTTGGAATCACGAAGAGGCTCAGCAATACCAGATCGAGCCCGAGTGAGGCACCGCGGAGGACCTGCGACCCCGCAAACGGCGACGACTCCTTCAGTACGGCCGGCCATTCGCGCAGCGGCAAGGGTCGCTCAAAGGCGGCGGCGTGGTGATGAAACCAGTAGAAGAGGCCGGCCGCCGTGAGCGCTTCGGCCGTGACCTGCGCGAGTGCGATACTCCAGATGCTGGCGCCGATCGTGATGGCCAGGGTCACCAGCCCGAAGTAGATCAGCTGGATCGAGAACATCGCGCTCGCGAGCACGCGTGTTGCCCGCAGCGCCTGAGCCGCCCAGTCGAGATAGAGCGAGCGCGTGAAGAGCGAGAGGCCGAACACCGCGATCAGTAGCGCGACGGCACGATACTGCGGGACCAGAAACGCAAGCGCCAGCAATACCGCGTAGGCGATGGCGCCAAGCGAGAGTCGCAGCAGGATCACCGTGCTGGCCCACCGCCCGAGGGTGCCCGGTGCACGCGCGACCGTCCGCACCGAATAGACGTCGAGGCCGCAGGTCCCGACCAGCACGGCGAAGAGCATCAGTTGTGTCGCCACACCGATATTGCCGAAGCCACCATCGCCAAAACGACGCGTGATCATCGGAATCGTGAGGAACGCGAGCAGCTTGCCTGCCATGTCGGCGATGGCCAGTGCCGAGAAGGGCAACACGGTGGTGCCGATTCGCTCGCGTAACGGGCCCGACATCAGCTTGAGGCGTCCGCAGCAGGGGCAGGCCGGTAGGCGGCCACCGTCTGCGCTAGTCCTGCCTCCAGTGAGACCCGTGGATACCACCCCAGCAGTTCGGCCGCGAGATCGTTCCGGGCCACCAGGTGGGTCAGGTCACCCGGACGTTGTGCCAGGGCGCCGATGTCGAGCAATGCTTCGGCATCAACGAGCCGCGCGATCTGACGTGCCACGTCGACGATCTTCCATTCCTGCGCCGCCGAAATGTTGATGACGGCACCGCGCACCTCGGGGTGTCGCATGGCGGCGAGCACGGCATCGACCAGATCGTGCACGAAGATCAGGTCGCGATGCTGCTGGCCGTCGGTCATCGGGAAGCGGCCCCCGCGGAGCAGCGTCGTGATCAGGGCCGGGATCAGGAAGTCGCGCGACTGACCTGGTCCGTAGACGAGGGCGGGCCGCAACGTCATCACACTGAAAGGGAGGTGCGGCTGCAACGCCTGACACGCGTGGGTGGCCGCCACCTGGCTCGCCGAGTAGGGCGATGACGGTTCCTCCCGCATCTCCTCGGACCAGGGCGTCGGCGCGGTGCCGTACTCCTCGAGCCCACCGAGGCGGATCAGCTGGCGCACCTGCGCGCCGGGCTCGCCGGCCGCGCGGAGCAAGGTGAGGGTGCCGAAAAGGTTGACGTGCATGGCGCGGTCGATCGCGTCCCAGTCGCCGTCGAATTTCCGGGTCGAGGTATCGCCCGCGCAATGGAGCACGACCTCGGCGCGAGATTCAGTGAGCGCGTGCAGCACTGACGCTGCGTCGTTGATGTCGCCGACCCAGCGGGTGATCCGCCCTGCCACATCGGCGAGTCGGGCGCCCTCGCTTGCCTCGCGAACGTAGATATGGACGTCGCGCCCCTCGCTCACGAGCCGATGCACGAGGTGCGAACCGAGAAACCCGGTCGCCCCGGTGACCAGTACCGCGCTACTCGTGGTCATCGTCCGGCCGCCAGCGTCATCCCACCACTCGCGGCGTCGGAATCGGCAGGATGAACTTGCCGCCACCGGCGCGGAAGGCTTCCTGTTGCGCCATGATTTCGTCGCCGAAATTCCACGCCAGGATCAGCAGATAGTCCGGCTTCTGCTTCCCGATCTCATCGGGGGAGACGACCGGGATATGCATGCCCGGTGAGCAGCGCCCCTGCTTGAGCGCATTGCGGTCGGCCAGGAACTCGAGCAGGTCGGGGCCGATGCCGTAGTAGTTCAACAGGGTATTCCCCTTGGCCGGCGCGCCGTAGCCCGCAAGCACTTTTCCCTGTCGTTTGAGGTCGAGCAACAGCGTCATCAACTCGGTGCGGATCGACTCGACCCGGGCGGCGTGCGCGGCATACGTGGCTGGCTCGAACAGTCCCGCATTGCGTTCACGCTCGAGCCACTGTGCCACCACGGGGCTCGCCGGGCCCTGCCGACGGAGATAGACCCGCATCGAGCCACCGTGAATCGGCAACTCATCGACATCAACCACCTGGAGCCCGAAGAACTTGCCGAGTGCCGCGAGTGAGGTGACCGAGAAGACCGAGAGATGCTCATGGTAAACGGTGTCGAATTCGTTTTGCTCGATGCAGGTGAGCGCCTGGGGTACTTCGATGACGAAGGTGCCCTCGGGTGCGAGCAGCGTCACAACGCCCTGCACGAAGCCGTGGAGGTTGTCGATGTGATTGAAAGTGTTCGTGGTCACGATCACCTGCGCGGGGCCGTACTGCGCCAGGATGCGCCCGGCAGATTCGGCCGTGAAATACTCGTTGAAGACCTCGAGACCATTCGCGCGTGCCATCTCGGCGATGTTCGCCGCCGGATCCACGCCGAGGGTGGTGAGCCCGGCATCGCGGCAGGCGCCCAGCAGCAAGCCGTCATTGCAGCCGATGTCGACCACCCGCTGTCCGGGGGCGGTGATCAGCTTCTCCTTGAAGCGGCGCGCGGTCTCCTTGAAGTGCGCGTGCATGGTGGCCGACGCCGACGGGATGTAGAGGTAGTCGACGAAGAAATCGGGCGGCAGCTTGTCGGGCACCTGGATCAGGGCACAGTCGAGGCAGACGTGCGTGTCGAGCGGCCAGCGCGCTTCGGGCTTGCCGAGCTGATCGGGGCGCAGGAAGGCATTGGCGGCCGGGTGATGGCCGAGCGGGAGGTACATCAGAAGATTGCCGCTGGTGCAGGCACGGCAGCTGGTCATCGTGTTCATGCCGCTGAGTCCTCGGATGAGCGTGAACCTGCCGCGACGTCGCGAATGACGTCGAGGGTCTCTCGGGTGGTGACTTCCCAGCGGAGTGATTTCCCCCGCTCGCGCGCGCGACGCTGCAGGTCGGCGCGCATGGCGCTGTCGTGCAGGACCCGGCCAATGGCATCGGCAAAGGCGTCGACCGACGGCTCCTCAACCATCAGGGCGTGGCCCCGGGCGACTTCTCCCAGGCCCCCACGGTCGCTCGCCACCACAGCGGTGCCGCAGGCGAGCGCCTCGACGGTGGTCATTGACCACCCCTCGAACTCCGACGGGTGGACGAACAGATCGGCGCCGGCGTAGATCGGCACCAGGTCGGTGTGACGTTCAACCTTGCCGTCGGTCTGTACCACGTCATCGCTGATGCCGAGTTCCTGACAGAGCTGTGCCAGCGGGAGCCCTTCGTGATTCGGTCCGAAGAGCAGCAGGCCGTGCGGAATTTTCTCTACCTGCCGGAGCTGGGCAAAGGCGCGGAGCAGCATCGGGATGTTGCGCCGCTCGGAGCACTTGCCAACGAAGAGCAGATACGGGCGGTCGCCGCCGAAGTAGCGCTGGCGCACGGCGCGTAGTGCCGCCAGGTCGGTCACCGGTTGGAAGGCGTCATCGGCGCCCTGGGGCACCACGGCGATCCGATCGCGACTGACTCCGTAGTGCCGCACGACTTCGTCCTGCGTCGATTCGGCCGGGACGATCACCATGTCGGCAATGCGCGCCGAATGCCGGTGCAGCCGGGAGTAAGTCTGGCGATAGCGCCAGCCATGCGCGCCAGGCTGCGCTTCATTGACCGAATGGGTGGCGACCACCAGCCGCCCTTGATATCCCACCGGTGCCGTATACGCGGGGCAGAAGAGGACGTCGTGCCGCGAGGCCGGGCCGCGCAGCCGGAGGTTCTCCCACGGCAGTCCCGACATCGCCGATTCGAGCAGTACCGGCACAATCCGCGGATGCAGCGCCACGAGGTCGGCCTCAAGCGGCTGGCGCACGAATACCGAGACCGATTCCTCCGGCGTCAGCATCCGCGCCCAGTGGCGCAGCAGGTACTCGAGATAGCGTCCGACGCCAAGGCGCTGGCCGGCGAAGCGCTGTCCGTTGAAAGCCAGGCGCACGCTAGCGATATCCGGCGGCAAAACCGCGGAAGACGTCATGGATGTATTCGAGCTGTGCCGCGACAAGGCCGTGGTGGCACGCGAGCAGCATCCCCCCGCGCATCACCTGATCAGCATTCGGGTAGCCGGCCGCGCTTTCCTTCCGCTGGATCTGCGCGAAGCCGGGCTGCCGGAGAATGTTCCCCGTGAACACGGTACGGGTCTGGATGTTCTGCTTCTCGAAATGGATCTGCAGGTCGCGTCGCGTGAACGGCGCGTTGTCGCGCACGATCATCGGGAAGGCGAGCCACCCGGTCACGCTCTGCTTCATCTGCCGGGGCAGGATGAACCACTCGGCGTACTCCGAGAAAAAGGCGTGCTGTGCCGCGAAGTTGGCATCGCGCGCGGTGATGTTGCCGGCGAGGCGATCGAGTTGCACCAGCCCGAAGGCCGCGCCCATTTCCGAAGGCTCGAGATTGTAGCCGAGGCGCGAGAAGACGAACTTCGCGTCGTACGGAATCCCGCCGACATCGACATCGAAGCGATTCTCGATCCGTTCCGACTCCACGAAGAGCGAGGACGATCGTCCCCAGCTCCGCAGCAGGCGGGCCTCATCGGCCCAGTCGTCGCGGTTCATGCAGAGCATCCCGCCATTGCCGGCGCAGTTGATGACGTGCGAGCCGTAGAACGACGTGGTGCTGATGACCGACCGCGTCCCGGTGCTGGTGCCGCGCAGGGTGGCGCCGAGCGTGTCGGCGCTGTCTTCGACGACGATCAGGTTGTGCGCGACGGCGATCGCGGCGATGCGATCCCAGTCGGGAAGGTTGCCGATGAGTGACGGCACCATCACCGCCCGGGTGGCGGGCGTGATCATCGCCTCGATCTGCTCGGCATCGATGTTGAACGTGTCCGGCTCCACGTCGACAAACGCCGGCGTCAGCCCGGCTCGCACCAGTGGTGCCACGGTGGTCGCGAAAGTCAGCGCAGGGGTGATGACTTCCGCGCCCGCCGGAAGTGCCAGGAGTTCCACTGCGAGCTGCAGCGCACTCGAACCCGAGTTGACCATCACGCCGTGCTGCTTGGCAAAGAGCTCGGCGATCCGCGCTTCGAAGGCACGCACATTCGTGCCCATCTGGGTCGTGCTCCGAAGCACGCGCTCAACGGCCGCGATCTCTTCTTCGCCGTAGACACTCTGGCCGTAGGGGACGCGCATGGGTTCGGTCTGGGCACGGGTCATCAGCTGCTCCGGGCGCCCGCAGCAGCGGGGGCGGATGAAGAAATGGCGTCAGTGAACGCGCCCAGGTGCCGCTCCACGAGCGCGGGGATGTCGTCGGGCGCGGCGAGGGCGTCACGGTACCATGCCGCAGTGCGCTCGAGTGCTGCATCGAGCGTGAGGAGCGGATGCCAGCCGAGGCGGTGTGCCGCCTTCGAGGCATCGAGGGTCAGCGTGGGTGCTTCGTGTACCGCCGCGGCATCGGGCGCCTCGCGGACTCGAACGCGCGGCCAGACGCTGGCAAGGCGCGCCGCGATTTCGCGCACGGTGAGCGCATCGCTGGCGGAGGGGCCGAAGTTCCACCCTTCGGCAACGGCATCACCCTGCTCGATGAGGGCACGCCCGAGGAGCAGATAGCCGTGCAGCGGTTCGAGCACGTACTGCCACGGTCGAACGGCGAGGGGATGGCGGATCGTCGCCACCTCGTCGCGACCCGCCGCACGCGCGAGATCGGGAATCAGCCGATCCTCGGCCCAGTCGCCGCCGCCAAAGACATTGCCCGCGCGTGCCGATGCCACCGCGATCCCTCGCTCGGCCAGGAAGGAGCGACGCCACGCGGTGGTTACCAGTTCGGTGCACCCCTTCGACGCGCTGTAGGGATCGTGCCCGCCCATCGGGGCGTCTTCGTGGAGCGGCTTGCCACTGCCGTCATTCTCGTAACACTTGTCGCTGGTGACGACCACGACGGCGCGGACTTCAGGCGTCTGACGGACTGCTTCGAGGACGTGCGCCGTTCCCATCACATTGGTCGCGAAAGTCTCCAGCGGCTCCCGATACGAGCGGCGCACCAGCGATTGCGCTGCCAGATGAAAGACCAGTTCCGGCGCCGCCGACAAGGTGGCCGCTTCGAGAGCAGCCGCGTCGCGAATGTCGCCGAGGTGCGAGGTAATTCCCTCGGCAAGTCGGGCATCACGAAAGAGCGCCGGACCACCACTCTCGGGGGCCAGCGCATATCCGGTGACGATCGCACCGGCCTGCCGCAGCCAGGCCACCAGCCACGACCCCTTGAAGCCGGTGTGTCCCGTGACCAGCACGCGGCGGCCACGATACCAGGCACTCAGCGCATCCGTCACCCGCGAGGAGCCCACGGCGCATGGCCGCCATCCCAGAGTTCGTCGAGCTGCTTCTTTTCGCGCAGGGTATCCATCGGCTGCCAGAAGCCTTCGTGACGGAACGCCATCAGTTCACCTGCCGCTGCGAGTCGTTCCAGCGGCTGGCGCTCGAGGGAGTCCTCATCGCTCTCGAGCAGGTCGAGCACGCCCGGTTCGAAGACGAAGAAGCCGCCGTTGATCCAGCCGACATCGGTCTGCGGTTTCTCCGAGAAGCGGCGGACCCGATCGTCAGCGAGTTCCATGGCCCCGAAGCGGGCCGGGGGATGGACGGCGGTCACGGTGGCGAGTTTGCCGTGGGAGCGATGAAAGGCGACAAGCGCGGCGATATCGATATCGCTCAGCCCATCGCCGTAGGTCACCATAAAGGTCTCGTCCTGCAACATCGGCCGGAGGCGTCGGAGTCGACCACCGGTCATGGTATTGAGCCCGGTGTCGACCGCGTGGATGCGCCAGTCGGGGGCCTGCTGGTTGAGTTGGGTCCGTTCGCCACTCTGGAGGTCGATACGCCAGTCGGCCGCGTGGACGGAATAGTCGTGGAAATATTGCTTGATCACCTCGCCCCGGTAGCCGCAGGCGATCACGAATTCACGGAATCCGTGGCTGGCATAGATCGACATCACGTGCCAGAGAATCGGGCGCCCCCCGATTTCCACCATCGGTTTGGGGCGCAGAGCCGTTTCCTCGGACAGCCTGGTGCCGAGCCCGCCGGCCAGGATCACCGTCTTCATGCTTGCTCCCTGAGTCCCTGAGGGCGTGGAGGCGCCCCGATGGGGCAGACTCAGGAAGTAAGCAAGGTTCGCACCATCTCAGGGAAGCAGGAGGGTTTTCGTGATGCTGGCGGTCTTGCCGCCGTTGTCGGTGACGGTCAGGGTCACCGTCCGGTTGCCACTGTGGGGGTAGACCACCGTGAGCACGGCCCCGGTCCCCGTGGGGTCCGGGTAGCGGCCCAGATTCCAGGCGTAGCTCACGATCGAGCCGTCATCGGTCGAGGAGGTGGCGTCGAGGGCGCAGGTGAACGCCGCGTTGCAGCTCCAGACGAAGTTGGCGACCGGTGGGTTATTGACCGGCGGTGGCGGCGCCGAGACCGTGACGGTCTGGGTGACGCTGGTCGTCTTGCCGCTGTTGTCGGTGACCGTGAGGGTCACGCTCTTGGCTCCGGCGGTCGAGTAGGACACCGAAGGAGTCACCCCGGTTGCCGTCGGAGGAGTTCCACCGGGCAGGCTCCAGCCGTAGAGCTGGATGGTGCCATCATCGCTGGAGAGGGCGCCGTTGAGCGTGCAGGTGAGGTAGTTGCAGGTCCAGCTGAAGTTCGCGACGGGCGGGTTGTCGACCGGGGCCGCCGTCACCGTGATGCTCTTGGTGATGCTGCTGGTCTTCCCGCTGTTGTCGGTGACGGTCAGGGTCACGTTGCGCGTGCCGCTCGCGGGGTAGGTCACGACCGGCCCCACGCCGACTGCGGTGAGCGGGCTGCCGCCGGTCAGCGACCAGCTGTAGCTCTGGATGCTGCCGTCGTCGGTGGACGAACCACCATTCAGCGTGCAGACGAGGTAGACGCAGCTCGAGGTGAAGTTCGCCACGGGCGGGTTATCGACGACCACGCCGACCGTCAGGATCTTGGTGATGCTGCTGCTCTTGCCGTCGTTGTCGGTGACCGTGAGTGTGACGGTGCGGTCGCCGCTGTGCGGGTAGGTCACCGAGAGGATCGCACCAGTGCCAGTCGGATTGGGGAATCGGCCCAGGTTCCAGGCATAGCTCACGATCGAGCCGTCATCGGTCGAGCCGGTGGCGTTCAGCGTGCAAGTCAGGCCCGGGCAGCTCCAGGTGAAGGAGGCGACCGGCGGGTTGTTGACCGGCGGCGGTGGCGGTGGTGGTGGCGGTGGTGGCGGCAACGGAGCGCCGACCAGCCAGACGTTCAGCAACTTGTTCGCCGTGCCAGCACCGACCGACTTCACGGCACCATTTACGGCATTGTTGACGAGTGCGGCGGCAACGGCCGCGGGGGTCGCGGTCGGCGCGGTCTGGAGATAGAGCGCGGCCACCCCGGCAACGTGCGGCGATGCCATCGAAGTGCCACTCATCTGCGCGGTCGCGACATCGCTGGTGTTGTAGTCGGAGATGATCCCCTGACCCGGCGCGAAGAGATCGACGCAGGTGCCGAAGTTGGAGAACGACGCCTGGTCGTCGTTGCTGGTCGAGGCCGCTGCAGTCAACGCTGCCGGAACGCGTGCCGGCGAGCTGGTGCACGCATCGGTTGCGCTGTTCCCGGCGGCCACCGCATAGGTGATCCCGGCATTGATGGAGTTCTGCACTGCCTGATCGAGTGCGGTCGACACGGCGCCACCGAGACTCATGTTCGCGACCGCCGGCTTCACAGCGTTCGCGGTAACCCAATCGACGCCGGCGACGACACCAGACATCAGGCCATTGCCGCTACAATCAAGCACGCGTACCGCATACAAGGTCACACCCTTCGCGACACCACTCGTCGTGCCACCGACGGTGCCGGAGACATGGGTGCCGTGTCCGTTGCAATCATTGGTGCCGTTGCCATCGTTGATCACGGTGTAGGCGCTGAAGGCGCGGCCACCGAAATCCGCATGGGTGGTGCGAATACCGGTGTCGAGGATGTACACTCGCACGCCCGCACCCGTCGGCCCGTAGTTGTAGCTCCCGTTGAGCGGCAACGCGGGTTGATCAATCCGGTCGAGGCCCCACGGCGCCGACAGCTGGACGCCCGAGATGCTCACGATCTGGTCGCGCTCGATGCTCGCGACGTCGGGGTGGTTGCGGAGTGAGGCGACTTCGCCGGCCGAAAGGCGCGCGGCAAAGCCGTGCACCGCGCTGACGTAGGTATGCGTCAACACGCCATGATGCGCCGCCACCAGGTTCCGCGACAATCCGGGGACGTCGCCTGCCGAATTCCGGAATACGACGATATAGCCATCGAGCGAATCGCCGGCGACCTTCAAGGCCGGGGCGGCGCTGCTGGACATCTCGGGGACGGCCGTCGGATCAGTCTGACAGCCAACTAGGCACAGCAATGCTGCTGCGCCGAGTGCAAACTTGCGCACCGGCAACTCGTGTCTAAGGATTGATCGGGGGGGGGGGACCGGGGGGCAAGCTAACGATCTGGAATGAACGCGCCACTGTGGAAAAATCGCATCACTCACGGGACGTTTCAGTCCTGTCTGTGGCGCGAGCGCATCGGTTTCAGGGCGCGTGGTGTAGCTTGCTCCAGATCAGTCGCCTGGTGCAACGTGACCACTTGCAACGAGGTGGAGATGCCTGAGGGTTCAGCCGACCGCGCCATACTCGTCCCGTGGCTGTGGGACGTCCTCGCGGCGGGGATCGTGGTGGGTGGGGCTACGCTGTTGCAGCGTGGCGAAGCCCCCTGGGTCCTGCCGCCGCGCTACTATGGCGAACTCTGGGCCATGGCCGCCTCGCACTTGGCCATCGCGGTATACCTCGCCCGCCTCCCCCGCCGGGGCGTGCGCGCGGCCTTCCCCAGGATTCTGGTGTCCGCCGCGGCGGTCTTCCTGAGCGCCTATCTGGCCCTGGTGGCCCTCCGATCCATCGGCAACACCGGGGCCTCGCGCGGCCTGATTGCGACCGGTTTCGGGATCTCCGTGCTGCTGGCGACAGTCCGGGCTGTCGAGCATCGCCGCGGTCGGATCCTGGTACCCCTCGCGACGCTCCTCGGCCTCGCGCTTGGCGTGCCTGTCGTGCGAACTGTCAAGCGCACGGGTGACGCCACTGCCGAGGTGGTGAAGGTGATATCGACCGGACTGCTGACGCTCGAGGTGCGGACACAGCCGGGTTTGACGGGGCCGGCGCTCGGAGACGGCGGGGCGATTGTGCGGCTGGGATCGGGTTACCTCGTGGTCACGGGCCGCGGCACGCTCTTCCGTATGAGGCACGCCTCCTCCGAGAGTCCTCTCCTCGCGGAGCGTCTGTCACTGCCGCCGCCGATGGACCGATCAGGCTATCTCGCCGACCAGCCGGACTCCGCGGCAGCGCTGCGCCTGCGGGTCACCGGCATGGCGATCGACACCACCGTCACCCCGATACGCATCTACCTCGCCCACGAAGTCTGGCGTCACACCGAAAAGTGCTTTGCGCTGCGTGTCTCTTCGGCAGCAGTGACCGCCGCAGGCGTCTCGACCATGCCCGATCGGCCGTGGACGACAGAATTCGAGTCGCAGCCGTGCCTGCCACCCACCAAAGGGTTCGACGACATCGAGACCGGCGGCCGGATCGCGCTCACCGCCGACCACGCCCTACTGCTCACGACCGGCGACTTCGGTTACGACGGCGTCGAAGTGCCGGACTTTCCGCAGGACAGTGCGAGTGACTATGGCAAGGTGTTCCGGCGCGACCCGGTGACGCGGCGGTGGCAGCAGTTTACCCGAGGGCATCGCAACCCCCAGGGGTTATTGGTGGATCGGCAGGGAAGGATTTGGGAAACCGAACACGGCCCACAGGGTGGGGATGAGCTCAATCTCCTGGTGGCTGGGCGCAACTACGGCTGGCCACTGGTTACCTACGGAACCCAGTATGGCGCGCACTACTGGCCGCCCAACCCCGAAGGCCGTGACCACGGGACCTTCGCGGAACCGGCTTACGCCTTCATGCCCTCGATCGGCATCTCGAACCTGATCGAGATCTCGGGTACCGCATTTCCGGAGTGGGAGGGCGACCTGATGCTCTCGTCGCTCAAGGACCGGAGTCTCTGGCGAACCCGGCTTCGCGATGGCCACGCGATCTATGTGGAACAGATTTTCATCGGCCGCCGCATTCGGGATCTTGTGCAAGGCGCCAACGGTGAGATCGAGATCTGGACCGACGAAGGCGACATGGTGACGGTGATGCGCTCACGGCAGGGGTCCACACCCGAGAGCGCTTTTGAACAGTGTCGGGGCTGTCACGAGGCAGCACGAATCGGCACGGCGCTGGCCCCCACTCTGAAAGGAGCCTTCGGCCGCGAAGTCGCCAGTCTCACCGACTACTCATACTCGAACGCACTGCGGCATGTCGGCGGTCGCTGGAGTCCAGAGCGGCTCGACAGCTTCCTGCGCGACCCCATGGGGTTTGCCCCAGGGACCAGGATGTCGTTTGGCGGCGTCAAGGATTCCGATGAGCGACGCAAAGTGATCGAATACCTGAGAAAATTCTGATCCCGGGTCTCGGAGTGTGTCGCCGGGACCGTCCCACGTCTCCAGACGGCTCCCTTTCCGGGCTGTCCCCAGTTCCGGATCTCGGTCCGGCAGGAGTGGTGTCTTCGTGACGACTACGGCGTACCAGAAGCTCTCTCGTCGCCGCGTGTTCGCGGCCGTTGTGTTCGGCTGCGTCTCGGCTGCGGCCTGCTCGGGTCAGGACGCGATCGTCTCACAAACGCCTCCGCCACCGCCACCGCCGAACGCCTGCGTCATGCCCGCAGGGATACTGCCGGCGGCCGCGGTGAGCGTCGTGGTCAATTCGCAGTCGCGCCGCCAGACCATCGATGGGTTCGGGACCACCATCCGCCTCTTCGACGACCCCCATCTCACCAACACCTTCGATCAGGCGACCCAGCGGGGGGCAGTGCTCGTTCCGGCTGCCGATCAGGCGCGCATTCTCGCTGCGCTTTACACCGACCTCCACCTCACCCGGATGCGTTACGCCACCGATCCCGGAGTGGAGATCGCCAATGACAATTCCGATCCGGCAGTCACGGACCTTTCTCGCTTTGACTTTCGCTGGAAGCGGCTCGACGGCCACGTGGAGTACGTCAAGGCGGCGCGCCCGTTCGGGCTGAACACCTGGTTCGGCGCCCCGATCGGCGGCGAGGCCTGGATGAGCCACAGCGATCCGGCCGAGTACGTCGAATGGGCGATGGCCATCATCCGGCGGTGGCGCGATCAGGGAGCCGCCCTCCCCTACTGGTCGATCTTCAACGAACCAGGCTACGGCAACGGCCTCTCGCCCGAGTTCATCCGCGAGGCGGTGAAGCGCCTCGGCGCGAAGCTCGCCGTCGAAGGGATTCCGACCCGGCTGGTGATTCCCGATGACGCCGACCCCGGCGTCGCGTTGCCGCGCGCCCAGGCGGTGCTCGGCGACCCGGTGGCGCGGCAATATGTCGCCGCGATTGCGACGCATCTCTACACCGGATTCGGCACACCGAGCCAGCCCAGCACGGGCTCGCTTGCCGAACTCTCGGCCCTGGCGAAGCAGTACAATCTCCCGCTCTGGATGACCGAGTGGTACAACCCCGACTGGTTCATCTGGGTACGGACGATGCATTCAATGCTGGGCGACTACAACGTTTCAGCCGTGGACTACATGTGGGGCTTCCTGGGCCAGTGGGAGAACAACGGTTCGCAGTTGATCACCGTGAACTCCACCGGCCCACTCTACAGCGGCTTCGTCAAGAACAAGCAGTACTGGGCCATGGGGCAGTATTCGCGGTTCGTGCTGCCGGGGTCGGTGAGGGTCGATGCGACCAGCAGCGACCCCGCCGTACTGGTGACCGCGTATCTGGTGGGAAATCGCATCGTGGTGGTGGCACTCAATACTGGCGCGGCCGAGAAGTCGGTGCAGGTGACCCTCGGTGCCGGTGCCCCCTGCGTCCTGCAGATGACCGCAGAGCGAACCACCTCCTTCGAGACGGCGCGCGTCCTCGATCCGGTCACCCTGACAGGACCCGGCTTCACCACGACGCTCCCTGCCGGAAGCATCACCACCTTCCAGTTGATCCCCTAGTTCGAAGGGGGCAGCTCTCGATTCTTGCAAGAACCGCGAGGTATCGCCTCGCGGCTTATCTGCGAGGGAGAAATTTCTCGACACCTGACTGGCGCACCACGCTAGAAGGCGACCGCTACAACTCACGCAAACCCGCGTCGATACTGATGTTCCATGCCGTCTGGTGCAGGGATGAACGTAACGATTCTCCTGGGCGCGATTCGTGCCATTCAGGGCTGCGAATGGGCGACACTGCCCTGCGGCAAGTCGCGCGACGTCACGGCATCGCGCCAGCCGATTCCTGACATTCTGACAGAGCCCCACATGCGCCTCATCCAGCTCCTGCTCGCAATAGCAATCTCCGGTTGCGCGTCCGATCTCGTCGATTCCACTGGGGTTGGTCCCCAGGCGAGCGCCCTGATTCTGACACCCGACTCGACGACCGTCGACCTCGCCGGCACGTTGCAGTTCGAGGCGAAGGCGCGGTGGTCGGACGGACACGAGCATCCAGCGTCGGTGAGCTACTCGGCATCGAGCGGTGAGATTTCCTCGACCGGACTTTACCGTGCGCCCGAGACGCCGGGGCTGGTTACCGTCATCGCGACCTGCGGCTGCGGCGTCGCCGACACGGCACTTGTCACGATCAAGGGTCCGTTCACAGCGACACAGCTGGTACTGACCCCGGAGTCCTCTGCTGTCGATACCGGCGCCACTCAACAGTTCGTCCCGGCGGTGACCTGGTCCGACAACGCCGATCATCCGGCGCTGTTGAGTTACACCGCCACGGGCGGCACAATTTCGCCGGTCGGGCTGTACACCGCGGGCAACGTCGCGGGTCAGTTCCAGGTGATCGCGACCTGTGCCTGTGGCGTTGCCGACACCTCCTTGATGCAGGTCGGCACTACCGGACCGGTGGCGGGGCTCTCGGCTCTCACCATTAATGTCGCCGGACTCCCTGCAGGGGCTCCCGCCCAGATTGATCTGACCGGGCCAGCCGGTTTCACTCGTCGCTTCTCCGCCACCACGCGCTTCGATTCCCTTCCGCCGGGCGAGTATGCGGTCCGCGCGAGTGGACTCTCGGTGTCGGGCAGCAATTTCGGCCCGGTGACGGCCGCGCAGACCGTGACCCTTGCAGGCGGCGGCGTTGGCGCGCTGGTGGTGAGCTTCCGTCAGCTTCTTTCCGATGGGCTGCCGGCACATCCGCGCGTCTGGATGACCCCCGATCGGATCGTGCGTCTGCAGACCCAGGTTGCCAACGGGACCCAGCGCTGGCTGCGGGTGAAGAGTGCCGCCGATGGTCAACTGGCCAAGGGTTCGGCCACGGGTGGCAACGACGTCTACCTCCTCCCCGAACTCTGCCTTGCCTATCTCGGAACGCGCGATGCGCGGTATGCGGCTCGTGCCGGTGTGGTTCTCACGGGCTACGCCGTCGAGAGCAACGACCTGAAGTACGACTCTGGCTACGGCGTCCGCTTCATGGTACCGCTGGTCACGATGGGACTCGACTGGTGCTACGATGGGCTCAGTGTGGCGCAGCGTCAGCAGGCAGCGACCTGGCTGATGAATCGCGCCGACTGGACCTGGCCGCAATCGACACCTGCGCGCGCCGGCGCGTGGGGCACCAGCAACGTCAAGAACAATTATTTCTGGGGCTTCATGATGACGGGGCCGGCGGCGCTCGCCGCTGCAGGGGATGACACCGGCACCGGAGCGATCAGCGGCACCGATCGCCCGGCGTGGCATCGCGCGCTCGCGTTGACCAAGTGGAATACGCTGGCGGTACCGTTCTTCAATGGTGAAGGCGAAGGTGGCGCGTGGTCCGAAGGCACCAACTACGACAGCAGTTGGCGCGTCGGCAGCTTCGCTGATGCCTTCCTCACGTCCGGTGCGCCACTCGCGAACTCCTTCCTCGCGGCGACGCTGCAGTGGCGGATGCACGCGAGCTTGCCCGGCGGTGTCTACAAGGTGCCGTTCGGAGCGCAGCCGCGCGACAGCCGCGCCTCTCTCTACAGCTACGACCGGATGTACGCGCTTTACGCCCTCCCCAATGCGAGCGGAGAGGTGGCGGGGCAAATACACTCCTGGCTGGACCTGATCGGGCAGACGCCTACACAAGAGTTCAACGAGGGAGCCGTACTGGCCGATGAGTTGCTGCGCTATGATCCGGCGCAGTCGAGCGTGCCGCTGGCAACGCTGCCAAAGAGCTATCACGCCATTGGCGCCGGGTTCTTTGTCTATCGCCAGAGTTGGACTGATCCCAACGCCACGGTGATGGCGTTCGAATCGGGGCCTACCGCAGATGCCGGTGCGCGCGATGCCAACGGGCTGATGATCTGGAAGGGTTCCTTCTGGATCTCGGCCACCGCCAACCTCTACAGCCAGAGCGGGATTGAAACCGACTCGCGGATGTACAACAACCTCACGGTGGGCGGACAAGGCCAGACCCTCTCTACCGGCAACGGGGGCGCCTTCACCGCACCGCCGGTGGTGACCGATGCGCTTGTGGTGGTGCGCGGGCAGGCGAAGAATGGCTATGGGTACCAGAACGAGTGGGCCAACACCCGAACAGTGTCTGACTACCTTCGCACGGTCGCATATCTGCCATCGCAGGACATCTTCGTGATCGTCGATCGGGCCACAATCTTGAACGCTGCGCTTCCCAAGACCTGGCGCTGGCATATGCGTGACGTGCCTCAGGTGAACGGGAACACGTTCCGGTTGCAGAGTCAGGCCGGTGATTTCCGCTGCTTCGGTACCGTGCTTTCTCCCGGCGATGTCACGCTCGGTAGCGAGACCTACAACCTGGCGCAGGGCGGCGGTGTCAGCAGTAGCGCGGTGACGGTGACGACGTCGGGGCGCGCGACAGATGTGGTCGTGACGGTGCTGCAGTGCACTGGCGCGCAGTCGGCGCCAGCCACGCCAACCGCGACAGTCGACGCCAACGAAGCAGCGGTGAGCGTGGCGGGGCGTCGGGTCACCGTCCCGCTCAACGAACTCCAGCCGGTTCGGATCGACTAGCGACCGACCCTGATCGCAGCATCTTCCCAGTCGGTGTGAAAACAGCTCCCCCTGCACAACGAAAGGAGGCGGGGGGAGCGCGTGTGATAGCCACGGTATGTCTCTTGCTCAGGCGTGACCCTCATGGACTCTCCATCAAGCGCCAATCCATTGCCAACGGCTCCTCCAACCGGCCAGTCACGACGCCCAAAGCTGGCCGCAGTCATTCCCGCGTACAACGCGGCCTCCGTGGTCGGCAATGCCATCAATTCCTTGCTGCAGCAGACCGTCCCCCTGGATGAGATCATTGTGGTCGACGACGGCTCGACCGACGCGACGGCTGCGGTGGCTGAGGCGACGGGCGTGCGGGTGATTCGGCAGGCCAATGGCGGACCTGGTGCGGCACGGAATACCGGTATCTTGGCGACTGAAGCGGACTGGATACTTCTGCTCGATGCCGATGACGTCGCATATCCTGACCGGGTCGCAGTTCAGATGGAGTGCCTGGATGATCCCCAGCTTGCCGTGGTGTGCTCCGACGACCTGGAGGGACCGGAACTGACCATCAGCCATGAGCTCCTCTGGAAGCGAAACCATATCTCGACCACGAGTGCACTCCTCCGGCGAAGCGCGTGGCAAGCCGTCGGCGGCTTCGACGAATCGCGGGCCTTGATTGGCGTGGAAGACTACCATCTGTGGCTGCGGCTGACGCGGATAGGATGGACCGTGCGGCGGCTTCACCGGAGGCTGTTCAGCTATACCCCAACCGCAACTTCGCTGACGGCGCAGACCGAGCGTTTCGTGAAGGCGGAATTGGAAAACGTCCGGGTGCTGGGTCAGGCCTTCGCGCTCGAACCTGCCGCGGTGCGGGAGAAGGAACGGGCAATCTTGCTGCAGTACGGGCTCGACCGCTTCCACGTACGAGATTTCGTGCTGGCCAGAAAATTTCTGGGCGGAGCCGCCGGTCTTGGGGCGCTGTCGTGGCCCGAGCGCCTTCGTCTCTGGCTCAGCCGGGTGCCAGCGCTCGCGCGGATGTTGCCATAACAGCGCGAAGCTCCTGTGCCGTCAGGCAAGGAGCTGAGGCCATCCGCAGACTGCGACGAATCGATCGAAAGTGAAATCATGTTCCACCGCAGTGCGATGCATATCCAGCACGTCAACTACGGTTCGCTGCTGCGTCCCGCCGTAATAGCTGAAGCCGTACGCAAAGCCTGCCTCGGTCATGGCGCGTCGCGTCACTTCATCAAAACATGAGCGGCAACCCACGGGGTAGCTCATGGCGATCGGTGCCTCACTCAACTCCTCGGCAAGACGCGCCCGGCATCCCGCAATCTCGGCCAGTTGGGCCTCAGGCGTCAGTCTGGCGAGGACGGGATGCGTGACCGTGTGTCCTCCGACACTCATGCCATTCGACTTCAGGTGCCGAATCATCGACCAGTCCATCCACAGATTTGAAGCGATCGCCCTGGCCTCTTGATCCACGTCGCCGTTCGGATCGAGTCGCTGCCGCAAGTCACTGAGAAATGCGGATGTCTGATCCCCGGGCAGTCCCTTGTAGATCCGAAGCAGACTGGACAGGGCATTCGCTGGCGAGGGAACTGAATCCTGCCTGAAAGTCTGCCATACATTGGCCAGCATTTTTGGGGCGCGATCCCCGGCTCGCACCAGCATCAATGCAATCAGGTCCCACCAGGCCAGTGAGGGAGTGTCGATGAACCCGGTAGTCACGAAGAAAGTTGCCGGGGCGCGATGCCCGCGCAGAATGGGAAAGGCAACTTCGGCGTTGTCACGGTATCCATCGTCGAAGGTGATCAGGGCCGGCTTGTCGCGTGACGAGCGCAACGCTTCCGGAAGCTCATCGAGCCCGACCACGTCGAAATTGGCCTTCAAGAAGCGGACTTGTCGATCGAACTGTTCGGCCGACGCGCTGAATAGCCCGGGGTCGAGCGGAGATCCAGAGGGATCGCCGATTCGGTGATAGCAGAGGGCGAGAAGGCGTCGATGCGCTCCGCGATGTGGCACCCGCCAGAGCCCGCTTCGAGTCACCAGCCTGGACAGGAGTTCGCGCTTGTTCATCTATTCACCATCAGCCGGGCTCACTGGCGGCGGGGTATTGGGTCGGCCACGAACGGCAGCACGGATCCGAACATATCGTTCCCGAAGCCATCGTTGTCCGCCGTCTGCAGCGCGCAAGAGCGGACTACGGAGGAGGCGAAGCCGAGTCAGGCGAGTGCCGTTGGTCCGATAATCGTGCTTGTAGGACTGCCCGCCCCGGAGGAAATCGTAGACCGTAATCCCCCGAGTCGATAGCACATCCATCAGGAGCAGGTTGGCCGCGATGCCGGGACTATGCACGGAGGCAAGCCGCTCTCGCGTCACTCCGCACTGGTAGAAGTGGAACTCCTGACCTTGAGTGAAACCGTAGATGACCGCGATCGAACGGTCTTGTTCCCTGAGCGTCGCGAGAATTGCTCGCCCCGATTCGGTCCACTGGAGTGCGAGATTCCGGTGCATCGTGAGGAACCGTGGACTCTCGAACGCTCCCGGCTTGTCGTCGACCTTCCATCGCGCGGTATGAAGGGCCACGAGGTCATCAAACGCGGACGCCGCCGAGGCGGGGGTATCTGCGATTGCCAGGGTGAGATTGTCGGCGGCCACATCGCGCAACAGCCGTCTGGTATTGCGGCGGGTCTTCGCCGACAGTTGTGGCAGCAACCCTTCGACTCCCTGGGCTATGTCGGCCCGAGGGCATTCTCCCCGGTCGAGGCGGATGGGCGGTGTCGGACTGCCTGGCGGCTCAGCCGCTGCAAGAAAAGTGGAGTTCACCGACATTTCGAGCAGGTCCAGCGCCTGCCAGTCTGTTGAGGCCATGATGTGCCGCCACATCGCCGCCGAAGCCTCCGTGGCATGCGCCGACGAGCAGAGCATATCCAGGTAATCCGGGCAGGTTTCCTCGAATTCGGCTTCACCCGTCGACACGAATCTCAGCACCCGGGCCGGAACCCGGGCCACGCGCTCGGAGGAAAGGTAGAGAGGCAGCACGGCCACGAGCTTGCCGTTGGAGCGGCCCGTCAGTACCCGTAACGACCCATCGGGACAATACTGTTGGCCATATGCGTCGAGCCAGGCCATGACCCAGTCGGGATGCAGCGGCGGGCTGCTGTTTTCCCCATGCTCATGGAGTGACCGCCATTCATCCATGATCGTCGAGAGCTGCTGCACTGAATGCAAGGATTCGATGTCGATTGTCACACGGAGTCCGTTCGTGGAGGTGCGGAACGAGTGAACACGGTGCGGCCAGGTGGCATGGTTCCCGGATCGTCCCACGTCCCAAGGTCGAGCCACCAGCGCGACAACAGGTGTGCCGTACGCAGTCGTGTCACTCGCTGAAATCCGGCTCGTGCGATCGCCATCCGGGAAGGGTGGTTCGTCGTCCGGGTATCAATTACCAATTCGGTGAGTCCAAGCGTCGGGGCATGGGCTCGCGCCGCCAGAAGCAGCGCGGTGTACAATCCTCTGCGCCGATGATTGGGGTCGGTGCGAAAGTCAAACAGCACGCCGCGATCAGGGTAGACGCGAATACTGCGGGTCAGCAGCACTCGGGGGTGCGTGGATAGCCATCCACTCGCCACCACCGGACCGCCTCGCTCGAGCGCCGCGGCAAGGAAACAATCACCCCGTTGCCAGAATAGTCGAGCGTCCGCCTGATCATGGACGGGATACGTCGTTGTTTCAGGGAACGGCGCCGCCGGGTTCGGCGCCTTGCCCACTTGCAAAGTATAGCCTGTGGGCATCTGGTCACTGTCGAACGGCTGGGGCCCCGCCACCGACACTTCCATCTCCACCACGTTGACAAGGCGACTCAGGGCACGGGACGCGATCCATGACATCGTTCGCGCACCTTCGGGCGTCTTCATCCTGTCTCACTCGTCATGACAAGTCTCCCCTTCACGGATCATGGCGCGGCGCGGGGCCGCAGCAGCGCAAGGACGCCGCTGGTACGAGCCGTGGCCGCGACCCACACGAGGAACGCTCCGCCCGCAACGAGTACCGTGACCAGCGGTCGAAAATGGCCGAACAGCACGAGGAAGGGGACCGGCAGCGCCCAGAGCGTCCGACGCGATAACGGCCCAAGGTACACCCGTGACCAAAGTCCCGGGAAAGCCTTCCTGCTCGCCTCCACCCGCGAGAGCGCGATGGTCATTCCACTGAGAAGTTTTGCAACCGGCCCGCCGATGATTCCGATCGAAGGCACCAGGATCAGCAAGAGTACTCCATTGACGATCTGCCCACGAAGGATGGTCCCAGCCACGAAATCGACACGGCGGAGCGCGACGAACCCCTCGAAGATCAGCGCATTCATGGCGTTCATTGGCAGGATGAAGAGGCCGACTGCGAGCGCGGGGCCACCCGCAGCATACTCCGCACCGAAGACGACACTCACGGCGGCCGTCGTCCCGGTGCTGGCCATGACAGCACCCGCCAGCAGCGCCCCCAGCAACGGGTACATGATCCGCGCGAGCACGCTCGTGATCCGCTTGGCATCCCCACCGAGTCGCATCAGGGTGGGAAGCGCCGCCGTCGTCACACTGTCGATCACGGCGCTCAGGCGATCGGCCAGCGACATCGCCGCGCTGTAGTAGCCCACCATTCTGTCGCCGAACAGGGCCGCGATCAGCGGCAACTCGATCCGGCCGAGCACCACGCCGACGATGCTGATCCGATAGAACGGAATCGCACGGCGTACCAGCACGCGCCACTGGCGTGGCCGCCAGCGGAGGCGGGCCGGTCCGTACAGGGTGCGGGAAGAGCGCGCCAGCATGGCCATGTTGACGATGGGACCCACGAGATACGAGGTGGCGAGTGCCAGCTCCGTCGGCGATATCGCCACGGCAATCACGGAGGCGACCGTCAAGAGCGTGCCGCTCCAGAAGGTCGATACGCTGGTGATACGTGCCTTGTCCCTTGCGATCAAGCCATCGGTCAGCGTGCCGGTGAGGGCGGTCGGAAGAATCCCGAACGAACTGATCAACATGACATGCGCCAGTGATGGCTTCCCTAACCAGCTCGCGCCTGCCGCCAGCAGCCACGCCAGCATCATGGCCAGGAGCGCCATCATCAGCCGGAGCGACAGCAGATCGTTCAATTCGTGGCGTGCGCCGCGCCCGCCTCGGGCCAGGTCACGCACCGCGAGCGCGCGCAACCCCAGGTCGGTGACGATGAGCGTCAGGGTGATCAACGAGAACGAAAGATTGAAGCGACCGAATTGTTCCGGACCGACGCGGCGGGTGATGTACCCCGTGCTGAAGAGGGCGACGAAGTTGAGCAGAATCGGAACGACGCCAAGCCAGCCGGCGTTCTTCCAGATCATCCCGATGTTTGCTGCGTCGGCCTCGTCGCGAGGCGTTATGGCCATTGCGGCATTCGCACCCAGTGCTCTGTCGAAGTCGATGCTCGGGGGCCCCGAGATGACCATTCGGGGAGACGGGACGATATCCCATCATCGTCGATCCGCCAAATCCGGCCCGCGTCAGGTCTGCTATGGGTGGCCGCGAGTCGTCGTCCCCCGCTATGTTTCGGTCACCCCGTCCGCACGACGGCACGGGGTGGGATCCCCCCCTACGTCGACCCCAGGGCAATGACCGAACTGCGCCGTGTTTCCGTGATCATACCGGCGTACAACGTCGGCAGGTTCATCGATGAGACGCTGGCAAGCGTTGCGGCACAGCGCCGTCCAGCCCACGAGGTCATCGTCGTCGACGATGGCTCTACCGACGACACCAATGTGCGGGTGCGCGCCTGGAACGGACACTGTGGGTCAACCCCGCTGGTCCTGCTCGACGGTCCGAACCGCGGCCTCAGTCGGAGTCGCAATCGAGGTATCGAGGCTGCCACTGGAGAGTTGCTCGCCTTCCTCGATGGCGACGACGCCTTCCTGCCGGGGCATCTCGAGCGACTCGTTCCCGCCTTTGCCTCCGATCCTTCTGTCGTCCTCGCCTTCGGTGACCTGGAGCGATTCAAGGATGGCGGCGCCGACCTCGGCGGCAACCTCGAGCTTATTCGTGCCGATCTCCGACGCATCTCGACCGACTTTCCTGCCCCGGGCTTGCAACGGCTCGGCGACGAGCTGCGCGCGATTCAGGTGCGTCAATCGATGATCCTGCCCAGCAGCTGGGTCGCGTCGCGCGCCGCCATCGACCGCAGCGGACTCTTTGATCCCGCACTCGAGTATGGCGAGGATGTCGATTTCTTCTGGCGACTGACGAGTACCGGCACAGTGGTCTGGCACGATGGCGCCACTGCGCGTCGTCGCGAGCACGGCAACAATGCCTCCGATCCCTCGCGTGCCGCGTGGTCCGAACCGCAGCTGCTACGCGCTGCGGTGAAGATGCAGCGCGAAAGCCCCGATCACTCCGCAGTGGAATCGGAAGCGCTCGATGGGTTGCTCAATCGTTCGATCTGGATCAATGGATGGCTTGCGGCGGGGCAGGGCCTGCGCCACTATCTCGCATGGCGACAGGAAACCAGCCAGCTCCTCGGTCGCCGGGTTCCCCCGCGCCTGAAGTTGCTGCTCCGCGCCGCACTCCGCGGCTGATGCCCCCCGCGGCGCCGGCAACCGCTTCACGGCCACGCGTCACCATCTTCTGCGATGAAGAGGCGTGGGGCGGCATCGTGACCTACGCCGTCGAGCTGACGCGTTCCCTTCCGGCATTTGGCTTTGATGCCACGTTGGTCGCGCCCGAAGGCCGGCCGTGGCATCAGGCTGCCGCCGAACTCGGTGTCGCCGTGCACGTGCCTGGCGAAGTCGCGAATGCGCTGTCTGCCGACGCACCGAAGAGTCGTGCCGGCCGCTGGCTCCCGACCGTGGCGCGCCTCTACCGCGCCGCGGCCCCACGGAGCGTCAAGTGGTTGCTCGGCAGCTGGGACGAGTACCGCTTCGTCCATCGGGCGCTGGCGGCCGTCCCCGCCGACCTGATCCACGTGCAGTCGGTCGGCGCCGAAGTCGCCGCGCTCGCGGCGCGTGCCCAGAGCCCGAAATGCCCTGTCATCTCGACGCTGCATTTCCCGCCGTCGATGGTGGCGCCGGAGCGCGTTCGCTCCTGGACATGGCGCTATCTCTGTCACCGGAACATGGCGGCGTTCGATGTCGGCATCGCCGTCTCGCGCGCGACGCTCGCCGACTGGGATGCCATTTCCGGCGTCTCGCTTGGTCCGCCGCGTGGCCGGGTGATCTACAACGGCAGCGCCTCGTCCGAAATCGTGCTCGATCGTGATGAAGCGCGCCGTCGTCTCGGGCTGGCCGCCGACGCGCGCGTGCTGCTCAATGTGGCGGCGTTGATGGAGTACAAGGATCAGGCGACCCTGCTCACCGCAGTCCGGCTGCTGCTAGACAGCGGCGATGAAGTGACGCTGGTCGTTGCCGGCGAAGGGCCCAACCGTCCGCACCTCGAACAGCAGGTGCGCGAGCTCGGACTCACTGACCACGTGTGCCTCCTCGGCCATCGCTCGGACACTGCGACCCTCTTCGCGGCGGCCGACCTCTACGTCCAGAGCTCGAAAGACGAAGCGTTCCCGATGGTGTTGCTGGAGGCGGGCTTGCAAGGGCTTCCGGTGGTCGCGACGGATGTCGGTGGGGTGGCGGAGCTGATTACCGACGGCGTCAACGGGACGCTGGTGCCGCCGGAGAACCCGGTCGAGATGGCCGATGGGCTGCGCCGGCTGCTGCGGGGCGGGGAACTCGGCGCTCGACACGCTCGCGAACTCTCACTCACGATCCGGGCATCGTTCCTGGCCGAGCATATGGTCCGCGAAACGGCCGCGGTCTATCGCGAGCTCCTCGCGCGGTAGCAGGGCCGGGGCTACGGCGTCACCACTCCCACCATCTGGATCACCTCGAAGTCCCCCGCGTGCACCTGCTTCAAGGTGTTGTTCACCGCATCGTTCCAGCGAGCGTCCGCCGTGCCGGAGAGGAAGAAGTCGCTGCCGTTGTCGGCGACGATCATCCCATAGGTCTTCAGCGCGCGCAGGATCACCTGCGCGGCCGCCGGATAACTGCTGATATCGAATGACGCCTTCAACCGCACTCGCATCCCCATCGGGGCCCGGAGCGGATCGGTGCTCGACGAGGCCCAATGCCGTGCTGGCGCGATGTATGCCTTGCGACTGTTCTGCACGGTGAAGCGCAGCGCGTGACGGATCTCGCCCTCCTCCACGACTTCATCGTAGCGCACCAGGCCCGGCAGGATCGGCAACCCTGCCGCATCGGCCGACGTCCAGCCCGCAGGGCGAAGTGCGCCGGTGGTGAGGTCGAAGATCGCGCCTGACCCCCCGCTCCATCCGCCGGGTCCGCCGACCAGCGCATAGATCTCGAACAACTTCCACTCATCCTGCGTGATCACCAGCAGATGCTGATCGCCGCCACCAGGTTCGATGGGCGGACTCGCCGGAATCGGATACGGCCCGGGATCACTCTCGTCGTCATAGTCAAACGGCACACTCACCCGCGGGAGATTGTCGGCAACGACGATATAGGGGATACCGAACGGCCCGCCCAGGTAGTTCGCACCGAAATCGGGATGCAATTGCCGCGTGAGGCCGATGCGCGTCAGGATTGCCAGCGAGTTCGGATCCACCGGATCGCCAGAAATGATGCGATTCCACTCGGAGTTGTCGGGGAAGAAGCGCCGACCGTGCAGCGACGCATTCAGGCCGAGGTCTGGCCGGACTTCACCGCCAGGCGGTGGCGGTGGTGGTGGCGGCGGCGGGGGCGGCGGGGTGCTCACCACGACGGTGTCGTAGATCCCCACCGGCGAGCCGACCGCTCCCGGGGCAACGATCCGAATAGTGTCGATCCAGGTTCCCGCGGGGAGCGCCTGGGTGTTTCGCGTCCAGCGCGCCATGCCGCTGCCGTTCCCGCCCCCAGCGGTGATGACGGTCCAGTTGTGCGCAGCAGTTGCCGTCCACGGGGCCGCGGCCGCCCCGTCGCCACTGAGGGTGATGCGCGCCGAATCGCTGCCCGCGTTGCTCCCGGTTGCGATCGCGGTTCGATGCCCGCGCGGCGTCACACTCAGCGACAGCAGCACCGGTGCCGCCGTCACCCTGACCGTGTCGAAGAAGAATGCTGGTGAGCCCTCGGCGCCGGATGCGGTCACGCGAATCGTGTCGACCCAGGTGCCGACGCCGAGTCCGGTGACATTGCGGAGCCAGTAGACCCACGATGTTCCGTTGCCACTCGTGGTGCTGAGGGTGTTCCAGGTCGCCCGCTTCGTGGCGTTCCACGACAGCGTTGGCGCTCCCGTGCCGGTGATCGTGAGCAGGGTGGAGTCCCCCGGGAGAGGGCTTCCCTGCACGGTGGTGTTGTTGCGGTGGGTCGGCCCGATGGCGAGCGCGAGTGGGACGGGCGCGGTGGTGATCACGAGGGTGTCGAAGATCACTGCGGGGGAGCCGCTCACCCCTGGTGCGACAATGGTGATGGTATCAACGGTGATGCCGGCCGGGAGCCCGGCGCTGTTTCGCTGCCAGCGCAGGACAGTGCTGCCCGAACCCGTTGTGCTCACAAGCGCCGTACGCGCGAGCCGACGCGAGACGCTCCAGCTGACTGCGGCGGCGCCGTCGCCCGTGACCGTGATCGTCGCCGAATCGGCAGGTGCCGCCGTGCCGCTCTGCGCCGTGGCCGAGCGCGTCGCGGGCGCGACCGTCAGGAGCAGTGGCACCGTCGTTGGCGGTGGCGGTGGTGGCGGTGGTGGCGGAGGAGGTGGCGGTGGGGGCGGCGGAGGAACCGCCGCCGGGGGCGGTGTGACGCCACCATCAACGGGTCCGTCGGCACACGCGACAGCGGCGAGCAGGATGCTCGCCGTGAGAAGGCCCTGCCACCGCCGCCGACCTGTCATAGCTACCCCTCCAATCGCAACGCCGCCCAGTTTCGCTTGCCCTTCCGTAACAGCACGACGCCGCCCTGGAGGGCATCGGCGCCGGTGACGATTCTCGCGGCATCCACCGACACGCCATTCACCGAGAAACCGCCGCCATCGAGTCCTCGCCGTGCCTCACCCTTCGAGGCCGCGAGTCCGCACTCCACCAGTGCGTCGATAATCCCGACACCTGCATCAAGCGCGCCGCGGGTGAGGGCCCGCGTCGGAACCTCGGCCGTGACCATCGCGAGTGTCGCCTCATCGGCCGCCGCGAGATCACCACTCCCGAAAAGGATCCCGGCGGCGAGCGCCACGCGGCGCACCGCATCCGCACCGTGGATCCGGCCGGTCACCTCGTCGGCGAGCCGCCGCTGCGCCTGTCGCTTCCCGGGGTCGGCCCCGTGGTCGCGCACGATCGCTTCGATCTCGTCGAGCTCCAGGAAGGTGAAGAACCGAAGCAGCCGACCGACATCGGCATCTTCCACGTTCAGCCAGAACTGATGAAACGCGTAAGGCGAAGTCTTCGCCGGGTCGAGCCAGATGTTCCCCTGTTCACTCTTGCCGAATTTGGTGCCCGAGGCGGTGGTCAACAGCGGCAGCACCAGGGCGTGCAGCTTGGCGCCGTCCCGCCGTGCGGCGAGTTCGATGCCGGCGGTGATGTTGCCCCACTGATCGCTGCCACCCATCTGGAGTTCACAACCAGCCGTGCGCGCGAGATGGGCGAAGTCGTACGCCTGCACCAGCATGTAGGCGAACTCGGTGAACGAGATGCCGCTGTCGAGCCGGCTCTTCACCGCGTCCTTCTGGAGCATGTAGTTGATGGTGAAATGCTTGCCGGCGTCGCGCAGGAACTCGAGCAGCCCGAGCCCGGTGAGCCAGTCGGCATTGTTGACCATCCGGGCCCCGCCGGCCGCCTCATGGAAGTCGAGGAATCGGGCCAGTTGGGTGCGGATGGCGGCGGCGTTCGCCGTCACCGTCTCTGTTGCAAGCATCGGCCGTTCGGATCGCTTGCCGGAGGGGTCGCCGACCATCCCGGTACCCCCGCCGACCAGCACCAGCGGGCGGCCGCCCAGCCGCTGCAGCCAGGCCAGCGCCATGACCGGGACCAGGTTGCCGACGTGGAGTGAATCCGCCGTCGGATCGAAACCGATATACGCTGAAATGGGACCCTGGCCGAGGCGATCGGCCAGGTCGGGGGTGGCATCGTGGACCATGCCCCGGGCACGGAGGACTTCAAGGAGGTTGGTCATTGCACGGCAAGATGCCCGACGCGCGCCCGGACGTGCAAGCCGTCCCCGGGTCGAATACCTTCCACCCCATGCCCAAGAAGCCCGGGCGGCTCTCCCGCTGGCGGAAGTCCTTCGCTGATGGGTGGCGCCGTTCCTCCCTGCGTCGTCGCATCGCACTCGTCCTCCTCGCCGGCACGGCCTTCACGCTGATGGCGATCATCGGCGCGTGGACTCGCGCCTGCGCCGGTGCCGATGCCTGCCCATCGCTGGCCCCGCTCGCCCAGTACGACCCCGACCAGGCCTCGCGCGTCTTCGCGGCCGATGGGCGCCCGATCACCGACTTCGGCCTGATCAAGCGAACGGTCATCGGGCTGAAGGAGATGTCGCCGACCATTCCGAGTGCCTTCATCGCGGTCGAGGACAAGCGCTTCTACGACCATCACGGTGTCGACTGGGTTCGCCTGCTGGGCGCCATCAAGAACAACATCCTTGCCGTGTCGTTCGCGAAGGAAGGGTTCTCGACCATCACCATGCAGCTGGCGGGTAATCTCTTTCCCGAGTCGATCGATCGCAGCAAGCGCAGCGGCTTCTCCGGCATCGCGCGAAAGATTCGCGAGGCGCGCGTCGCGATGGAAATCGAGAAGCGCTACAGCAAGGAGAAGATCCTCGAGCTCTACCTCAACCAGATCTTCCTGGGCAACGGGGCGTACGGCGTGGAGTCGGCATCGCAGCGCTATTTCGGGAAGTCGGCGCGCGACCTGAACATTGCCGAGGCTGCGATGCTGGCTGCGATCCCGAAGGCACCGGGCACCTACAATCCCCGGCGTCATCCGGACTATGCGGTCAAGCGTCGCAACGTCGTGCTCGAACTGATGCACACCGATGGTGGCATCACCAGCGAGGAAGCGGAGACCTGGAAGTCGTATCCGCTCGCCCTCTCCTCGCGTTCGGATTTCGATACCCACGCCCAGTACTTCGTGGAATACGTGCGGCAGATCCTCACTGCCCGTTTCGGTGGTGATCTCTACAAGGCCGGCTACCGCATCTACACGACGCTCGATCTCGACGCCCAGCTCGCAGCCGAACGCTCCCTCGAGGCCCAGCTCGAGAAGATCGAGAGCGGTCAGCTCGGTCGCTTTACCCACCAGACCTACGCTGATTACAACGAGAAGCACCAGGACGGCGACGAGGGCGGCTCCAACACGCCCTACCTGCAGGGCGCCGTGCTCGTGCTCGAGGCCCGCACTGGCAACATCCTCGCGATGGTGGGCGGCCGCGACTACGAAGACTCCAAGTACAATCGCATCGTGCAAGCAGAGCGTCAGCCCGGATCGACCTTCAAGCCGATCATGTACTCCGCGGCCGTCGAGTCGGGACGCAGTTTCGATGACACCGAAATGGACGAGCCGGTCTCGGTGCCGATGCCCGACGGCCAGCCGAACTGGGAGCCGCAGAACTACGACGGCAAGTTCACCAACGCTCCCATGACGATTCGCGAGGCGCTCCGCAGGTCGATCAATTCCGTAGCGGTGCGAGTCGGGCTCAAGGTCGGGCCCGAGGCCGTGCGTGCCGAGGCGCAGAAGTTCGGGCTCACCACGCGCATTCAGGCGGTGCCCTCGGTCGTGCTCGGCTCGGCGTCGGTCAAGCCGCTCGAGATGATCGCGGCCTACACCACCTTTGCCAATCTCGGCAGCCGGGTGGACCCCAACCCGATTCTCCGGGTGGAAGACAAGGACGGCAAGCTGCTCTGGGAGCCGAAGCCGAGGAGCCATCAGGTGCTCGACGGCAACACCGCGTGGACGATGACCACAGAACTGCGTGGAGTCGTCACCAATGGCACCGCCAACTCGGCCGTCTACCGCGCGGGCTTCACCCTCCCTGCAGGCGGAAAAACCGGCACCACCAACGACTACAACGATGTCTGGTACATCGGGTTTACCCGCGACATCGTGGCCGGCGTCTGGATCGGCTTCGATCGCCCCACCAAGATCATGGCGGGTGCCCAGGGCGGTAAGCTCGCCGCTCCGGCGTGGACGCAGATGATGCTCGAGATCTATCAGCGCCGGAAAGCGCCGGGCGACTGGTCGCAGCCGGAACAGACCGCGATTCCCGTCGAGATCGACAAGACCACCGGCTACCGGGCTACACCATTCTGTCCTGAGGATACCCGGGAGATTCGCTACTTCGCCCCGGGAACGGCGCCCAAGGAATTCTGTCCGGTGCACTCGCCCTTCCGTCCGGGCGGCGGCCCTTGATGCTGCGGCTCAGCGCGCCGTGGCTCCTGCCCATCGCCGGGCCGGCGATTGCTGATGGCGCGGTGCTGCTGGATGAAGCGGGGCGGATCGTTGCTGTTGGCCCGAACGGCTCCGTCCCCCGCACCGAGCAGATGGAACAGCACGATCTGCTCGGCGCAGCACTCCTCCCTGGTTTCGTCAACACCCACACGCATCTCGAACTCACCGGCTTCGCAGGCCTGGTCGAAGACGAGGACTTCTGGTCGTGGATCAAGCACCTCATCGCCCTCAAGGCGACGCGGTCTGACGATGCCTTCTTCGCTGCGGCGGAGCAGGGAATCCGCGATTGCTGGCGCGGCGGCGTCACGACTATTTGTGACACCGGCAGCACCGGTCAGGTGATTGCAGCACTCGCGTCGGTCGGTGGCAGTGGCGTCGCGCATCACGAAGTGTTCGGCCCCGATCCCGACGACTGCGGCCCGGCGATGATTCGCTTCGGCGCCGATCTCGAACGCCTCGGCCGCTTCGCAACCGGCCGCGTGCAGCTCGGTGTGTCCCCCCACGCGCCGTACACGGTGAGTGGCCCGCTCTATCGGGCTGCCGCCGAACTGGCCCGCGCCCAGGGACTCCCCATTGCCGTACACGTCGCGGAGCCACCGGCCGAGAGCGCGTTGCTGGCCGACTTCAGCGGCACCTTCGCCGATTCCTGGCGTGCCCGTGGCATCGCCCGCCCAACGGCATCGCCGATTTCCCCGATCGCCTGGCTCGAGGAACACGGCGTGCTGTCTCCCGGCACGCTGTGCATTCACGTCATCAACGTGAGCGATGCTGATGCCGACCTGATGCGCCGGCACGACTGCGCCGTGGCGCACTGTCCCCGTTCCAACCGCCGACATCATCAGCTCGGTGCCCCGATGCAGCGCTACCTCGACCGGGGCCTCCGCATCGGCCTCGGCACCGACTCGGTGGTGAGCGTCGCACCGCTCGACCTCCTCGCCGAGGCACGGGCCGCACAGCGCCTCACCGGGTGGAATGCAAGCTCGGCACTGCGCGCGCTTACGCTGGGTGGGGCCGAGGCGCTCGGACTCGAACCAGAAATCGGTTCGCTCGAAGTGGGGAAGTGGGGTGACCTCACGGCGATCCGTTTACCAGCAGGCGGTGATCCCGAAGCGGGGGTGCTGGCGAGCTCGCTTGCCGACGTTTCGGCCACCTGGCTCGCGGGCCGTGCGGTGCACCTCGCGGGCGAGCCCCGACAGCCTTGATTCACGGCGCCGTTCTAGGTATCCCTAGTTAACGTCGTCCGGAGCTTCGAACGGTGCGCTGTCTCGCCCTCAATGCTTCTTTCGAACCACTCACGATGGTCCCGGTGCGCCGGGCCCTCCGACTTGTCATCGAAGGCAAGGCGGAAATCGTCGAGGCGGATGGCCACGAGCCGATACGCAGCGAACACCTGCGGTTGCCCAAACCTGCGATCATCAGGCTCGTCCGCTTCGTGCATGTTCCCCGCCGCTTCCGTCGCCAGGTCACCAACACATTCCTCTTCGCCCGCGATGGCTACACCTGCCAGTACTGCGCGCGGCCGAGTGTGGAGTTGCGTACGCGCGAATGCCTCACCCGCGACCATGTGATTCCGCAGTCACGCGGGGGAACCAACGCGTGGCAGAATGTGGTGACCGCCTGCTCGTCGTGTAATACCCGGAAGGGAAGCCATCTCCCCGACGAAATCGGGATGCACCCGCTGCGCCCGCCGATGGAACCGCACTTCGTCCACCTCTCCTGGGCGATCCGCCGCCTCTCCTCGGCGCAGCAGAAATACATCCGGATATTTTATGGTGAGGATGCGCTGGCGGCGTTCAGCCCCTAGAGAGACTAGAGACTAGAGACTAGAGACTAGAGACTAGAGACTAGAGAAGGGAGGTGGTCTCGACGGCGAGACTGTGCTCCCTCGACTCCGCCCGCTTCGCGGGCTTCGCTCAGGATGACACCCGCTTTCTCCAGTCTCTCATCTCTAGTCTCTCATCTCTCATCTCTCATCTCTCATCTCTCATCTCGCTTCTGCGTTTCTCGATCAGCTCCCCCAATCCGTGCTCCTCCAGTAACTCGGCGAATCTCCCCGCCACGATCCCGCGGCCATGCGGCTTCTGCAGGATCAACTCGCTCCACCACGCATTGCCCTCGATCACCCGCGGCCCGTCGGTGGTCAGCGCGATATCCCAGCCGAGAATCGTGAGCTCGTTGAGGACCTCGGCCGCGGCACTGGCCAGCTGAACCAGCGCCTCGACCTGAGGCAGCACTGCGTCCTCGATTCGTTCCCCCGTGCGCGGGTGCACGACAACCTTGCCCCGGGTGATGGCGTGGACTGCCGGACCGAGGCGACCGGTTGTCAGGTCGAGTGGCGCCGCGAGATTGCCGGCGCCAAAATTGTCGACGCCACTCGCATCGATCGGCAACTTGAGCGTGGCCGGACCGACATTGATGCGACCGTCGGGTGCCCGAAAGGTCAGGATCCGTACCGTCGCGAGCGATTCCGGCGCAAACCGGGCCGTGGCAGGGTGAGGCGCCAGCCACTCCTCGACTTTCCATTGCGCCACGGGCCGGTTCGCGAGCATGGCTGCCACGGCGGCGATGGAGACCACGCTGCCATCGGGCCGTACGAGGCCCGCCCGATCAGTGCGGGGAAAGACCTCGACGCCGTGACCTCCCTGTCCTCGATTCGGCTTGATGACAATGCCGCCCGGGCTAGCCGCCGCGGCCAGAGCGGAGAGGGCGGTCGCAATCGACGCGCTCGTCGGCGCTCCAGTCGTGGCCGACATGCCGCCGATGACCCCGAGCAGCTTCGGCATCGGGATTCCCGCCGCCACCAGTCGCTGCGTCGTGAGAATCTTGTCGTTGAGTGCACGGACCGCATCGGCCGGATTGACCGCCTTCTCGATGATGCGGTGTTCGGCGTGAGAGAGATAGGCGACCCGCTCCGTGAGTGGGCGTCGTCGATCCCACAGGTCGTAGCGGTCGAACTCACCGGGCGACATTCCCAGGAGGCGATGGAACCGCCAGAGGTCGTGCCACTGCTGCCACACCGGAATATCCTCCGCGGTGGCAATCGCAATGGTGCGTTGCAGGAAGCGCAGCGCGGAACTCATGGGCGAAGCCTCCCGGGCGAACGTCTAGCGCGGTCGAACCGTGAACGTCGGCGTGCTTTCGTTCAGCGTCTGGGTCGGCAGGAAGAGGCGCATCACGCCACGGGTGACTGCGCCGCCACCGATCGGATCACCGGTGGAGGGATCGTTCATGAAGCGCTGCAACTTGGCGAGCTCTTCATCGTCGAGCGTGCTGATGTCGAGGCGCACCGCGTAGTACCAGCTGCCGCCTTCGCTCAGCTGGAACGGAACGGTCACGAAGGCGTTGACAGCGACCTTCAGCGAATCGAGTGTCGAGAAGCTCTTTTCGACGGGGCGTCGACCGGCTGATTGGGTGATCATCTGGTATTCCTCGAGCAGTGGCTGCTTCCGGATGATCACCGAATAGGCGAGCGATGGTCCCTTGGCATCGGCGATCGTCCGCTTTCGCCAGGCCTTGACCTGCCACTCCAGCCGAATCGAGTACGCGCTCTCGAGAGCATCCTTCCAGCGCCCTTCTTCGAAGAGATTCGCGACCCGCCATTCCGGATTCGGACCGTTGCTCCGGTCTGGGCCCAGACGGGCATCCACCACCGGCTGCGCCTGAGCGGACACCACCGAAGTGGCGCCAGCGAGCAAGCAGGCCGCGAGGAGGAACCGGCGCACGCGCAGGCTCAGAAGCGTCGCTGAAGGCGGAACAGGACTCGGAGAGGTTCGGGGTCGGCGATAGCCTTCGCGATGTAGATGCCGAAATGCCCGGCGTCAAATCCGGCGCCGACGTCGCTGCGCCACTCACCGATTGACTGGATCCGGTTGCTGGGCACCTGACCACGCCCCGCTCCGGCAAGCCACGCCGAACCGAGATCGCCGAACAGCACGAGATCGGCACGCTGGATGCCGAAGGCATAGCCGCCAACGCGGGTGTTGAAATTGAGCTCAAGCGTTCGACGGAACTCACCCTGCAGCAGCAGGTCGCGATCACAGAGCGCTGGCTCCGCCGCATCGGGTCGAAGGCGTCGGTCACAATTGAGGAAACGGAATGCGTAGCCTGCCATGGGGTCGCCGCCGCCCATCGCGCGGCGCTGCTGGACCAGCAACGGATCCCCGCCAATCCAGCCACCGCCTGCGGCGCGAATATGCACGCCGTTCTTCGGATTCAGTCGCAGGTAATAGCGCGCATCGAAATCGAGCTGATCAGACTGGTAGCCGCTAACCGGCATCGTCCCGCGAACTTCAGTCGGCAATGAGGCCGGCGTGAGTTCGCCGCTGGTGACCCGGCGAAGCTCGCCACGCAGCCACCACCCGGACGTGGGATGGAGCTTGTCGTCGCGGGTGTCGTAACCCAGACCGATGCTCGCGGTCTGGAAGCGACCTTCGTCGATGAGCGGATTGGCGCGCCACGGTTCACCGCTGCGGAACACCGAGAAAGCATCGGTCGCCCTGACCGAGCGCTCGCGTGACTGGTGCATTCCCGCGGAGACGCTGAGCGCCGTGGTCGGCGACCACTCGCCGCTGAGTCCCCAGCCGCGCGTGGCGAACCAGTCGCGGTAGTCGCGACGAAGCAGGAAGGCCGACAGTCCGGATTCGAGGGGTGAATAGGCGCGTGCGGTCATCGGCGCGATCACTGAACCAGCATCAGCGCGGAAGGTGAGCGGTTGCTTGCCGGCGTTGCGGAGGACGAGCGCTCCGGTCCAGCCCAGGTCGGGTCGATTCGCATCGGCCGAGCTCGCCGTGCGGAAGATTCCGTTGAGGTCGAGTTGCAGGGTGTTCTTCTGACCGGGGCGCCAGAGGAAGCTCGGTCCAAACTGGATCGGCAATCCCTCAGTGCGATTGTACGCGCTGGCACCCAGATGCAGCGTCGCGGCAACCGGACCGAGTGCGAAGCTCGCTGACGCCGTGGTGAGGTCGGTCAGTGATCGACCGGGTTTCCGCCGGATGACGGTCCCGTCGGGTGCCCGGCTCACCGGCGCAGCGCGCTCGAAGACCGTCGTGTCGCCGGTAATCACTCCGCCCACCGCCACGGTGAGACGACCGCCGACTACGATGATATCCCCTTCGACCCGCCCGGTCGCGCTGATTCGCAGGTCGCCGTTGAGGATGATCACGCTGCCGTGCACGGTGCCCTGAATCCGGGCGAGGTTGCCGTAGAGTGCGAGCGTGCCCGCCATGCTTGCGCCGGGCGCGAGATCGAGCTTCCCCTCCAGCCGGGTCGTGGCTGGGTCATTGAAGCGGTTGATGATCCGCGTCAGCACCGAGTCTGGCGCCGCCCCGCGCAGCGTGTCGCCGGCGGGGGCCCCGAGGTTGAGCACCTGGGCCGGGTCCTGCGCGGCGAGTGGTGGCCACGCTGTCAGGAGCAGGCCCGCGGCGGCGAGCCTGACGGCGCGCGAAGCGAGTTGCGGGAAGCGGTTCATTCGACCCCTCCGCGGATGCCGAGTCGGCGCATCCGGCGATACAGGTTGCCACGATCAGTTTTCAGCATGCGTGCTGCCTCGGCAATGTTGCCGCTGGCCTGACTCAGCGCTCCGGAGATCAGCCCGCGTTCGTGATCATCGAGTCGATCGGTCAGGCCGCGCCCGTCGTCGACGAAGCCCGGCGAGGGATCGCCGCTCGACGACGGCGTCGCAGCAGCCGTGTTGCGCAGGACGTGCGGGACGAGTTCGGCCGTGACCTCGTCACCCGCAACGATGGCGAGACGCTCCACGATGTTGGCGAGTTCGCGGATGTTCCCCGGCCAGCTGTGGCGTGCGAGCGCTTCGAGGGCATCGGGGGTGAACTGCGGCGGGTGTCGCGGTCGCAGCCGGGCGGCCAGGTGCATCACCAGCTCGGGCAAGTCGCCGAGGCGCTGACGCAATGGCGGCAGCTCGATCGGAAAGACGTTGAGCCGGAAATACAGATCCTCGCGGAAGGAACCCTGCGCCACGGCCTCCTCGAGTCGGCGATTCGTTGCCGAGACGACACGCACGTCGACGCGCTGACTTCGCTCGGCGCCGATCCGCTGAATCTCGCCACTCTCGAGCACGCGCAGGAGCTTGGCCTGGGCATCGAGTTGCAGGTCGCCGACTTCGTCCAGGAAGAGCGTGCCGGTGTCGGCGAGTTCGAAGCGCCCGATGCGGCGCGCGGTCGCGCCAGTGAAGGCACCACGTTCGTGGCCGAACATCTCGCTCTCGACCAGGTCGCGGGGAATCGCGGCGCAATTCACCGAGACGAACGGCAACCGGGCTCGCGCCGAGCGGCGATGGATGGCATTGGCGACCAGCTCCTTGCCGGTGCCGGATTCACCCAGCACCAGCACGCGCGCATCAGTCGGGCCGACCTGCGCGATCAGCCGACGCACCAGCTCGATTTCCGCTGAGGTGCCCACGAGATCCGGCTGCGGACCGAGGGCAGCACGCAACGAACGATTCTCGGCCTGGGTCCGCACCAGCGTCTCGGCCGAACGGAGTGCGACCAGAAGCGATTCCGGAGCGAGCGGTTTCTCGAGGAACTGGAATGCGCCCATCTGCACGGCACGCACGGCATCGGCGAGTTGCGCCTTGCCACTCATCATGATCACCGGGATCTCGGTGTCGCCGGCGCGAATCTTTTCGAGGGTCGCGAGACCGTCGGGGCCGGGCGGCATCATCAGGTCGAGCAGGATGATGTCGGGCTCCACTTCGGGAAGCGCCAGCAACCCGGCATTCCCGTTGGGCGCTTCGGCGACCTCGAACCCTTCCGATTTGAGCAGGGCACCCACCATGCGGCGGATGTTGGTCTCGTCATCGATGATCAGGATGCGCGTGGTCATACGGGAAACCGGACGAGGAAAGTGGCACCGCCACCGGGTGTGTCCGTGACGGCAATACTGCCGTGGTGCTGTTCAATGGTCTGACGGACGATGGCGAGTCCAAGGCCGGTACCGTCGCCCTTGTCGGTGTAGTACGGCTGGAAGATCTGTTCCCGCTTCGCGATCGCGATGCCCGGCCCGTTGTCACTGATCTGCACTTCGACCTGGCTGTCGACGTGCCGCAGGGTCACGGCAATGTTGCCTTTCCCTTCGCACGCCTCGACCGCATTGCGGAGCAGGTTGCTGAAGGCGCGTCGCAGCGGATCGTAGTGCCCTTCGATCGACGGAAGCGCGCCGTTTGCCACCAGCTCGTGCGTCATCGATTCCGGGACCGCGCTTCGCAGCAGGTCGACCAGCAATTCCTGCAGGTCCACCGGTGCCGCGATCCCTTCGGGAAGGCGACCAAGCTCGGCGAATTCGCGCGCCATCGCCTCGAGCCGCGATGACTCGACGGCGATGATGTCGAGCACCTCGCGGGCTTCAGGCGTCGCCGTGCGTGAGAGTTGGAGTACGGCGAGCCGGATCGGGGTGAGCGGATTCTTCATCTCGTGGGCGACCCGCCGCGCGACCTCACCGAAAGCACGCAATCGCTCCGATTCGAGTTCGACGAGGCGAGCCTGTTCGAGGCCACGCTGAAGGTCACGGAGCGCCGCCTGGAGCGCCGAAAATTCCGGGATAGCCCTTTGTTCGGCCTTGTCCGGCAATTCGGCGTGTCGCCCGATCCGGTCGGTCCAGTCTACCACCTCGTCGAGTGGCGCAGAGAATTGTCGTGAGAGAGTGACTCCGACGACGCCGACGCCGAAAAGCAGTACCAGCGCCGCCGCCACAAAGACAAAGGGGCCCTGTTCCGTAAAGTTCTTCGCGAGCAGCTGCTTCTGTTGGCTCGCGATCACCACGTAGGTCAGCGTGGAGTCGTGTCGAGCCACGGCGAGCGCAGCCCCGTCCGAGAGGGGGACCCGGGCCAGCTCCTTGCGGGCGGTGGTCCAGGTCCGGACGATATCGGGGATGTTTCCAGTTCCGTTGACCAGCTTCTGCGTCCGGATGTATACCAGCCCCGCGCCGCTGATCAGCGCGACAGGGATGGCACTCACGGCGAAGAGCGCGAGGAAGAGACGGGTGCGGAAGGAGAGCCGGGTCACGGTGTGTCGAAATGTACCTCCCCCCAGAAGAGGAGAGGCGAGAAGGGAGAAGGGAGAAGGGAGAAGGGAGAAGGGAGATGAGAGACTAGAGGCGACTCCCATCACCCTTCCCGCTTCTCCCTTCTCCTTCCCCTTCCCCTTCCCCCTTCCCCCTTCCCCCTTTTTCTTGGTCCGAAAGATGCAAGGAGGAGCATTCGTGGTGGCCTAGGCTACGGTAAATCAACGACTTACGATGTTTGTGCTGTGGCACCCCCGTAACAGTTTGTTGTTCGGGCGCAACAGGGTGGTTCCACCAGTTCCATGTTGCAGCCCGACGACATCAGCTTCTTGGCGCAGTTCACATTCCGAAGGAAGAGGCAGCATATGAAGAAGTTCGCTGGTATGGCACTGGGCGTCGCCGCGCTGATGGCGCCGGTGGCCGCTCGTGCCGACGTAACCGAGACCCGCTGCGCCGGCTCGACGGGGGCCGGAACGCTGACCTGCGTCACCGCCAAGTTCGCGCTCAGCGGCGGCAACCTGCAGGTCTACCTGTTCAACGGCTCGACAGCCGGCAGCAAGATCATCGCTTCCTCGCTGCAGGGCTTCGGCGTGTTCGGGCTTGGCGGGTACGCCGGCAGCTGGACGCTCGGCTCAGCGATCTGGCAGAACTACGTCGGCGTCGCCGGGGTGGCAAGCGGCGATGTCACCGCTGACTGGTCTTTCGTGACGTCGATCCCGGGCGTCGGCGTGACCTTCAACGGTGGCGCGGATGCCGGTGGTAACGGTGGCCTGGTGACCTGCGCCGGCCCGTCCGGCGGCAGCGGCACCAACTACAAGACCTGCGACGGCTCGCCTGGCCCGACGTTCAGCGGCAATGAAGACTGGATGGTCATCACCCTGAACCACACCGGTGGCACCGCGCTCGACGCGGCGGCCCTGACGGCGCTCGAATGGGGCTGGAAGGCGCAGCGCGTCGGCGCAAATTCGATCTCGCTCGAGTGCGTCTCCAATGCGGCAGTCGGCACCGCGAAGTATTGCGGAACCGACGACAGCACCGGCGGCAATGAGGGCGAAGATGACGTCGTCCCTGAGCCGGCCACGATGTCGCTGCTGGCGATGGGCCTCGCGGGCATGGCGGCCAACCGCCGTCGCCGCCGCAACAAGTAACCTCGGCCGCAACTCAGCCTGAAGGTCGAGCCGCCCTCCCCTAAACGGGGGAGGGCGGCTCTGCTTTTCCCCTCTGGCACTCCTCCTGCACATTCAGCAGCCATTCCCCGGCGGGTTACTTACCCGACCCGCATCTCCCCCGAACCGGGAAGGCTATGCCGATCTTCGGTCCCCAGTTGCGCCACGTCGCCCTTTTTGCCGTATTCTCGGGCCTCGCCGCGCCCTCGCTAGCCGCCCAGAGCCTTACGGCAGGCGGCCTTGTCGCCACGGTCACGGATGATCGCGGTACCCCGCTCAGGGGTGTTTCGGTCACCATTGAGCATCGTGGCACCGCGTTCCGCATCCTCGAGACGGATCGTGCGGGGCAGGTCAACCTGCGCTCGATTCCGGTCGGTCACTACAACATCCTCGCCGAACAACTGGGATTTCAGCCCATCCGGGCGATCGATGCCGCGGTCGTGACCGGCGCCCTGACCTCAGTGCGCTTCACCCTGGTCCGTCGTCCGCCGCCGATCAACAGCGTTACAGAGCAACCGGCCAATGCAACCATCACCGCCACGACCAGCGGCAATGCCCTCGACGCCGACGCGCTCCGCGCGTTCGATCGCCGTCGTGATCTGACCGATGCCAGCCGCTCGTTCTCTACCGTGGATCCGCCGCGCGATGGCCGCGATGGCTTCGTGGCAAGCGCCGGTGGCCTGGGCCCTAGGTTCTCGCGATTGATGGTCGACGGTGTCGAGGAGACGCTGCTGAGGCATCCCGGCCTTCCCGGTGACGCCGCTTCGGCTCCGCTCTGGTCACGCGATGGCATTGCCCAGGCGCTGGTCTCGTTCTTCCCGCAGGACGTGGAATTCCGGCCCGCCGGTGGTGCGCTGTTGAGCGCAACTTCCGCTCGCGGTGACGGTCGCTTCCGTTTCCATCCCTACGCCGCCTTCAGCGGGGCCAAACTCGGCGGAGCTTCGGCCGACAACCCTGCCGATTCGTCTGCCACATCGCTGGAGGCGGGGCTCGCGATGAGCGGCGCACTCAAGGGTGATACGGCAACCTGGTTCCTGCGCGCCGACTACCGCCAGCTGGAACAGCCCAGCGCCGATCCACTGGTTGCCGGCACTGGCGATCCAATCGCCTCGCTACTTACGGTCGCGCAGACCGTCGGCGGGCGCGATGTCTCCGCCTGGCTCTCACCGACCGTGCGCAGCTGGAAGGGTGGCAGTGCGCTCGGCCGAGTCGATTTCCGTGTCGGCAAGAGTGCCGACATCTCCGTGCGAGGCGGTGGCGCGTCGTGGACTGAGGAGAATCTCCAGGCCGGCACCGAAGCCGTGAATGGTGCGGGCTCGAAGCTCGCGGCCAGCGATTTTTCCAGCTCGGCCGCGCTGACACTCACTGGCGACGACTGGGTCAGTGAGTCGCGCGTCGGAGTGCGCAGCAGTAAGCGCGACTGGACCGGCGCCTCCCTGCCATTCACCGGCATCGTCAATTCCGGATTCGCCTTCGGTGGCGCCAGCACGTTGCCCGGCAATTTCAAGGAGAGTGCCTTCGAGTTGAACGAAGCGATCACCTTCCTCAGCGGCAAGCACACCTTCAAGGTCGGTGGTAACGCACAATCGCGGAAATCGACCTACGACTGGATGCCCGGCAGTGGCGGTCGCTACGATTTCGGCAGCGCGGCCGACTTTGCTGCCGGCCGCGGTTCCTACTATCAGGCGTTGCGGGCGACTGCCGCGCCGCAGATTTCGGTGACAACGCTCTCGCTCTTCGTGGAAGACAACTGGCGCGCTTCATCGCGGCTCCAGCTCTCGGCGGGATTCCGATTCCAGAAGTCAGCGCTGCCAACCGACCTGATCGGCGAGAGCAAGATCTGGGGCGACGCTTCGGGGCTCAACAATCAACTCGTTCCTGTCCGGCAAAAAGTGGTTGGGCCGCGCGGTGGCTTCACGCTGGCGCTCGACGCCGCGAACCGGACCAGTCTGCGCGGTGAGGCTGGTTTGCTGCCGGGGCAGCACGATATCACCACCTTTGCCGAAGTCGTCCAGTTCGATGGCGACGTGAGTGTGCGCCGGGCGACCGGCGCACTGGCCTGGCCGAAGACCGGCGAGCCAAGTGCGGCGCCGTTCGTCGGCCCATCGATCGCCTTCTACGGCCCCGATGTGCGCGCGCCCCGCACCTTCAAGGGCGAACTCGGGCTCACACACGACCTGGGTGGCGGAACGTCGTTTTCGATCACGGGCGGCTACGGTCACACCGATTACCTCCTCCGTCGCGAAGATATCAATCGCTCGGTGGCGCCCCTCTCGACCAACAGTGATGGCCGCTCGATCTGGGGAACTCTCGAGCAGTATGGCGCGCTGCTCACGCCGACCGTCGGGTCGAATCACCGCTTCCGGGAAATCGATTTCGCCTACGGCATTTCCTCGACGGGCTACAGCGACTACTACGCCGCGACACTGGGGTTCGAGCATCGCGTGTCGCGCGGGCTTCAGCTGATGGCCTCGTACACTTACTCGAAGACCCAGGACAACGTCGTCGGCCAGCTCAGCGCCGATCCTGCCGATCGCCTGTCGCCGTTTGCGGATGGCCGCGGTGCGGCCAACTGGGATGCCGGGCGATCGGACCTTGATATCCCGCACCGACTGGTGGCCACCGCCGAATACCGGAGCACTGGAACCAATCCGATCGCGCTCTCGGCGCGTTATCGCTTCCGTTCGGGGCTGCCGTTCACGCCGGGATTCCAGCGTGGTGTCGATGCCAATGGCGATGGCGCCACCGGCAACGATCCGGCATTCCTCGGCAGCAGCATCGCCGGTATGAGTGAACTCGCGGGTCGCGAGAGTTGCTTGAGTGGCGCCGGCTTTGCGAAGCGCAACAGCTGCCGGGAAAAGGGAGTGCACGGCCTCGATCTGCGTGCCGAGGTGGGGCTCCCGGTGGGAGGTGCCCGTCGGGTTGCGCTGACGCTCGATGGCTTCAACGTGATCGCGACCGAAACCGGACTCGTCGATCACGCCGCAGTGCTGGTGAATCCCACCGGAACGATCTCGACCGATGGCACGGGACATACCGTGTTGCCGCTCCTCGCGAATACGAATTTCGGAAAACTGCTCGTGCGACGCGGCGAAGGCCGCCTGCTGCGAGTAGGGATCCGGGTGGAGAACTGACCATGCGGAACTCACGCGCACTTGCCGTCTTCGCACTCGCGCTTGCGGGCGCCTGCTCCAATGCCGGGGAAAAGCTGCTGTTGCCATCGCTCCCGAACGGGGCCGTTGGCGTCTTCGTCTATCTCGATCGCGACGGTTCGCAGAGCTACACGACGGCGGATACTGTCTTCGCGGGCGCCCGCGTCGCGCTCCTCGCGGCCGGTGGCACCGACACGATTCGGATCGCGACCAGCAGTGTCCAGGGGCTCGCCACGTTCGACACCGTGCCGCTCGGCAGCTACCGTGTCGCCGTGGATCGCAAGGCGCTCGGTGATTCGATTGCCACGGTAGTTGGCGACAGCGGGGTGATTCGTCTGGTCGGCCAGCCCGATTCTGTCCTGGGCTCTCGTGCCGTGCGGCTTGCGTTCGCGGAAGTCACCATCGCACAGGCACGCGCACTCCCCGTCGGTCGTCGTGTCTTCATTCGCGGTCGGGTCCTCTCGGCGATGCAATTCTTCCGTGATTCGTCTTCCTTCATCAAGGACGCGACCGGGACCATCCGGATCACTGGTTCACGTCACCGGCCTGGTCGGTCCGGCAACAACCTCGGCGATTCGGTGAGTGTCTTCGGCACGACCGGAACGCGGCAGGGTCAGCCAGTGCTGATCGACGGCCTCTTCGCCTCACTCGGCGAAGGTCCCGCGCCGGTTTCGGTGCCCGTGACTGTCGCCGAGGCGAATAACGCCAAGGGCGGCACCCTCGACGCTGCACTGGTGTCGGTCACCAGCGCCAAGATCAACGACACGCTGCCGTCGCTGCCGGACTTCCTGGTGCGGATTGCGGAAGCCGCCAATCCGGCCGTCCGCGCCGACGTAATTCTCGACGCATTGATCAATGCGCCATCGAACATCTTCGTGCCAGGGCTCACGATCAGCGTGAAGGGAGTGCTGGTCCCTCGCGGCGACGGGACCTGGGTCCTCAAGCCGCGCGGTGGCGGAGATATTACGCTTTCGAACTGACAGAGACTAGAGACTAGAGACTAGAGAGGGGCTCCGGTGTTTGCCGGGGCCCCTCGCTGTCATTGAATTTCTGTCGGGGCCGAGCGTCTCCGCTGGGTGGCGCCGAAGAGGGCGAAGGTCGTGAAGAGCATTGTGGCAACGAGCAGTTCATCGGAGTGGATCGGTAGCTGCGTTGCGGCGGAGGCCAGTGCCATTGCTCCAATGGCCGCGATGCCGAATCGCAGGGCGATGCGGAGTCCCATTACCCCGGCGAACCAACCGAGCGGACCGAGCCAGCAGGCGATCCAGAGCACGCTCCACCAGGGGGCGCTGTCGCCGACGGGCGGTGCGAAAGGATGCACGAATGCCCAGCCGAGTGCAATCGAGAGCGGCACGACGTATTCCCGCGCGGGGCCGGCGACGGGGCCACTCTCGAGTATCACGGCGCCAGCGCGCCGGAACCAGTGGAATCGCCATGGCACGGTGAGTGGTGTGATGGCGGCGTCCTCGAATCGCCAGGCCGGTGTCCGCAGTAACAGGCTGCTTGCCGCGACCCGATGTTCAAGCAGGAGACTGCGACCCCTGATGCCGGCGGAGAGCTGCAGCTGTTGCCGCGCATCCACGATTCTCAGGAGCGAGATCGGCCGCGATGATATCGCGGCACCGGTGCGGGTCAGGTCGAGCGTGAGATCGAGGGAGTCGAGCTGCGCCGGCACGCCGGGGAGCGGGTCGTTGCTGACTGGAATCCCGCTCATGCTCGCCTGCTGCATCGTACCGGGAAAACGGTCATGTCCGGGCCAGAGCCGAAGGGGCTGTCCGACCCACGGCCCGGCGGGACTCAGCGCGATGGTGAGTCCGACACCGGTCGCGGCCCAGACGCCGGCCCCTGCGACGAGAAACCCAAGTGCGGCGCGCAGTGCCAGGCGTGGTGTGGGGTTGAGTGCGGCCACCAGCTGCGGGAGCAGCAGCCACCCGCCAACTCCGCCAGCACCGTTCGCGAGGATGTCACTGAGCGATGCATCTCGACCGGCGAGCCAGGTGGCCTGGGTGGCTTCGATCGCGATAGTGAGGAGGAGCAGGAGCAGCAGTGTCTTGTTGAAGCGCCATCCCGCCAGCCGTGCGGCGACTCCAAGCGGCAGGAAGAGCAGCACATTCAGCAGGACATCGGTCGCGCCAGCGTCGCCACACGCGAGACAGTACCACGGCGTCTCGAGGATACGATCGACCTGGTCCGGCGCAGCGGTGAGTGTAACGGCCGCGATCACGGCCAGCCACGCCAGTACCAGGACGCGCCGGAGCGTCACACCACCCTCAACATCGTGGCTCGAGCGGGACGGGCGGCTTCCGCGAGGAATTGCCGCGCGGCGAATCGCTCACCGTAGTAGAAGAGTTCCATGCCGTAGTGGAGATACGTAGTGAACTCCTGATCCGAAGCCAGAGATTGTAGTCCTCGACGCCGATCAGTTCACGGCTCTCGTCAAAACCACCGACCGCCTCCCAGGCGGCGCGTCGCATCAGCACCGAACTCGTCGGAATCCGATTCTGCTCCCACAGGCCATCGAAGTCGATGGTAGGCGGCGGCATCGGCGGCTGCTTTTCGATGAAATGCTCTCCCGAGAAGATGACGGCCACCTTCGGCTCATCGGTTCGCACCAGTTCGTTGGCGATCCGCTCCGGACGCCAGACGTCATCCGCGTCGAGCAGTGCGATCCACTCGGCATCGGTGGCCGCGATGCCGCGATTCCGTGCTGCGCCGGGGCCGGCATTGGCCTGCCGGATGACACGGCCGCCGGCCGCCTCGGCCAGGGTGGCGGTCGCATCGGAACTGCCATCATCGACCACGATGATCTCATCTGGAGGGCGGGTCTGGCCACGGGCCGAGGCGATGGCGGCCTCGATTGAAGCGGCCGCGTTGTAGGCGGGGATCACGGTGGCAACACGTCTGGCGGTCATCGGTTCGGCTTCACTCCAGTCCCTTGCTTCGCCATAGCGCCGGACCGAGCCGCTGGCATATCGTCAAATTAGTGAACGGTTCGTCACCTTTCAAGTCAGTCAATTAAACCACACCCTACAGCCAAGTTATTGTCCGTCCGATACTTAGATCACGAGGCCCGAGGGGGCCCAGAACGGTCCATGAATTGCCATAGAAATGAACAGCGGCACTCGTGACCGCCGAAAAACCGAAGCACGCTGCCCAGAGCACACCCAGGGAAACCGGGGGTCGCAGAGCCAGGGAGCTACCCCGACGGAGAGGATCCCGACGGCATGCCCGCCCAGCCGCCAGCGAGATGACGTCCACACTCTCGAAGAGCTGGTAGCCGAATGACCTACACCTTCAAGCTGTCCCGCCGGATCGCGTCGAACCACCGATCCATCCTGGCCGTTGCTGCCCTGGTTCTCGCCGCGTGCGGCGGACAGAGCCCGACCGGCAGCACCCCGGTCACCCCGGTGGCCCCGACTGCTGGCTGGCTGACCATCCAGATCGCGACCCCCCGCGCCGATGACGGCGCGCTACAGCTCTCGGTGAGTGGTCCCGGTGTCGATTCGGCGCGCATCGTTGGTTATGACGGCTTCACTGTCGTCGGCAACTCGAGCGCCGATATGGTCGTGACCGGCGCCATCGCCAATGGTACCGTTGCCCAGGTGCACCTGCGTGACATCTCACGGACCAGCGAACTCCGCGCCTCCGTCTCCGCCGCTGCCGCGCGCGGGAGCTACGCGCTGCAGGATCTCACCGGTTATCGCGCGGTCGTGATTCGCTAGTGGGCAGGGATGATCAGGTCCGCCACGAGTGGCAGGTGATCTGATCCGACGTCCCGGCCGGTAAAACTCCGGCTGGTGCCGATTTCCGAAGTCGTGAGAATGTGGTCGATGCGGACGCCCCACCAGCGCGTCCGCTTCGTGTGTCCACTCCCGAGGCCGCCCCGACTGAACGCGTCGCGCAAGTCGCTCCAGTGACGACGAAAGATCGCGCTTTCGATCGGCAGGTTGAAGTCACCCACCACGATTGTCGGCTGGTCACTCGTCGGCAGGATCCACTCCCTCGCCTTGGTCGACTCTTCCTCGCGCTGCCGGATGTTGGCGCGGGTGACATCACCAAGAGTCGGGATAGTAGAGAGATCGGCGTAGTTATCGAGCGCGTCCCGCGGGGTCTCGAGGTGAACCAGTCCTACGCGAAGTGGGCCAGCAGCGGTCTGCACCTTCGCGCGCACGATCGCCCCCGAGCCGCCCTCCTTCCAGATATCCATCGGGTCACGCTCGCTCCACTCCAGAATCTCGCCGCGCGACAACAGGCAAAGTGACGTCTCGCTCACCTTGAAATGGTATCCCGGCAGCGCACTCAGCGCGGCACGCACCGGACCATTGCCGCATTCAGCGAAGACCGCGACGTCGGGGGAAAGCCGCTGTAGTTCGGCGACGACATTCGCCGCTGGAGTGTTGCCACCACTGCCGGCACCGGCGTTCAACTCCACCACCCGCACCGGTACACCGGCGCCTGCCGTGAGCCGACCCGTTCCGATTCGCACGTCGAGCAAGCCGAAACAGGTGAGCGCCGCACCCACGCACACCGGCAGCCACGCCTCTCGAGGTCGAACCAGCAGCCAGGGCACCACACCGACGAGCGGCATCGCCAGCAGCCAGCGCGGGCCGAAGAGAAAGGGGAGAGCCCACCAGATGCGGTCACCGAGCTGACAGGTGAGCAGATAGCTGAGTGCAACAGCGGCGAGCGAGAGCAGCCCGAGTCGGCGGAACCACGGTGTGAGAGTCACGTTACCGCTTCTGCCAGGGCCAGTAGAGGGCGCCCGCAAGGAACCCGCTGCCCCAACTGCAATGAATCAGGAGGAAGATCAGTGGAAAGCAGGGAAGGAGGGCCCAGCCATACTGGCGTGCCACGAGGAGCGACGCCGTGAGGTTCGCCGCGAGATAGAGCGCGAGATGGAGAGCGCCGAACCAGCCGAGATAATGCAGCAACAACGGTGTAGCGAGGAGCGAGAGCACGAAGAGCGGCGCGATCGCCTGCCGCCACCGCAACGAGCCCGGGTGAAGGAGGAGGGTCCGCACTTTCCAGAAGCCGTAGCGGGTGTACTGCCGCACGAGCTTGGGGAGTGAATCGCGGACGAAGTAGGTCGACTGCAGCGTCGGCGACAGATACACTCGGCCACCGCGCGCCCGCAGGCGGACGTTCATCTCGTAATCTTCGTTGACCGCCCAGTCGGCATGCATGCCGCCCAGTTCGCGCACCGTCGCCGTGCGCCAGGCGCCGAGATAGACCGTGTCGGTCCATTTCGGCTCGGTGGCGTGACGGTACTGTGCGTCGCCGGCAGCGAAACGGGACGAGACTGCGGCCGCAATGGCGCGGCCCAGCACGCCCTCGCCGGTGGCGCGCTGCAATCCACCAACATTGGCTGCCCCGGTACTCTCGAGCAGGCGCACGGCTTCGGCGAGGTAGTCGTTGCCATAGAGCGAATGGGCGTCGAGTCGCACAAGGTACTCGCCGCGCGCCTCCGCGAGTCCGCGGTTGAACGCGGCGGCCTGGAGTCGATCGGGATTGGGGAGGAGCCGCACCCGCGGGTCCCGCGCCGCGAGTGCGGTCACGAGTGCGGCCGAGTCGTCGGTGCTCTCACCGTCAAGGACCAGCAACTCGAACGTCATGCCATCCGGCAGCGCGGAGGCCAGCACCGACTCGAGGCAGGCCGTGATATGGGATGCCTCGTTGCGCATCGGGATCACGACGGTGATGGTCGGGGCGGGGGGAGTCACGCGGCGGGCGCTCGATGGCTGGGGAGGTGCCGGAAAACCGAAGCGGGCCCCGACGATCTCGGGGCCCGCTTGGGAATTTAGTCGGAGCTTGAAGCGAGGACTACTTCTGCTTCCGGCGGCGGACGCCTGCACCGGCCATACCCGCCAGGCCCATCGCCAGCAGCGACATCGTCGCCGGCTCCGGCACGATCTCTTCCGGCGGCGAGCCGTTCTTGAAGATCAGTTCCTGGCACTTGGCCGGGCCACCATCCTTGTTGAGGCAGTCGTTGCTGGCGTCAGTGATCACGCGCCAGTCGGTTGCATCGAACGCCGCGCCGGCTGCGCCGAGGGCGCCGGTCGCCACGATGATGTTCCACGCCAGAGTGCCCTGGGCATCGAACGCGGCGAAGAAGCTCGCTGCGGTCGCGCCGAGACCGCCCGCTTCCTTCAGGCCCCAGATCGCGAACTGCCAGTCATTCTCGCTGCCGGTGAGGCCGGTGTTGCCACCCATCGCGAAGTAGGTCTGCACCAGGAAGGCCTGACGACGATAGATCTCGTAAGCATCCGGGTTACCGGCGCCGCCGAGCTCGGTGTTCGAGAGCGGGCCAGCCGCGATCTCGCTCACCCAGACATCGTAGTTGTCGCCCGGCGTAATCGAGCCGGTCCGGTCGACGCAGAACACCGAGAAGGCGGTGTTGGTCGGCAGGGTGATCGGATTGTACGAGGCCGTGAATTCACCGGTCCGGTTGAACCAGTCGCTCGGGGCCGCCTTGCTGAGCAGCTGGAAATGACCGTCGCCGGTTGAGGCGGAGAGCGGCGCCACCACGGCCATCGCCGCGACTGCCACTCCGACTGCATTACGGAAGATCTGCTTCATGGGGGGTAACTCTCCGTCAAATTCGGTTTCGGGTTTTTCGTCTGATCGTCTTGACGGTCTCCCCTAACGCACCTGCTGTGCCACGAAATCCGTTCATGCCAAGGATCGAACCGCGACCGAGACGCCGCTGGTAACTCGTTGTATTTGAATGTTTTAGCGAGTTGGTCGTGGCCGGGATGTCAGCACGATCCCCGAGGACGGCATCGCCAGGTTGTGGTCTCGTTGCACCCACGCACGCCCTCTTTGTTGCAATCGCGCCACACTATCTCCAGCCGAGCGGCGTTGGCGTCCTGCCACGCGGCACAGCGCCCTCCCCGGATGCGGCCGAGGGGAGCAATTGCGGAAGCTCTCGTAGGAGATTGTAAGATAATCATACAGCTACACCAGAAATCATACAGAAAAACAGCCTTAAGCCGATGATTTACAGGGAGTAAGAGTTGGCAAAGCTTTTGCTCAATATGTTGACGCCACGTTGTGGCCGCTGCCCAGAGCAAACCACCCGAAAGGGTGGGACGCAGAACCACGGAGCTACCGCCTCGGGATCACCCGATGCCACGCCAGCCGAGTCGCCAGCGCCAGGGAATTTCTCACCCGCACGGGGTGAGGCCGCCGGAGTGGCGGATCAATGGCATTGGAGAGCACTGTATGCAGTTCAGCTTCGCCTCGAAGACCCGTCTCGTCGTCCGCCTCGGCACCCTCGCGCTGCTGGCCCTTCCGGGGATCAGCCAGGCGCAGGGTGTCTCGAACCCGCTCCGCGATGCCGTGGTCCGCTCCGGCGGCCGGGTCATCGTGACGCTGCAGTCTTCGCAGGGGGGCGCGGCGCTTCGGCAGGCCGGGGATCCGCCGGTCTCGGCCAGCGAACTTGCCGTCATTGCTTCCCGACTCTCCAGTCGCTTCCAGCTCCGGGAAAACTCGCGCGCTCCGTTTGCCGGGATGGTGATGGGGGAAATTTCCCCCGACCAGGCCGCGGCGCTCGCCGCCGACCCCAACGTCGCCGCCGTCGAAGCCGACCGCCTCTGGGCACCGACCGACCTCGGTGACGGATTCGATCCGTCGGATCGCTGGGCGGCCTACCGCCGTGTCGATACCACCCCGTACGGTGTCACCAACGTGACCGCCCCGGCGGTGTGGGCCACTGGCAATCGCGGCGAGGGCGTGAAGGTCGCGGCGATGGACTCCGGTGGTGACGCGACTCATCCTGACCTCAATTACGTCGGCGGCTACAACGCCGTCACGCGCGTCGCCAGCGACTGGGCCGACGACATCTCCGTCTGCAGCGGTCACGGCACGCACGTGGCCGGCACCATCGCCGCTCTCGACAACGGCAGTGGCGTCGTCGGTGTCGCACCGCGCGCCCAGCTCTACGCCATCAAGGTCTTCGAGAACGTGGGCGGTTCCTGTCTCGCCTACACCTCTTCCCAGATCGCCGGCCTGCAGTGGGCAGTGACGCAGGGCATCCGCCTCGTCAACGTCTCGATCGGCGGCACCTACTCGCCATCGTATGATGCGGCGATGCAGACCGCCGCCGCGCAGGGGACCTATCTCATTGCCGCGTCGGGCAACAACGGCAGCGCGGTGCTCTACCCGGCCTCGTCTGCCTATTCGATCGCCGTCGCCGCTGTGGATGGCAGCAACGTGCGCGCGAGCTGGTCGGACTTCGGTCCGGAAGTCGACTTCTCGGCGCCGGGCGTCGGCGTCATCAGCACGATGCCTGGCGGCGGCACTGGCAGCAAGAGCGGCACTTCGATGGCGACGCCGCACGTGGTGGGTGTGGCCGCACTGATTCTTTCGGCCTTCCCGTCGCTCTCCTTCGCTCAGCTCTACCAGAAGCTCCGCGATGGCGCGCTCGACCTCGAGGGCGCAGGCTTTGACAACAACACCGGCTACGGCCTCGTGCGCGCGGCGAATTCGATCGGTGGCGTGGCACCGCCGCCGGCACCGCTGACGCTTGCCGTGTCACCCGCAGGCCGAAACGCATCCGTGGTGCAGGGCAGCAGTGCACCGGCCGATCAGGGCACGGTGACGCTGTCCGGCACCAACAGCTCCAGCACCAGCTGGACCGCTACGAGGCGGAAGAGCTGGACGACACTGACCGCGGCGAGTGGCACCGGATCGGGCACCGTTTCCTGGAGCCGCAATGCAACCGGGCTTGCTGTCGGTACCTACGTCGACACGATCAGCATCACGGCCCCGGGCGCGACCGGATCGCCTGGCACCATTTACGACACCCTGCGCGTGACGGCAGCTCCGCTGCCGCTCACGATCGCCATTGCCCCGACGTCGCGGAACGTCGCGGTACAGCAGGGGAACGGTGCGCCGAGCGATCAGGCCAGCATCACGCTGAGCGGCAGCAACGGCAGCAGCACGGCGTGGAGCGCGACCAAGCGGAAGAGCTGGACCACCTTCACGACGGGCAGCGGCACGGGCAGCGGTACGCTCGCCTGGACGCGCAACGCCACTGGGCTTGCTGTCGGCACCTACGTCGACACCCTCACCGTGTCGGCCGCGGGCGCCGTCGGTTCGCCGCAGGTCCTCTATGACACGTTGCGGGTCACCGCCGCTGCGGTACCGGTCACGCTGGCCGTGTCGCCGCCCTCGCGCAATGCCGCAGTGCAGCAGGGCGGCAACGCACCGATCGATCAGGCGAGTGTCACCCTGCTCGGGGACAATGCGCTCACCACGATCTGGAGTGCGGCGAAGCGGAAGAGCTGGACCACACTGACCGGCGGGAGTGGCACCGGTAGTGGCACCGTGGCGTGGAGCCGCAATGCCACCGGGCTCACCGTGGGAACCTATGTCGATACGATCACTGTGACTGCCGTCGGCGTCGCCACGGCGAGTGTGGTGTATGACACCTTGCGGGTGACCGCAGCGCCAGTGCCGCTCACCCTTGCCATCGCTCCCACGTCGCGCAATGTGTCGGTCGTCGCCGGTGGCAGTGCGCCATCGGATCAGGCCGCTGTCACCGTCGCTGGCGATAACAGTGCGGCGACGCAGTGGAGCGCCACCAAGCGGAAGAGCTGGACCACGCTCACGAACAGCAGCGCAACCGGCTCCGGAGTCGTGAGCTGGAGCCGCAACGCCACTGGCCTCACCGCGGGTACCTATGTCGATACCCTCACCGTTTCGGCCGTCGGTGTCGCGCAGCCGGTCGTGCTCTACGACACGCTGCGCGTCTCGGCAGCAGCAGTTCCGGTGACGATGGTGATGACGCCAGGCTCGCGGAGCACCACGGTCCAGGTTGGCGGCAGCGCGTCCGGCGATCACTCTGGTGTCGTGCTCAGCGGCGACAACAGCGCGTCGACCAACTGGAGCGCGACCAGGCGGAAGAGCTGGACCACGCTCACGAATCCCAGCGGCACTGGCAGCGGAAACATGTTCTGGACCCGCAATGCCAGCGGACTCGCCGCCGGCGTCTACGTCGACACCATCACGGTGGTCGCCGTCGGAGTCGCTGCGCCGGGCTATGTCTACGACACGTTGCGCGTGACCACTGCACCGGTGCCACTGACTCTCGCCGTGGCACCCACCTCACGTACCGTCTCGGTAGTACAGGGTACCAGCGCGCCGGTCGACCAGGCCGCCATCACGCTCGCGGGTGACAACAGCTCGACCACAACGTGGTCGGCGAGCAAGCGGAAGAGCTGGACCACGCTCACGACGGCTGCCGGCACCGGCAGTGGCACGGTGGCGTGGAGCCGGAATGCAACCGGACTCACTGCCGGCACTTACGTCGACACCATCACGGTCACTGCCGTCGGTGTGGCAAGCCCGGTCACGGTGTATGACACGTTGCGGATCACCAGCGCGCCGGTCCCGGTGACCCTTGCGCTGTCACCCGCGGCGCGAATGGTCTCGGTCACGCAGGGTGCGGCGGCAGCAGGCGATCAGGCCACCGTCACGCTCGCGGGTACTAACGCTGCCACCACGACGTGGAGCGCAACCAGGCGGAAGAGCTGGACCACGCTGACGACGGCCGCGGGGACCGGCAGTGGTACCGTCGCGTGGAGCCGGAACGTGTCGGCGCTGGCCGTGGGCACCTATGTCGACACCATCACGGTCACGGCGGCCGGTGTGGCGACGCCTGCGATGGTCTATGACACAGTGCGCATCACCTCGGTGCCGGTCATCCCGATTGCCGTTGCGCTCTCGCCCGCCGGTCGCCGGAACAACATCACCCAGGGTGGCAGCACGCCGACCGACAGCGCGACGGTGACGCTCACTGGCACGGGTAACGGCACGACGACCTGGAGCGCGGCTCGTACCGCGAGCTGGGCGACGCTCACGACGGCCAGTGGCACCGGCAGCGGTCGGGTACGCTGGAGCCGGAACAGCGCTGCGCTCGGCGTCGGGACCTACGTCGACACCATCCGCGTGGTAGCCGGCGGCGCGACAGCAATGATTGTCGACACGCTCAGCATCGCCGCTGCGCCTTCGTCGATCGCCGTCACGCCGAAGGGGAAGAAGTTCCGGGTCCTCACGGCGGCCGGCACCTCGGCGAGCCTGGTGGAGTCGACGCTCGACACCGCGGTGGTTGAGGGGGCGCTTGTCGACGGAGCGTCGTCACTCTGGATGGCTTCGACCAACTCGAGCCGGTTCCGCCTGATGACGCTCACCGGCGAACTCAACGGCCGGATGATCTGGGAACGCCTGCCCACCACGCTGCAGCCTGGCGTCCACGTGGATTCCATCGAGATCAGGCTGCAGCGCGACCCGTCGATCAAGAGCACCTTTGTCGATACCCTTGAGATCGTGGCGGTGCCCTCACCCGAGCCGGGGATTGCCGTGGAAGAACTCTTCCGCGCGGGCGGCCTGACGGAAGATCAGCGCACTATCTTCGATCGCGACGGCAACCGCAACGGTGGTTACGATCTTGGCGACCTGCTCGCCTGGGTTGAGCGGGCCCACGTGCGCTTCTCGGCCGAGGCTGCGTCGAAGCTGCAGGGATTGATGCTGAAGGAGCCGGCGGGAGCGGTTGGTGGGGAAGCACGCGCACGGCGAAATCGCTAGCTCGCTGCGGTCACGACGATAGAGACGCGGGGTCGTCCTTCACGAAAGTGGCGGGCGGCCCCGCAGTCGCAACCAGTGGTTCGCACCCCGCACCCGCCAGGTGGGCCGCGTCGCCGCGAGATCCGTCAGCGGGGTGACTTCCGGACGCCACTTCAATTTGTAGGGCTCGGCCCCCGGTCCCATGTCGAACAACAGATCGCCCTGCGCGCTGCACGCTTCGATCAGTCGCGTGGTCTGCAGGATGCCCAGGCCGAATTGCGCCAGCTCCGGAGCCCAGGCGACCCGATACGAGTGCCCTACGCCGTGACTGACAAGCACCACGCTGGCCGCAATCAGCACCCCGTTGCGCCGGATGGTAAAGAGTCGCGCCCGTCCCGCCTCGGCTTCAGTGAACAACCACGCGGGAAAATCGCGGGCCGCGGTGCCGTGACGGAAGCTCGCAGTTTGCTGTTGCACGGTCTTGAGATCTGTGTGCATCCGAATGAATTCGGCCACGGCCTCGCGAAAGCCCGGGCCCACCAGTTGCCATCCCAATTCGATCGACCCCGACGCCCGCAACTTCGCTTCCCGTTCCGCCATGTTGACGGCACTGCGGCCAGGGAGCACGGGGTCGCGGGGCAGCGCGATCCGGGGCGACGGGAGGCCGGCCGTGGCGCGAAGCGAGTCGATTTCGCGGAACGGTGCGACCATCGGGTCCAGCAGCCAGGAATCCGCGCGCAAGTGCGGGAGCGCCAGCTGGTCCCACCCTGATTGCCGGATTGCGGTGCGGAGGGCTGTGCCGACCGCCTCTCCCGCTTCCGGGATGACGACGGCGTCGCAGTAGTACGCGTGCCAGTGGATCAGGGGAACCAGCCGCCGCAGGATCAGGGGACCGACCCGTTGGCGTGCAATTCCCAGCGGGAGGACACCGCAGATGCGCTCATGGCGATCGCTCACTACGAACACCAATGGCGAGACCGCTGGCTGGAACATCTGGTGGAACGCGACCACCAGCGTCGGTGCGTTGCGGGCGTTGCCGCGTGGATCACGCGCGAACAGCTCTGACCACGCCGGGAGCAGTCCGGCGAGCGCGCGCGAGGTCCGGACCACACGCACCTGCATTCGGCTAGCCGCGTCGCCGGAAGCCCGCGATTCTGGCGCGCCAGCTTTGTCCGGGAAAAGTGATTCGGTAGAGTGGTCGCATCGTGGTCTCCCAGAGATGCTTGTAGTCTTCCGTTCCCCGCCCAAGATCATAGCTGGCGCAACCACCGGCAAATGCATCTTCGATCATCAGTGCGAGGAGCAGGCGCCCCGGCGAGAGCTGCTGCCAGGCAGCGTCGTGCGCCATTCGCCAGCTGTATTGCGTATCTCGCCAGCGAAATGCCAGGTGCACCGCGACCAGTTCACCGGAGACGCGCAAGGTACCGACGCGACCATACCCGGCACGGGCTGCGCGGGCCATTACCTCGATGAGCCGCTGCACCGCCTCCGGCTCGGCGAACTCTGCCGAGTCACCGTGATCGCGCCAGCGTTCGGTGTGGCGCGCGGCGAACCACCGTACGGCCGGCTCGAGGTCGCCGAGGCTCACCGCACCAGTGAATTCGACGCTCCCGGCCTTCGACAGCCTGCGCGCGGTCTTGTGCGCCATCACGCTCACGTTCGCCGACCCGGCGACATGCGCGTTGCGGATCAATTGCGATGCGGCGACCGCGGTGCGCGATGTCTCGTCGGTCGCGGGGAAGAGGTTTCCATCGGGCCGAATGAATTGCAGGTCGCCGTGTTCCCAGTCATGTCGTTCGGCGAGCCCGGCGACCAGGGTGTCGGCCACTCCCGGAATGGCCGGGTTCACGGCGGCATCGAAGTACGAGGTGTGCCAGCGCGTGTATCCGATAAGCTGATGGCCACCGAGGCGGGTCTTGAGCGGAATGCGACGCAAGGGCAGGACGCCCGCCAGTGCGCCATCGGTGCTTCGCGCCGTGACCAGATAGGCTGCCTGAATCGGTTCCACAATTCCGCCGAGCCCGGTGACCAGCGATCCGCAGTCGTACGGTGAGCTGCGCGGGTCACTCAGTGCCAGTGCGTCCCACTCGGGGAGCAACGCGGTGACGCGCGAGGGCTCGGTGATCACCTCGATGGCGAGCGTCATCAGGGCGCAGCCCCGATCATACCAAGCCGACGCAACATCTTTCGGCCACCACCGTTCAGGAGCACCTCGTCGAGCTCCTTGACGACCTTCCGCAGCCGGTAGCGATGCATCAGCCGGCCGAGCTCGTGCGCCAGTGCCGGATCACGTGTCTCGAGCCCAGGGGTAAGGATCTCGACCCAGTCGACCAGGTCGCCATCGTGCTCCACGACAAGGCGACGAAGGAGCGTCGGGTCACGCAGTGGCGGCATGGCGGGCGATTCGAGCCCGAGTGCTCGCAGTGCTGCGGATGTCTGGAGGCACTTGTGGCAGACACCGCAGTTGTAGTCCTCACCCTGAAAGCAGACGCGCAACACGGCCAGCAGGTCCGGCGCCTGGGCGAGCGCGGCGAGCTTCTCGATCCGGAGAGCCTCCGTGCCGTGATGATGAATGCGGAGCGTGCTCGAGCTCCAGAGTGGGTCGGTGTAGGGATGCGTTCCATAGGGGCGCAGATTCTCCCACGAATTGCTCCCGGCCACGGTGTAGTCGGCCAGACCGAGCGCGTGCGGAATGGAGGCGAGCGCACCACCGATGAATTCCGACCAGTACCCGCCGGTGGCGCGGCCAACCGACTTGACGTTGGTCTGCACCGTCGTGAGGGGCAGGTGTCGTGCGGCCATCGCCTGCGTGAGCGTGGCGCCCACCGCCGACATCAGCGCCGGGTTCGGCTCGCCGTATTCGATGCCGTCGAAGAGCACCGTACCATCCGCGCCGTCGGCCGCGCGGAGCACGCTGTAGCTGCTGTCGACGCCGCCGGAGTAGCCGACCATTCGGCCGCTCGCGCTTCCGCGTGAGGCGATTTCCGGGGCAACGATGTCGACCCGCGAGAGTGCGGTGTACCAGCGGGCGAAGATCACCTGAAGTTCGGTCGTCGCGGCCAGAAAGCTGGCGTCGACCGGTGCATTGGGCGGCAGCACCAGATCGCGGCCGCTCCGCATCGCACTCAGGAGCAGTGCGGCGACGAAGGGCTCGCCGCGGAGTTCGACCGATGGCCGAGGTGGCATCGACCAGAAGAGTCTGCCGACTCCAACGTCGCCGGAGAGCGTGACGCGATCTGCGGAAGCGACGAGTGTCACGTCGCCGACGACCAGCTGGTCGCGGCTCACGAGCCGACCTCTGGCGGGAGTGGCAGCGCCGCGGCGGTGAGCACCGCGCGGTAGCACTCCCAGGCCGTCGCGAACGACAGTTGCCAGCCGCGCGCATCGCAGGCGCCGCGCACATCGCGCAGCACCCGGTCAATGAAACCGTCGAGGAGTGGCCCGGCATTCTTCTCCGGGGCGCCGTGGGTGAAGAGCTTCACGAACACGTCGTTCCCGATGCGCGGTGCGGCGTCGAGCCACGCTTCGGCGCGCCCCGGCGAGGGAGCCGCATATCCCGCCAGCTCGCCGACTTCGAGCGACGGCAGCAGCCGGTAGCGCGGGTGGGGGCGCACTGTGAGTGGACCCTGGACGCAGAGCAGGGCGTCAGCCGGTTTGGCGACGCCGCGCTCCACCAGCGCCCCAGTGTCATGCGAACGCGGGCGTGCCGGGTCATCGACGGCCCAGTAGATCGCGTTGACAATCCGGGTCTGGCAGGGGTCGGGAGCTGCCGGCAAGGTGAAGTCAGCGTAGCAGCCGAGATCGCGCAGCAGTGTCAGCTCGTGATTGAGTCCGCACCAGCGGCCATCCGGGCGGGCATTGTCGAGGGCCCAGTTGCCGTGAATGAAGCCGAAGCCCGGGCGGCCATCGATGAGGTGCAGCAGGTTGTGCCGACTCGCGAGCGTCTCGACAAAGCCGCCCATCCGGTCGAGAAAGTCGCGCTCTCCCTCGCCGTCGTGATGGATATGCACTTCCACGTCGGCGATCCCGGCTGCGGTCATCTCGGCCAGCGGCGCGAGCAGCTCGGCGCGATACTCTTCCTGCGGATAGAAGAACGTCCATCGCGGCGGCTTGCCCGAGTGATCGCGATGGCGTTCGGCGATCACGGGCCATTTGCGCTGCCAGAGATCAACCCGGCTGCGCGCGACCGTGTCGGTGGGCCTCCCCCAGTACGGTTCGTAGTGGTCGGCGAACATCAGATGGACCGTGACCGGGCGCGCCGGGTCGAAGCGATGCTGTCGCTGACGTCGGCGCGCCGCCAGGAGGCCTGGCAGCCAGAGCTGGGCATTGCGGGGAAGCTTCACGATGCCGGCTCGATCGACTCGATCAGGACATTCTGCAAAGCGTTGCGGAAGGCAGCGATCGCCTCGCGCCGATCGAGCACCTGGGTCGCGGCGCGGCGGGTCATTGCCGGCGCGTCGAGCGCCGCCGAGAGGGCATCGGCGAGCGCCACCGCTTTGCCTGGCGGAATCGCGCGACTGTGCGGTTCCAGCAATTCACTCACGCCGCCCACATCGCTCGCCACGAACGGCGTGCCGCAGGCGAGTCCTTCGAGCAGCACATTGGGAATCCCTTCCGATCGCGAGGGAAGTACGACGACATCGGCGGCCCGGTACCAGTCGGCGAGCGCCTCGTGTGCCACGCTGCCGATGAAGCGGACCTCGGCCTCCATGGACGCGGCCCGGCGGTGGAGTGCTTCGCGCTCTTCGCCATCACCAATCAGGAGCAGGAGCGGTCGCGCGCTGCCCCCACGCACATTGGGCCAGGCATCGAGCAGGACTTCGAGTCCCTTGACCGGAACCATCCGGCCCACCCAGAGGGCGATGGGTCGATCGACCGGGAGACCGAGCCGCTCGCGAGCTGCAGCGGGGTGCTCGGGATGAAACTGTGCCGCATCGACTCCGCGCTGGAAGACGCCGACGCGGTCCGCCGGCACGCCGAGCGCGATGACTCGTTCCCGCAACGGCGCTCCGACGGCGAGCACGCGGTCGGCGGCGAGCAGTGTTTCAAGGATGATCGCGCGCCGCGCCGGCTCGGCCGTGAGCAGCTGAATGTCCGATCCACCGACGAGCAACACCCCCGGCACGCCCAACTCCCGAGCTGCGGCCATGGCGACCGTGCCATCGGGATGCGCCCAGTAGCCCAGCACAATATCCGGACGCCACGACCGGGTCAGCCGCCGCACCGCAGGCAGCACTGTGAGCTGCATCCAGCGATGGTGGCCGGCGTGGGCGAGTCGCGGGGGATAGAACCAGAGCGGGTAGCGCGCCGTCGGATCAGGCTTCATGCCTGGCGTGACCCGGAGGCGATCGGTCCAGGGGACCGGCGCCACCACGCGGACATCGTCGCCCGCGTCGCGCAGCCCGGCCACGAGAGCGGCGTTGAAGGTCCCCTTGGTTGGCCGGAACGGCGTGGGCATCACGCCGGTGACCAGCAAGACGCGCATCGCCTCAGCTGCCCGGCTTTGCCTGCGGGAATGCTCGCAACCGCCGGCGCGGGAGCACGCCCCGTCCGGCTGGAACAGGTGCCTCGGTTTTCGGTTCGGAAACATTCATCTTGAGCGGCGTACCAATGAGGACGGCCGCGCCCATGCCCAGCGCCATGTAGGTAAGGGCGTAGTAGGCGTTGGCGAGGAACGAGCCGGTCACCAGCACCCCGGTCATCACCGCCAGCATATGTCCCGCGAGCACCTCTTCGTCCTTCGCCTCAGGAACGGTGTCGCGCTGCTGGACCGCGGCCTTGCGCAGCTTGCGGAGTCCACCGACGACACTCTTGCAGAGGAGCACGAAGGTCACGATGCCGGCGACACCCAGCTCCATGCCGTACTGCACCCAGGTGGAGTGGGCCGCGCGCTCGGGGCCGTTCAATTCGCCGAAGTAAGTCGGGAAGTTGGCGATGCCGTAGCCCCACGGACGCTTGAGCATCCAGACGAAGCCCTGCTTCCAGAAATAGAGTCGCCCTTCATTGCCGCTGACGTTGTAGTCGCCAGCGCCGAAATCGCTGAAGCGGTCGGCACTCCCCATACCGGTGGCCATGAGTATGAACGCGCCGACACCCGCCCCGACTAACAGGATCGTGAGCCATCGTCGCCATCCTCGCGCGCCGGCGCCAATGAGTACGGTGGCCGCGGCCATGAAGCCGAGCATGCTGCCGCGCGACTGCGTCGGGACAACCGCCATGACGAAGAGCCCGGCGACGCCGGTCCAGAACACCCGACGACGGAAATTCCCGACCGAGAGCCAGAGCGCGAGCGGGAAGGTCGTGGCGAGAATGGCGCCGAAGTCATTGGAGTCGAGCGAGACCCCGACGACCTGAAGGCGCCGCAGTTCGGGACGGCTGGCCAAGACGGCGGGATCGATCACATCGCCGTCTTCGTTGAGCACGGGCCCGTTGGGGTCGTAGGTCTTGATCACGTTGTAGGACACGGCACCGACGCAGAGCACATAGATCGCCGCCGCGAGCCGGAACGTCCGGCGATCGCGCAGGAAGACGATGCAGCAGAGAAAGATCGAGACCGAGATGATGTACCGGCTCTTGATGAAGTCGTACGACTCGCTCGGCCAGATCCCGATCGGTGCCGTCCCGATCGCAATGCCGAGGAGGATCGCCCCAAGACGCATCGGGCGGCATTGCGCCCAGAGCAGTTCCCAGCCATTCGAGGGCACCAGCAGGAGCAGCGAGGTGAGGAAGATCAGCAGCAGCGTCATTGGCAGTTTCGGGATCGCCAGCTGCACGAACACTTCCGGGAGGCGCACGACCGCATAGCCGAGATAGAGGCCGAAGAGGGCGGCCATCACGAACTCGCCGGTACCCGCCTTGCTGAGCGAGAAGCCACCGCTCTTGGTGCGCTGCCCGACGTTCGCCGTCGCGGCCTTGACCGCGCTGACGACATCGGTCGCTGTGGGTTCATTCGCCCCGAGGGTGGTCATACCTGCTCCTTCGCCGTTGATGCGGTCGCCAGTCGATTGACGACTACCTGCAATTTACCCGCCGCGGTGAGCGGAATGTCGGTCACCCGCTCGAGGTCGAGACGCAGCGCGATACCAGCCGTTGCCGCCACCTCCCGCCGGAGCCACGCCTCGTCGCTGTCGCGCCATTCGGGAGCCACCAGCCTGACCGTGACGGCCGCGGGATCATCCTGGATCACCTGAAACTGACGCACCGAGGCAAGCTCCTTCAGGATGTGCGGGAAGAATTCGCCCGGGAGTGACCGACCATCGGGTGTTGTCAGCACGTCGAGCCGTCGGCCAGTGACTTCCCGCAGCAGGGGGAGGCCGCGACCACAGCCGCATGCGTTCCCGCCGGCGATCGCCCGGTCCCCGTTGGCATACCGGATGAAGGGCATGCCGTGGTTGGTCAGGTCGGTGATGGTCACGTTGCCGACCTCACCTTCGTGCACGGGGTGGCCGTCGTCGTCGAGGATCTCGACCAGCAGGTGTTCCATTGTCAGGTGGAGGCCCTGGTGAAAATCGCACTCCGCTCCGATCAGCATGAACTCACGCGAGCCATAGGTCTCGAAGACCGGCGCGCCGAAGACCCGTTCGATGGTCGTTCGCTGATAGTCGTGCAGCTTCTCGGCACCCACGACGATCGAGTGCGGCCGATACGGCGTGATGCCGCTCGCCTCGAGCATCCGGGCGAAGGTGTAGAGCGCGTTGGTGTAGGCCACGATGGCGTCGGGCCGGGTCGACTCGAGCGAAGCGACGAAGCGGGGAAGGTTTGCCTCACTGAGGTCGAAGCAGCTCTCGGTATGCCGACGATAGAGCCGGTCGTAGAGCCGCACCTTCTTCTTCTTCCACTCTGCTGCAGAGCTGGGCGGCACGCCCCAGAGGTACCACTGGCGCGTGCCCGGAGCCGCTCCGGCCCAACCGTAGCCCCGGTGCCACGCGGCCATCCGGCGATCGTTGCTGTCGAAGTCGAGGTCGAACTGCAGCGGCACGCCACTCGACCCACCCGTCGCCTTCGCGATCAACCGGGTGCCGGGCGTCGTCGAGCGCATCGCGACTCGATTGGCGCGAATCGTATCGCGGTCGATCACCGGCCACCGCCGGAACGCATCGAGCGACGTCGCGTCGGCGGCATCGAGGCCTATCGCGCGCCACTGTTCGGCGTACCACGGTGAGGTTGCCTGCGTCGTGCGCAACAGCGCCTGCAGTCGCTCGAGCTGGAGCGCGGCGAGTTGTGCCGGAGTCCACCATTGCGATGCCTCCAGCGCACCCCAGTAGGGGAACACCGGCCGACGATGCCAGCCGCCCTCATAGACACGGATCAGCCCGCGCCGCACGCGCACGTCGAGGCGATCACTCACGTGACTGCCGCCGCGCCGAGGCGCTTGCGAAGCAGGCGCAGGTAGAGCTCCTCATATTGCCTGACGGTGTTGTCGAGCGAGAAATCGCGCGCGACTCGCGCGCGACCCGCCACCCCGAACGCGTAGGCACGCGCCGGATCGGCGATGATGGCCAGCATTCCCTGGGCCAGGGCCTCGGGGGTGCGCGAGGGCACCAGCAGCCCGGTCTCGCCCGGGATCACCACCTCGCGATTTCCGCCGACGTCGGTGGCAACCACAGGGAGCCCGGCCGCCATCGCTTCGAGCAGGGTCAGCGCAATCCCTTCACTCAACGACGAGAGGACGAAGAGGCCGGCGTGATCGAGCATCGGCCGTACATCGTCGTGGAAACCGTGGAAGGTCACCACGTCGTCGAGGTGAAGGTCGTGTGCCAGTCGTTCGAGGCCGATCCGCTCGTCGCCATCACCCACGATATCGAGATGGAACCGCGGCTCGGCGTCCGCGACGAGGCGTGCCGCGCGCAGCAGCGTCGGCTGATCCTTCACTTCGTTGAGTCGTGCCACGTGCACCGCGCGGAACGCGGCCCCCGGCGGCCGCATCGGCGGCACCGCGCCGAGGTCAATGCCGTTCCGGATCACCTGGATCCGGTTGACTGGCACACTATCGACCGTGCGGGCCACTTCTGCGGCGTCTTCAGAGACCGGCACCAGCGCATCGGTGAGTCGGCCGGCGATCCGTTCGTACCACTGGCCCTTGATGGTGAGCAGCTGATTGCGACCGTGCTTGGTATGGACCAGCACTGGGACACCAGCGGCAACTCCGGTGAGCGCGCCGAACTGGTGCGGTGTGGGGTTGTGGGTATGCAGGATCGCTGGGCGGTGCTGCCGCAGATACCGGTGCATCGCGCGCAGCGTGCCGAGCGAACCACCGCCGACCGGATGATCGAGCACATCGACCGGAATGCCGAGCGCCTCGAAGCGCGGTGCGAGTTCGCCGCCCCGATGCAGGCAGAGCACGCGCGGCGCGAAGCGATCACGGTTGGCGTTCGCAGCGAGCGAAAGCACCACCATCTCCTGGCCACCGATGGCGACGGAGAAGACGCAGTGCACCACACCCCACGGCGGGCCGGCGGGCTTCACGAGACCCTCCGGCAGCGGAAGCCCACGTACGACCAGCGGCCCGGAAGCGAGAGCACGTGTCCGGTCGTGTTGAGCGCGGCAAGTACCACATCGGCGGGAGTGCGGATCCGGTCGAGCGGCGGGTCGTAGAAGCCGGCGTGAGATTCGATGGCGAATCCCTGCGCCGTGAGCCAGTCGCGGAAGGTGGCGAGTGTGCCGTCCCAGACCTTGATCTGGTTGCTGCTGCCGCTGCTCCAGCCGGGCGCGCCGCGATTCGGTTTGCGCAGTCGACTCAGCGTCATCCACATCGAGTCGGGATTCTGGATCGTAACGACCAGTTCTCCCCCGGGCCGCAGCACCCGATGGCATTCGGCCAGATAGTGTTCGGGGGAAGGGACGAAATGCAGCACCACGGTCGAGAAGACCGCGTCAAAACTGGCGTCGGCGTAGTCGAGGCCGTCCGTTGGGCACTGCGCAAACCGGATCGGAGCGTATTCCGCAGCGGCAAACTCGACCCGCTCGGTGCCGACATCCACCCCCTCGATCTCGCTGAACTGCGGTGCCAGTCGGGCCGTGAGATCGCCCCAGCCCGCGCCATAGTCGAGCGCCCGCCCCGAAAGCCCCGCGGCGAGCTGGACAACGGTCGCGGCGCGCCGGGCCTGATGCGCATCAGGGCGGGCCCCACGCCGGAAGTGCGGCGGTGGCAGCGGAGTCGACGCCGTGGTCACGCGCGCGAGGTGCTCATCAAGCGCTGGCACCGAGTGGTGCGTCACCGAGCGCGCGCACCGAGCGGTCAGTCGGATCGCCTCGGAGTGCGGCTGGAATCCTGGGACGCAGATACTTCACGGCCGCGCGCGAGAGCAGGTCGGCGATCCGGTTGGGGACGAAACAGAAGCGGGCAACCGAGAAGATCCGGCGCCGGAAGGCCCAGTTCTTCAGGAACTGCTCGTTATAGAAGTTCCAGCCCCAGCGCTTCTCGAATTCGCGATGACTCGATTCGACCAGTTCGTCGGACCAGCGGAAGAAGAAGAAGCGCAGGTCCTGCAGCGTGGGCCGGAGGTGGATATTGTCGAACACCACTTCGGCGCGCGGCTCGCACCAGATCGGAATGCCGAGGCGATGCAGCTGGATGCCGAGATCGATATGCTCGCGGACGACCATGGCCGGGAAGTCGAGCTGCTGCAGCACGGCAGTTTCAGCGAAGAAGGTATGCAGTTCGAAGAAGTCGATAGTCCACGGGCCGGCCGGCACATCCTCACGGGCGGCCCGACGGAACGGCTTGTAGTCGAATACCAGATCCTTCCCCTCCACTGTCACCTTGCGCAGCTCCGAGTGCGACACGTGCACCCGCATCGTCAGGTGGCGATCGTCGACGTCGAGACCTTCGCGCTCGAAGGTGAGCGGGAGGATAACGCGCATTCCCTCCTGCTCCGCCGACTGCAGCAACCGCGTCATCCAGCCCGGGGTCACGAAGGTGTCATTGTCGACCCAGCACGTGTACTTGGTCGAGATCCGCGCGACATAATCGCGGAAGGCCATCATCGGGATGGTCCGACCGCAGGGGACGATTTCGAACGGGACCGCGGCACAGAGCGCCCGGAGATTCCGCAACGTGCTTACCGAGTAACCGAAGTCGAGGAAGGCGAGGCGAAAACCCGCGGGCGTATGCTCGATGATGGAGCGAGTGCACTCCTCGACGCTGCTGAAACGGTCGCGCGGGACGACAACGATGGTCACCTGTTCGGTCATACGGCAGCTCCAGTCCTGGTGGCGCGGCGAGAAAACAGATTCTGATACAGCGCGAGATGGCGTTCGGCGCAAAGGGGTGCGCCGAAATGACTCTGCGCACGGAGGAGCGCGGCATCGCCCATTCGGTGACGCGCCCCGGCGTCACCGGTCAGCGCGACGATGGCGTCGGCGAGTGCAGACAGGCCGCCGGAAGGCACCAGCCGCCCGGTGACCTCGTCGACGATGATTTCCGGCAACCCTCCGACGGCGGTGCAGATCACCGGCAACGCGGTGGCCATCGCCTGGACCACCACCAGCCCGAAGGCCTCGAGGCGTGGCGCATGGACCAGCAGGTCGGCGCCCTGCAACCACCGCGGGATGTCGGATCGGAATCCGCCGATGGTGACCCGGTCACCCAGCTGCTGGCGGGCCGACTGATGCAGCGCCTCGAGGCGCGCGGGTGAGCCGCCACCAAGGAGGGCGAGGTGCCAAGGGTGATCGCTCATTCGCGCGGCCGCCAGGCCAAAGGCGTCGACCACCTGGTCGATCCCCTTCTCCGGGCCGGAATGGCCGATCGCCAGCGCGAGGATGGTGTCTGGGGCGAGACCGAGCTCCGCGCGGAGGGCGTCGCGGACCGACGGTTCCGGATGGAACGTCTTCAGGTCGACCCCAAGCGGCACGACTTCCACCCGGTCAGCCGCCATCGGCGACTCGGTCAGGAAAAACCGGCGCCGTTCCTCGGTCGCAGTGACCACCCGGTGGATGAGCGGGAGGGTCAGTCGGTTGCGCAGCCGATCCCTCACTCCGGCCGACTCGAGGCCGAGGGTGCGGTGGAAGGTCATCACGGCGCGGAGCGACGGGTTTGCCACCCGTAGCGCCGACGCAACATACTGACTTCCGGCGTCGTGCGCGTGGATCAGGTCGACCTGCCTCGTGCGACAGACTCGCCGGACATCGGCAAGTTCCCGTAGCGTCGGGCGACCTGCGATCTCAAGTCCTTCGTAGTAGTCGACTTGCTGGGCCAGATGGGCGAGTTCCGCTGGGGGATTTCGCAACGCGAGCAGGCCACATTCCACCCCGAGCCGACGGAGGTGGTCGGTCAGCGTGAGGATAGCGTCGCGGCGCCCCCCAGTGGCGGCCGATAGCGTGACGTGCAGGACTCGCATATACCTTACTCTCTAGCAAGAACCGGGGCACTCGGCCCGTGACTTGCTCCGGTACCTCGTTGCCACCCCTTTTTCCTCTTCCTTGAGGTCACCGCATGCTTTCGACGGGCACTACCCTCTCCGCCCGGGCACAGGCGCTCATCCCGGCCCTGGTTACCATCCTCGTCGTGGCCGCGCTCTCGCCCTTCGCGGACGTCATCCTGCCCCGGATGCCGCTGCAACTCGGGGAGGTCCAGCCGCGTTTCCAGATCTACGGCTTGCTCCTCGCCGCCGGGCCACAGGTCGCGATGCTGCTCGCCGTGATTGCCGCGATCGCGCTTTTCGGCGGCTACCGAATCGGGGTACGGATTGCAGCCCTCTTCGCCCTCGTCATGGCGGTCCTCTTCGCGTTCCTGGTCCCCTTCTTCGCACTCGACTTCCTCCAGGTGCGGCGGCAGGTCAACCAGGAGATGATCAAGGGATTCGACATGGCCTCGATGAAGACCGGCGCCATGGGTTTCCTGCTCGCCCTGCTGCTGGCGTGGGCCGGGTGGCTGGCGTTGAAGGCGAGCGTGAAGGAAGAGGGCAGTGGCAGGAAGCAGAAGGGCGATGGCCTGATCGTCGGTCAGGGATAGCTCTTCCCGAGCGGAAGGAAAGATCAGTTCAACGGGGAGGCCTCATCCGGGGCCTCCCCGTCGTGCGTCCGGAGGATCCGCGCCGGCACGCCACCCACCGTTACCCGGCTCGGGACATCCTTCACCACCACGGCATTGGCGCCGATCCGCACGTCGCTGCCGATGGTGATGGCGCCGATGATCTTGGCGCCGGCACCGATGAAGACCCGGTCACCGAGCACCGGGGACTGCAGCTTCTCGGCGCCGATGGTGACCTGGTGCTCGACGTAGACCCGCGCCCCACCTCGCACCGTACCGTTGATCACCACGCCCTGCGAGTGCACCAGCACAAAGCCGGGACCGAACTCGGCGCCGCGACCGATGATGCACTGTCCGAAAACGGCATTGACCTTGTTGCAGATCATCGCGAGCGGGGCAAGGTGATTCCGATGACACCAGGCCATCGCGCGATAGCAGGCCATCGCGAAGGTGCCATCGGTCAGGAGGGCCTTGAGCAGCGTCTTCGGCCGGACATCGCCGTAACACCACTCGGCCTTGCAGCGGAGGTCTTCGAGAAAGATCACGTCGCCCTCTCTGCCATGAGTTCGTCGAGCAGCCCGGCCAGCTCACCACTGAGAGCGCGGCGCTCGAAGCGCGCGATCTGTGCATCGTTTCCTGCTGGCGCCGCATTGACTTTGCCTGCGAGTCGGTGCCGCAGCCAGCTCGCGATACCGGTCACGTCGCTTGGCAACCGGTGGCTGTCGGCATCACTCTCGCGCACCAGCTCGGCAATTTCGCCTTCGGGGAGCACCGCCAGAATCGGACGGCGCACTGCAAGGTACTCGAAGACCTTGGCCGGAGCGACGCGCTCCGCTCCCGGCACATCGGAGAGGAGCAGGAGCACGGCATCGGCCGACGTCATCGTGGCGAGTGCCACCGGATGCGGGGCGTAGTCGAGATTCTCCACGGTGGCGCCGGCCGCGGCGACGCGCTGCAATTGCGCCAGCTGATCGGGAGTCTTCCGCCCCACTGCGACCAGCTCGAGACGCGACACCAGCGCGGGCGATTCGCGCGCCAGTAATTCGACCGCAGCGGCCACCGGGGCGATCGACGTGAGATTCCAGAGCGTGCCGGCGTAGACGAGGCGAAAGGTTCCCGGCATGCGCGGCAGCGCCGGTGCCACATGCGCGGCCTCGGCGAGATCGCCAGCGTCCCAGCCGTTGTAGATGCAACGCGCGACCAGGGTGACACCCGCCTCGCCGGCTCGCATCGCAACGCGTGCGGTGCTTGCCTTGGTGGTGGCCACAATCGCCGCGCTTCGCCGCAACACGAAGCGTTGCATCCGCCCCTGTACCGCGTGCGCGAGACGCGCCTTGGGCGCGTTCTCCCAGTAGGTGCTGCTGATGTCCCATTCATCGCGATAATCGCAAATCAGCGGCAGGCCGCTGTGCTTCGCGAGCAGTGCGCCGACCAGGAGATTGGTATACGTCGGCGCGGTCGCGAGAATGGCATCGTGCGGCAGCCGGCGCAGCAGCTGCCGCCCGTGGCGTACCGCATCGGGGAGCCAGAGAATCTGGGCGTCGGGCTGCAATGTGACGGTGGCCGCAGACTTCAGCAGACGGCGTAGCCGTGAGGGCCGCGGCGTCGCTGCAGTGTTGGCGCCTTCGCGCATGTTGACCGCTTGCTTGGCCGCGTATGATGGCTCGAAGGTGCGTGCCTTCTCGATCACGGTGTCGGCGGAGAGTTCGTCGAGGAGGGTAGGGTCGAGCAAGGGCACCGAGGGATTTGCGGCCTGCAGCACCGACACATCCCAGCCGAACTCGGGCAGGTAGCGCGCGAACTTCACCGGACGCTGCACTCCCGCGCCACCAACCGGCGGGAAGTGGTAGCTCACCAGCAGCAGGCGCCGCCGGCGATTCACGTGCTCACCGGCAGCCAGCGGTCGATGCTGACGAACTGGATTCCGCTGTCACCGGCACGCTGTGCGAGTGGGGCGATCGCATCGAGGCACCAGCGATGGGTGTCGTGGAGCAGCGCGATTGTTCCTCCCGGGAGCGCGTTCGTCGCGGCCCAGTGGGTGAGCCGCGTGCCATCGCCCAGGGTGTAGTCCTTGGGGTCTTCCGACCAGAGTATCACCCGCTGACCCAGGCGCAGCAGCGCGGCGAGCTTGGCCACGGTGAGCTGTCCCTTCGGCGGGCGGAACCGGTCGACCGGCGCGCCGGTGAGATCGCGCAGCAGCGCGCGGCAACGGGTCACCTCCGCCATCAGCGTGGTGGTGCTGGTGGCCGAGGGTTCCGAATGACTCCACGAGTGATGGCCGATGGCATGGCCTTCGGCGACGATGCGCTGCACGAGGGCAGGGTAGCGCTCGGCCTCGCGGCCGACGACGAAGAACGTCGCGTGCATGCTATGGCGGGCAAGGGCATCGAGCAGCCGCGGCGTGATGTCAGGATGCGGGCCATCATCGAATGTCAGCGCGACGGCCGCGCCGGAAGCCGGGCCGCGAACCAGGAACCGGGACGCGGGCAGCGTTGCCTCGAGGCCGCGGCGGAGCAGCTGGCGCAACGCACTCACGTGTGCCGGCCCGGGCTAGAGGCGGGGAAGAACTTTGTCGACCTGCCCAACGAGCTGAGTGCCGACGTCGCGGGCAATCTGGTCGGCGGCTTCGATCTGGTCCTCGCCCTTGCCGACGCGCACCACGATCCGGACCAGCGCTTCTTCGGTGCGGCCGTGGAGCGCCGCGTCGCGGAGCAACTCGTACTTCACCCGGAACTCGTCGTGCGCCACGCGCCCACGACCCTGGTACCAGTAGTACACCATCGCCGTCGAGTCGCTGCGCACCAGGCGATAGCGATTCACGACCACCGGACCGACCGCGGTATTGAGCGTCATCGGCCGGGAATCGACCGGCTCCCATCCCGCGCCCGGCAGGCAGTTGCGCGGGGAGTGGATGCTCTTCCCCTGTCGCTGTTCGTCGTAGTAGCCAACGTAGATCGAGAAGGGGAGTCGGTCGGCGGGCTGGTACTGCCGCAGCATGAACGACGTCATCCCCGCCACGCGACGCTCGTCGTCGCTGATGCTCAGATCGGTTCCCTTCACGCCGAGCGCCTGCGGCGCCACGGCCTCGATCGGACCGACCAGTTCCACGGGACCCGAGCGACGCGAGATCAGGGTGCTGTTGAGCAGGAAACCGCCTGCGAGCAGCCCGCCGGGAATCCACCGCTGCCAGTTACGCATCGAAGCCCACCTTGCGAGAGCTGATCCGTCGCTCCACCAGTCGCACACAGAACGCAATCATTCCCAGCAACACGAAGGCGATCATGAACATCGCCCACCCTTCGCTCTCGTGCATGAAGCCGCGCCCGAGGGCGGGGTCGACGAAATGCATCAGGAAGGCGGTGAGGAAGATGCGCACGCCGTTGAGCGCGATCGCGACCGGAACCGCGAGCAGCACCAATAGCAGTCGTGCGGGCAGGGTGGCGAGATACATCCCGCCGATCATCACGCCCAGGGCAATCAGTGCCGTAAGCGAGCGAAGCCCGCTGCACGCCTCGGCGACAAAGAGCCGACCCTCGGGGATCTGGATCACGTTGCCACGCGTCATCACCGGGATCTTGCGCCAGTTGATCAGCTCGGTGCCGAGCTGCGATGCCTTGAACTGGAGCGGAATGGCGAGCTTGTTGGTCACGAGTGCGGGCAGCGGGATCGAGAGCAGCATCAGCGTGATCGGCAGCCACCAGACGCGCGCCTGCCGCCAGCCGAAGCAGAAGACCACGACGCCGACGACGGTGAGCCAGATCGAGAAGCGCTGCGTGAAGAATTCGGCGGCAAGCCCGCCGAGTGCGCGGAGCAGAATAGAGGCGATGATGAGGGCGGTGCCCCACCCCGGCGCTGGCCTGGCGTCGGCCACGATCCCGGCGCGCCATGCGAGCCAGAGCGAGACCGGGAAAAGCAGCAGGCCGTGGCCTGCATCGGGGTCGTTCCACCAGTCGCGCGCGAGCGAGCGGGCCGGATCCTGGAAGAGCACGACGAACGCGAGCGCGGTGAGCAACACCGGGCCGGCGATCCGGGCAAAGGGTCCCGCGCGCTTCGCGAAATCAGGAAAGGAGAGGGTCGCGGGCGCGTTGGCGACCGGCGCTACCATCCACCCTTCCGGAAGAGCATCACCGGGATCGTCTTGAGCATGATCTTGAGGTCTTCCCATACGCTGCGCCGGGCGATGTAGTCGAGGTCGTGCTGCACCTTGCGGCGGACATCCTCGACCGACGAATCGTACTGGAGGTGCACCTGCGCGTGGCCGGTGATGCCGGGCGGCACGCGCTGGCGATGCTGGTAGTCGGGAATCTGCTCGCGCAATTCCGTGAACAGCTGCGGCCGCTCGGGGCGCGGGCCGACCAGGTTCATGTCGCCACGAATCACGTTCAGCAACTGCGGCAGTTCGTCGAGACGACAACTGCGAAGGAAGCCGCCGATGGCGGTGACGCGCTGATCGTTTGCCTGCGCCCAGACTGCCTGCCCGTGACGCTCGGCGTCGACAGTCATGGTGCGGAACTTCACGATCGTGAACGGCTTGCCGCCGATGTCGGAGCGACGACGCGAATCGTCACGCGCCGGCATCCGCTGGCGCTGATCGAGCCCCACCCGGGTCTGGGTGTAGAAGATCGGCCCACGCGAGGTGAGCTTCACGGCAATGGCAATCAGCAGCCAGATCGGCAGCGTGATGATCAGGCCAACGGTCGCGACCACCACGTTGAGCGCCCGGATGAGGCGTTCATCGCGCGAGAGCGGTCGTTCGGAGGCGAGTTCATCGCTCCGACTCTCGGTGGACCGCGTCCGGCTGGTTGGCGTCTCCTTCACGTGGGCCATCGGCGAAGTTGCGGGTATCGGCATGTCAGGGGTCAGAAGATCTGTGTGCCAAGGTAGATAAGTGAGCCCATCGAGCCGACGGCACCCAGAATCCGGAGCACTGTGCCGCCTGTGGGCTTGGCGGCGACGATGATCTCGTCTCCCGCTTGCAGGTTCAACTGGTCCAGCGTCTTGCCCTGACGAATGGCGGCCTGGAACTCCGGGCCATCCACCACCACCTTGTCGCCGCGCTTGATCTGCGACTTTTCGAACCGGGCGTTGTTGGCAGGTCCGCCGCCGGGCGTCATCAGGGCGTCGCCGAGCAGGAGATCGGCCGGGGCGGAATAGAGCCCGGGCTTGCCAATCGCGCCGAACATCGAGATCCGGATCGAGGTCGTGACCTTCACTACCGGTTCACGGACGTACTTCTTGAGCTGCTCGGTAATGTGCGCCTGCATCTCGGAGCGAAGGACGCCCCGGACCGGGATTTCTGCACCACCAGGAAGGGAGATCGTCCGGATCGGAGTGACGGCGTAGGTCCCCTTGAGGCCTGCCACGTCGCCGACCAGATCGATGTTGACCAGATCGCCTACGTGGAGGTCGCCCTCGGCCAGGCGTGAGCGGATTGCATCGGCCTCGGCCCGCTTGGCATCGCGCAGGGCGGCGCTGTAGCCGCTCGAGCCGAGCTGCCGGTCGATGACTTCGAGCGCGGAAGTGAGTTCGGCCCGGGTCACCATCGACCGTTGGGCGTTTACGACCGTCCCCGCGGCATCGGTCGTCTGCGCAGCAAGCGTCCGGGCGCCAGTGCCCGCTGCCATCAGCAGAGTTCCCATCGTGACTGCGATCGCTCGAATCCTCACACGCCCTCTCCGGTAATTTGTGGGGCGACGCCCCGATGCCGTCTGAAGAGCACATCCCGTGCTCAGGCGCCTGTGCCAGTCAGGGCCAGCCTAAACGGTATTCTCGCCTACAGTTAGGCAAGATCCCGGCCACGAGTGTGGCGTCGAATCGGCGGCATATGTAGCAAGGACGCCTCAGGGCGGTGCATCACCGCTACGGGAGTGGTCCAGCTTCCCGGCGGCGCCGGTGGACCGTCGCTGACCGCGACGCCCCGGCAGAGACCTTGCACTATCCCTCGGAGGTAGGGCTCTGCCGAGGCTGGGTCATGGCGCACCAGGTGCTCGGTAACTCAATGATGTATAACAATTTAGCTGTACCAGTACCTGCGTGATGCGCCGGGACCCCCGCGGCGATGAGCGTGGCGGACGGTCACAGAGTTGTTGCTTAATTGCAACAGTTGCTGCGATGCCAGCTACCTGACGATTCCTTGCGAGGGTCCCGTGTCACTTGAAGCTCCCCTGACTGCCGCCGCCGAAGCACCCATGGTCCTGATCGCCAACGACCAGGAGTGGACTGCTCGTGCGATCGAGAGCATCCTGGTGGCCAATGGCTTCCGGGTTTCGCGATCGTTCACGGCGCGGGAGACACTCGCCCTGGCCAACGTTTCCGATCCCGATGTCGTGATCCTCGACCAGCAGCTTCCCGACTTTTCCGGGGTCGAGGTCTGCCGTCAGCTCCGCGCCGACGCCCGATTCGGCACGGCGCTGCCGATCCTGATCACGACCGCCGGCCCGTCGGGTCGCCAGCAGCGCCTGAGCGCATACGAGGCCGGCGCCTGGGAGTTCTACGGCCAGCCCCTCGACGCCGAAGCACTCCTCCACAAGCTCCGAGTCTACTCGGCGTCCTACCGCGAAGTACGACGGTTGCGTCACAACTCGATGATTGATCCGGCATCAGGACTCTACAGCCGCGCCGGGCTGGCGCGTCGCGCGACGGAGCTGCTGGGCGAGGCCCGGCGCAACGGCCGCACCGTGGCCTGCGTGGCCTGGTCGCTCGAGGGCGCCGTCGATGGTGCCCATTCGCAGCAGGCTGGCGATATGCTACGCGAGAAGGGTCGCGCTGCCGACGCCTTCGGCCGGCTTGGCAACGGTGAGTTCGCAGTGGTCGCGCCAGGCACCGATGCACAGGGCGCCGAACATCTCGCCGAACGTTTCCGCGGAGTGCTTGCAGCCGCCTACCAGGCCGATCGCGATGCCGTGCGCGCCACGATCCTCACCGAAGACATTTCCGGCGCGACGCCGACCGGTGACGGCGACGCGCTGCTCGACCGGCTGGTGCATGCATTAGCGGCCTAATGGCCGCTGAGAAGGGAGAAGGGAGAAGGGAGAAGGGAGAAGGGACAACTTTAGGGCCGACACCTCGATGAGATGTCGGCCCTTCGGTTGTTCTCCCTTCTCCCTTCTCCCTTCTCCCTTCTCGCTACTTGTTACTCCTCTTTCTCACCGGCAAGCAGCTGCGGCTTGCCCTGATCTTCGCCTTCGTCCACTGCGCCGTAGCCATAGCTGTACGAGTAGTACTTGTACCCGTCCATCGTGGCGCGAACGTCGTTGAGCACCGCGCCGATAAGGCGGATCGGCAGCTGATCGACGATCTGCAGTTTCGCCTCGGCCAGGTCGCGCTCGGTGGCACCGGCACGGAGCACCAGCATCAGGTTGCCCGTGAGCGTGCTGAGGACGAACGGGTCGATGCCGGCGCCGAGCGGCGGCGAGTCGACGATGACCACTTCATACTTCTCGCGCATCGACTTGATCAGCTCGCGCATCGCGGCGCCGCCGAGCAGTTCCGGGGCGTTGCGCTTGCGCGAACCGGCGGTGATCAGCTGCAGCTGCGGATGCTGCGTCTTGTGCACCAGCTGGGCAAACTTGATTTCGCCGGTGAGGTAATCGAGCAGGCCGGGTCGACGCTCCACACCGAAGGTACGGTGCAGCTCTCCACGACGGGTGTCGCCGTCGATGAGGAGGGTGTTGTACCCGGCCTCGGCGAACGAGAGCGCGAGGTTCGACGACACCAGCGACTTGCCGTCACCCGGTGACGGCGAGGAGATGGTGATCACCAGCGAGCCATCGCCCACGGTGTGGGCCAGGTTGAGTCGCACGGTACGGAACGCTTCGATGACCTGGGCCGCCTCTTCCGGCGACGGCGTTTCGCCCTTGGCGCGCTTGATCTCGGGGATGACGCCGAGAATGGTGAGGCCGAGGCCGCCGGTGATCTGGTCGGCGTAGCGCACCCGCTTGTCGGTCACGTCAAAGAGCAGGGCGAGACCGAGGCCGGCGCCGAGCCCCATCAGGATGCCCATGCCGACGATCACGACCTTGCGGTTATTGGTCGGCTTCGAGCCGGCGACCGCGCGGGTCAGGATCGAGACGTCGGGCTGCGCCGACGCTTCGACGAGGCGTGCGGCCTCGTAGCGATCGGTCAGCACCTTGTAGATGTTGGCGGCGACATCGATCTCGAGCTGGTAGCGGCTCTCGGCGATAGTGCGCTGCGGAATCCCCTGCAGCTCACGACCTGAATTGCCGATTTCGGTATCGAGACGGGCGATGTTGTCGTCGAGGTTCCGTAGCACTGCGCGCGTGTATGCCGGCAGGAGCTTGTTGCGGATCTCGGCGATCTTGGGCAGCGTCTGCTTGATCGGTACCGCGCTGTCGGTCATGGTGAGGCGGTAGTTCCGCAGCTGCGCTTCATTCGCCTCGAGTTCCTTGATCACGCCGCTCAGTGCCGGCGAGGCATTCACTGTGGGGATCGCGGTGAAGAGGTCGACGGCGAGGTCGCCGGCTTCAGCGCGCGCAAGTGCATCGGCGAGGTCACGGCGATCACGGCGGAGCAGCTCGACCTTGGAGCGCTTCTCGATATAGGCCTGGGTCGCGCCGGGCGTGGTCTGGGCCAGCCCCGGAGCCACCGGCAGGTCTTCCTTCGGCAGCGTGATGGTCTTGACCTTGAACTTCTCGAGATTGCCGCGGGCACCCTCGAGGCGCGCCTGCGCCCCGGTGAGCTGGGTGTCGAGAATCGCCGCCTGGGTGGTGAGGCCGCTCTTCTTCATCTCGCCGGCCTTCTGCACGAAGACCGCCATCAGGTCGTTGAGCGTCGCGGCGGTCTCGGGACCGTCCTGACCCCGCAGCGTGATGTGCATGAAGCGCGCGGCGCGGAACGCCATCGCAATGTTGAGCCGGTCCTTGATGTCGTCGGCGGCTTCGCGCGGGGTCACGATTTCAAAGGTGAAGGTCCGGCCGAACCAGCGGCGCTCGAGTCGCGGGATCCACTTGAAGCCGAAGGTCGTGCCGACGCTGTCGCCAGCGACGCCAGCGATCTTGCGGCTGCTCGCGGTGTTCACGAGCTCCCAGCGGGTGCCGTCCTCGCTGACCTTGAAATCATAGAGGCCGGTCGTGAGCCGATCGGCATCGATGTTGAAGCCATTGAACAGGGCGGCGTCGGGACCGCTCGGTCCGTTGGGAAGCGGCGGTGCGCCGACCCGCTTCGGGCCGATGATGTAGTGCCGACGGGAGATCGCCACGGGTTCGACGATGAAGTAGTTCCCGAAGAGTTCCTTCCACTGCTCCGACTGATATGCCGGGCCGGCCTGGATCGCGCCGGCATTGCCAGGCTCATCGGCGATCAGGATGTCGGCCTGGACCGTGAAGCTCTCCGGCCGGAGCCGCGAAACGAGCAGGCCGCCGCCAAAACCGACCAGCGACAGCAGGAGGACGAGCCACTTGAAGCGCCGGACAGCCGAGAGATATCGGACGATGGGCGAGGTGCGGGGGCCGCCGCTGGCCCCGGTCATCGGGGAGGATCCGTTCCCCCCGAAACCGGAGGGATTCGCCGGCAGGTTGCCGGAAAGCGGCGCGAGGTTCGAGGTCATAAGGCCTGCACGTATAAGTGAGCGGCCCGCGGCCGCAACGTCCTGACGCATCCGTCCTATGCAACCCCCATACCGCACTGCGAGGCCCCAGAGCGACAGTTCAGGGATATATATGTAGTATAGCTACCACAGTCTGGTGCGGTTTTCCTGAGACAATTGCCGCGTTCCGGCAACGATTCGGCCAAATATGGACGTTTCTTCGATGTACCAGCACCACAGTTGCGGCACGCTTTTCGCCTTGAGGAGTGCAGAGCGGATCCCACGCTCGCGATTTCAGGAGTCTTGCCCATGACCGCGGTAACCGGAGTCGGATCAGGAACCGGCTCATCGGATACGCCAGCCGGACGCGATGTTCTCGCGCTTCCCGCCGATATCAAGGCGTCAATCCGGATCCTCATTGTTGATGACGAGCGCACGCTCCGGGAGAGCTGCGCCTCGGTCCTCCGTGGTGAGGGCTATAGCGTGACTCTGGCGGGACGCGGCGAGGAAGCCCTCGACCTGGTCCGCCGGCGTCAGTTCGACCTCATTCTGGTCGACCTCTTCATGTCGCAGGTCCCCGGGCTGGAAATCCTCAACGCCGCGCTGGAATCCAACCGCGATTGCCTCGTCGTCGTGATGACGGGCAATCCGAGCGTTACCTCGAGCATTGAAGCACTGCGGATGGGCGCCTGGGATTATCTCCCCAAGCCGTTCTCCGCCACGCACTTGCAGGTTCTGATCGGCCGGGCGTCGCACGCCATCCTCAAGGGTCGCGAAGCCGCCGACCTCCGGATGCAGGTGATGCGGCAGCACTCGCATTCCGACAACCTGGCCCTCATCGGCATTTCGCCCTCGTTCCGGAAGGCCGTCGAGCTGGCCCGAAAGGTCGCACCTACTGACGCATCGGTCTTCATCAGCGGGGAGAGCGGCACCGGCAAGGAAGTCATTGCGCAGTTCATCCATCAGCACTCGCGCCGTTCCAAGAAGGCGATGGTGCCGATCAACTGCGCCGCCCTCCCCGAGCCGCTGCTCGAATCGGAAGTGTTCGGCCACAAGAAGGGCGCCTTCACCGGGGCAGATCGCGACAAGCCGGGCCTGCTCGAAACCGCCAACGGGAGCACACTCTTCCTCGACGAGCTCACCGAAATGTCCCTTCCGCTCCAGGCGAAGCTGTTGCGCGTGGTGCAGGATGGTGTGGTGCGCCGGGTTGGTGCCGAAACCGCCGGCGATCCGGTCGACGTGCGCTTCATCTCCGCTACCAATCGTGATCCGCAGGAAGCCGTCGAACGCGGCATCCTGCGGGGCGACCTCTTCTATCGCTTGCGGGTCGTGCCGATCGTGTTGCCGCCGCTCCGTTCGCGGCCTGAAGACATCGCGATTCTCGCAAACCATTTCCTCGGCGTGTTCTGGCATCGGCATCGGCAGATGCCCGACCGGGCGCCCAAGCTCACCGAGGCGAGTATCGAGTATCTGCGCTCGCGCCCGTGGCGCGGTAACGTGCGCGAACTCCAGAATGTGATCGAACATGTCGCCGTGCTGGTGGAACCCGATCAGCCGATCGAGCCGGGTGACATTCCGATCTATGATGACGCCGAGTCGACGCCGGTGGGCATGCCGACGGCGCAGCTCGACGGTCCCTTCCACGATGTGAAGGACCGGGTCATCGCACAGTTCGAGCGCGACTATCTCACGCGCCTCATCGCTCGCGCGGTGGGCAACATGTCGAAGGCCGCACGTCAGGCCAACATCGACCGCACCACGCTGTATCGCCTGATGGAGAAGCACGGGCTGCAGCGCGACGAGCGCGGAGAGTAGCGTGTCGCTCGATCCTGTCTCCCGCCGCCGTCTCGATGAGGCGGCGGATGGGCTTGTCGAGGAATGGCGCCGCTTCGCGGTTGATGCGGTGTCGCAGGGCGAAGTCGCCGGCGCCATCGCCATCATCGTCGCGCGCATCGAGGATTCGGCCAGTGGCCGCTCCCTCGAGAGTGACGAGCCGGTGTCGCCACTCGCCCGACGTGTCGTCACGCTGTTGCGTCGCTATCTCCTCGAGCACGACGCCGACGTCGAGCCGGGCGGGTTGCGGCCACTGCTCAAGCACATCGAGCTCGTCGCCATTGCGCTCGAGCCGCGCTGGTCGGAACACTTCCAGGACCGGATGACCGGCCCGAGCGGGCTCGACCTGATCGTTGAAGTCGCCCACGATCTGCGCTCGCCACTGACCTCGATTCTCTTCCTCGCCGAAACCATGCTGCGGGGCAGCTCCGGCCCGCTCTCCCCGCTGCAGGAGCGCCAGCTCGGGCTGGTCTACTCGGCCGCGTTCGGTCTCAACTCCGTGGCGAGTGATGTCATCGAACTCGTGCGCGGCGGCGACCGTCTGGTGAGTCGCGACGCGCAGCCTTTCGCAGTCTCCGACGTGCTGGAATCGGTTCGCGACATCGTGCTGCCGATCGCGGAAGAGAAGGGCCTCGAGCTGCGCTTCGAAGGGCCGGAGAGGGATCGACGCATTGGTCATCCTGGTGCGCTCAACCGTGTCCTGCTCAATCTCACCACCAACGCGCTCAAGTTCACCGCCGAGGGGTTCGTCGAGGTGAAGCTCTCTGACGGTCCGAGCGGGATGCTGGTCTGCTCGGTGCGTGACACCGGCCGCGGCATTCCGGAGGCCGCGATGGATTCGCTCTTCGAACCGTTCCGCCGCCGCCAGCAGCCAGGTGACTACGCGTTCTCGGGCTCCGGACTGGGGCTGTCCATCTGCCGCAAACTGGTCGAGATGATGGGCTCCGATCTCGGTGTCAGCACGATGCAGGGCGAGGGGACCACCTTCACGTTCAATCTCCCGCTGCCAGTGGCCGGACCGCACGACCTGATCGGCTGACCGCGTCAAGCCCTGCCGATTCCGGCGCGGCGCTCCTACCTTTCGCCTCACCGATGTGAACCGGAGTGAGGCCGATTGCCGAATACGCATCTTGCTGCACGCCTTGCCACGCAGGTCGCCCAGCACAGTGATCGTCTCGCAGTCATCGATGGTGACCGGCGCATCTCGTGGACCGAACTCGCCGAACGCGCTCAGGCCCTCTCCCGCGGATTGCGCGCCGAAGGGCTCGAACCCGGTGACCGGATTGCCATCGACCTCCCCAACTCGCTCGAATGGGTCGTCACCCTGCTCGCCGCCGCCGACGCCGGCCTCGTGGTGGTGCCACTCGATCCGGGGCTCGGCTACCACGAACTGAAATATCAGTTGCGGCACGCCGAGGTCGCGGCGGCGGTCATCCCCGAAGCGGGAATGCCGCTCGACTATCTCGAACTCTTCGACGAACTCCTCCCCGACCTCCCCTCGCTGCGCGTGATTGTCTATGCCGGGCCGGGTGCGCGCTGGTTCGACGATCGCGCGGTGCCGTTCGATGAAATGGTGAGTCGCGGTCGACGGCAGCCGCCGCGCGACGCTGCCAGCGACGCCGACGCACCACTCACGCTGCTCTACACCTCGGGCACGATGGGGAAGCCGAAGGGCGTCCTGCTGAGCCATCGCGCGATGATGGGCTGTGCCGTCGCCACGGTTTCGGCCCTCGAACTTGGTTCCGACGAAATCGTGCTTTCCGTGCTGCCCCTCTTCCACGTCTTCGGACTCAGCGTGCTGCTCTCGGCGATCACGGCCGGCGCCACCATCGTCCTGCTACCGAAATTCGAGGCCGACAGCGCGTTGCAACTCATCGCCGCTGAGGGCGTCACCCACTTGCCCGCCGTGCCGACGATCTTCGAATTGCTGATGCGCGACCCGGCCTTCGCGCGGACCGATCTCGCTTCACTTCGCGGTGGTGTCGTGGCGGGGAGTGTGGTCGCGCCGGCGCTGGTCGATCGCATTCGCAAGTGGTGCAATGTCGAGGTGGCCTACGGACTCACCGAGGCCGGCCCGACGGTTTGCATTACCCGGAAGTCCGACACGCCCGAAGTACGCCGCAGCACCGTGGGGAAGCCGCTGGACGGACTCGACGTGCGCGTGGTCGACGTCCGCAGCGGCACCCTGCACGGCGCCGACGCCGTGGGCGAACTCGCCGTGAAGAGCGCAACCCTGATGCAGGGCTACCACCGGATGCCGCAGGAGACTGCACGCGCATTCACGCCCGAGGGATTCCTGCTCACTGGTGACCTCGCCCACGTCGACGAGCAGGGCAACGTCTCGATCGTCGCGCGACGGAAGGAAGTGATCGTGCGGGCGGGCCAGACGGTGACACCGCGGGAAATCGAAGATGTCCTGCGGACCCATCCCGGGGTCGAGGAGGCCTGCGTGGTCGGGGTCCCCCACGATGTACTGGGCGAGCTGGTTTGCGCCTGTGTGGTGCTGATCGAAGGAGCTGTGGTGACCGGCCCTGAGCTCCGCCGCTTCTGTCAGGACCTCCTGGCGGCCACCAAAGTCCCCGACCTGGTGCGTTTCTTCGATTCCCTCCCGATGACGGCGTCGGGCAAGGTGAAGCGGCAGGAACTCTCCCGGGTCGTGGCGATGCATCAGGCGTAGCGGAGGCGATCGCTCTTCCTCCTGCCTCCCCCCCTCCTTAGCTTTCCCGACTGTCCGAGATGCGGGGCCAACGGGGCCCGGCCGGACTGAACGCCGTCTCGATCATCCGCTTCCCCGCGACGCCCGCCTTTCGAGGCCCGCGCGCTGGGAGGCCGAGACCGGGGACGGCCAGACTACAGGATCGTCGTGAACCAGTATCCAGCCCATCGGGTTGGCCGGCCTGCGCCTGCACCATCGGCAGCCGCCCACCACGCGCCCAACGCGGCGCTCCTCATCGATTTCGACAACGTCACCCTCGGCGTCCGCTCCGACCTCACCAAGGAACTTCGCTCCCTTCTCAACAGCGAAATCTTCAAGGGCAAGGTCTCGGTCCAGCGCGCCTACGCCGACTGGCGCCGCTACCCGCAGTACATCGTGCCGCTGTCGGAATCGTCGATCGACCTGATCTTCGCGCCCGCCTTCGGCACCAACAAGAAGAACGCGACCGACATCCGGCTTGCGGTCGATGCCGTCGAACTCGTCTTCACGCGCCCAGAGATCGGCACCTTCATCCTGCTCTCGGGTGACAGCGATTTCTCGTCGCTGGTGCTGAAGCTGAAGGAGTATGGCAAGTACGTCATCGGCGTCGGCATTCGCGAGTCCGCCAGCGACATCCTGATCCAGAACTGTGACGAGTACTACTCGTACTCGGACCTTGCCGGCCTCACCAAGGAAAGCGATGCGCCGAGCGCGCAGCGCGATCCGTGGGAGCTGGTGGTGGAAGCGGTGCAGCGGATGCAGCGCAACGGCGACGTGATGCGCGCCGATCGCCTCAAGCAGGTGATGCAGCAGATCGACGAGAATTTCGACGAGAAGAACGTCGGGATGAATCGCTTCAGCAAGTTTGTCACGGAAGCGGCGAATCGCGGGCTCATCACCATCACCAAGCAGGAGAATGGTCAGCTCGAAGTCTCGCTGCCCGCCAAGGGTGGTGCGGCACCGGTTGCTCCTGCGTCGCGCAGCAGTGGTCGCCCGAACCCGCGCGATGCGAAGCCGGCGGCCACTGCCGCGACACCGGCCGCCTCGGCGCCTGCAGCGCAGGGCGAAGTGCGTCCCGATGGCGAGCGCGGTGGCAGGCGTCGTCGTGGTCGCGGTCGTGGCCGCGGCAAGCCAGGTGAAGAGGGAAGTGTCGCGCCAGCCGCGGCCGTGGCCGCGGCATCCGATGGGATGCCAGCGCCACTGCCGAGTGCGATGGGCCTCACGCTCGCCGAGGCGTTCCACCTGATGAGCCGCGCGCTGGGCGAGTTGCCGGTGCCGGTCTCGGGCGAGACGCTGCGCGCGCGGATGGCCGCGTTGCACGGCAAGGAAGACATCCTGCTCGACACGGCGCGCTTCGACAAGTTGCTGCGTCAGGCGAATGACGCTGAAGTCGCCGACGTGCGCGCGCTGGGCAACGATCGCTACGAGGTGTCGCCGCACAAGTCGGACCTGGCGATGCATCGTCGTCCGGCGGTCGAGACCTCGGCACCGGGAGCCGATGGCGTCGAGAGTGTGGCGCCCGCGGCGCCGGCCGTGCGCTTCCGCGGCGGGGCGCGCTCGCCTGCCCGTCCGGGCGAGTTGCAGATGGTCGGGGTGATCAACCTCAATGGCACGCCGGTCGCGCCGCCGGCCGCCGCAGTAGCCCCGGTGGCGACACCGGCCCCCGCCGTTGCGGAAGTCGCTGCTGCGGTTCCTGTCGCGAAGCCAGCGCGTGGGGCCAAGCAGGCAAAGGCAGCTGCACCGGCCAAGGAAAAGGCCGCCCAGAAGCAGGCCAAGGCGGCAGCGCCTGCCAAGCCGAAGGCCATCAAGGTTGCGGTGAAGGCAGCGGCACCGGGCCCGAAGAAGAAGGCGGCGCCTGCCAAGGGAGCCAAGCCGCGCGCGAGCTGAACCGCGAAGGGTCTGAAATCACGACGCTCGCCACCGGAATCCGGAGGCGAGCGTCGTTGCATTGGTATGCCAGTGGCCCGTCTATTTACATCCGAGTGCTCCGGAGACCGCGGGGCGCAGCAGCCCCGCCATCGTGCCCGCGCCACGATCGGTGAAGTGGGAGAAGTCGGCGAACGACTCGCGACCACTCACCTGGTGGAACCCCTGCCATGCATCGACGAGCGCCACGCCAGAGTCGGCGGCGACCTGCCGGATGATTCCAGCGGTAACGGAATCGAACTGCACCAGCGCCGCACCGGTAGCGCGAGGGTACTGACGTTCCCACGCTCGCAATATCTTGTTGTCGAGCGGTGGCGTTGCCACAAACCCGTTCGCGTGGGTGACTAGGATCGGAGTGGCTCTGATGCTGTGGATGGTGCCGACGAGGCGACGCAGGTCGTGCTCGAAGGCAGCGCGCTGCGAATCCGGTACGGTCTGGAAGACCCAGTCGCTCGCGGTCCCTTTCCGGGCGGCGGCGATATCGCGCTGGCGCAACCAGTCGGAGAGGACCGGGAACATCGACTTGAGCTGGTTGTAGGCCCGAGTCCCGAAGCGGAAGTGCCAGGCCGGTTCGGGGCGGATGCTCCGGCCACTTGAATCCGGGGTTGCCGCCACAGGAATCCCTTCGGCGTACTGCGGCGGGGTAGGGTAGTACACCACCACACGCGGTGCGAGGGCGCGCAGACGGAGGCGGAGGTCCTGCTCTACGGTCGGGAGCGACATCCCGATGAATCCGGCGTTGAGGACGTCGGCCGCGCAGCTCGCACGGGTGAGCGAGTCGGCAAGCTGGCGCGGATACTCGTGGTCAGCGCTCTCGTAGAGGCCGAAGGTCTCGGAGGCGCCAAGCACCAGGACGCGACTCCCTGCCCTGGCAGAGTCGGCTTCGGGACCGCGGGTGCCAAGGGCGTTGATGTGCCACTTGCCGAAGCGACTCCCGGGCACCGGATGCCGGCCGGTGGCGTCGAGTTCGGTGAGCTCCGACTGATCCTTGAGTGATTTGCCCAGCGGAGTGCGATAGCGGATCCAGTCCTCGAGGCGGACCATCGCTTCGGCGGCGACCAGCAACAGCAGCAGAAGCACCACGCCAAAGACGCCGCGACGCAGCCAGTTCGCGCCGTTACTGGCCCGATTCTCGCTCGGGGAATCGCTCATCGAAGCCACTCGCTCTGCCGCGTCAGAGAGTCTCCGGAGCCGCGATGCTGTTCAATAGCTTCATCTTCCTCTTCGCTTTCCTGCCAGTCACCTATGCGGTGTTCTGGCTGCTGGAGAGTGCCCGCTCCCGGTACATCTGGCTCTCGATCACCGGATACGTCTTCTATGGCTACTGGGACTGGCGTTTCTGTTTCCTGATGCTCTTCTCGACCATCGTGAGCTATTCGGCCGGACTCGGAATGCTCAGGTGGAACGACGACGAACGCAAGCGGAAGCTCTGCGTGATCATTCCGGTGACCGTCGACCTGACCCTGCTCGGCTTCTTCAAATATGCAAACTTCGGGCTCGGGGCGTTCCGCGATGCGATGCACGCGGCGGGGCTTGATGTCACGGTCCCCCACCTCGATGTGATCCTGCCAATCGGCATTTCCTTCTACACCTTCCACACCATCAGCTATATCGTCGACTCGTACCGGCGCCAGATCGTCCCGACCCGCAATTTCTGGGAATTCTCGAGCTACGTCTCGCTCTTCTCGCAGCTGGTGGCCGGCCCGATCGTCCGGTTCAAGCAGGTGCAGGAGGACTTCGAGTCGATCGGCAGCGCGAGCCGCACCCGCTGGCTTCGGCAGGGGATCACCATCTTCACCGTCGGGATGGTCGAGAAGGTCATCGTGGCCGATACCCTCGCGGCGTTCGTGAACCCGGTGCTGGCCCAGTGGCATACGGCCTCATCGCTGGCGCTCTGGATCGCGATGCTCGGCTACTCGTTCCAGCTCTACTTCGACTTCGCCGGCTACAGCAGCATGGCGGTCGGCCTCGGGTACCTCTTCGGGATCCGGATCCCTCGCAACTTCAATTCGCCCTACAAGTCGCTCGACCCCGCCGAGTTCTGGCGCCGCTGGCACATCTCGCTGTCGACCTGCATGCGCGATTACCTGTATATCCCCTTTGGTGGCAATCGCGGCACCACCTGGCAGGTCTATCGCAACCTGATGCTCACGATGCTGATCGGCGGGCTCTGGCACGGCGCCGGCTGGACCTTCCTGATCTGGGGCTTCTACCACGGTGTCCTCCTGGGCGCGCATCGTGCCGCCGGAAGTGGCTGGGATGCTCTCCCTGCGCGCGTGCGCCAGTTCGGGATGCTATTCCTGGCGATGATCGGGTGGGTCTTCTTCCGCGCCGACAATCTCACGATGGCGATCGGGGTGCTCGGGCGGATGTTCAGCGGATTCACAGGAAGCGGGGTGCCGCAGGCCGGGCTCGCGCTCGGCGCACTCGGCGTGGCGGGTGCATGGGGGATGTTCGGACCGAACATCTACGATCTGGACTACACCCCGAAATGGTGGAAGGCCGCCGCAGTTGCGACGGCCTTCGGTGCTGCACTCGCCCTGATCGCGGGCGATCGGACGAGTCCGTTCCTCTACTTCCAGTTCTGACGCCTACTCAGTAACCGCCGGCGCGAACCCCGTCTTTCGCGCTGCCAAGCCCGAAGCGCAGACCGACATGCACCGAGTGCATCGCGCCCTTGAGCAGTTTGTCATCGCTCGGGGAGCTGTGCAGCTGGTACTGACCGAAGACCGCCAGCCGCTTCCAGCGTCCCTGCACACCGGCAAGCGCGGTGATGAAACCGCTGCTCGAGGCATCCTGTGCCAGCGTGAGCAGGGCCTGCCGATCGCTGGGATCCTGAACCACCGGATCGACCCGCGGCCCGACCACCTGCAGCACGCCACCACCGACACCGAAGTACGGCTCGAGGGCGAGCTTGAAGGGGAAGGCGACCAGCACGGCCTGATAGCGACGCAGATCGTTGAAGAGGATCAGTCCGCCGCTGGTGCGCTCATCGGAGCCGAACCCCTCGGTGACCCCGACCATCAGGCCGGTGCGGCGCGCCATGATCATCACATGCGCACCGGCGCTTGGAATGACCTTCGAATCCTGGCTGCGGGTCGTGAAGATCATCGAGCCGGCATCGAGGCCGAACTTCCACGTATACGAGTCGGCGCGCTGGGCGTGTGCCGCATTGGGCAGGCCCACAAGCAGCCCGAGCGCGCAGGCAGTGGCGGCTCGCCGGAAGAACGTCATCGGAGGGTCTCCTGAAAGGGCGTCGGGGAAATAATCAGCAAAACACAGGCCGGGGCATTCAGATCAGGCCAAGCTCTCGTCCAGCGGTCTCGAAGGCCACGAGGGCCTGATCGAGATCGGCTCGGGTGTGGGCCGCCGATACCTGGCAGCGGACCCGGGCCTGACCCTGTGGTACCACCGGAAAGCCGAATCCGGTCACGAAGACACCAGCATCAAGCAGCCGCTCGCTCATCCGGATCGCGGCGGCAGTCTCGCCGAGAATGACCGGAACGATCGGCGTCTCCCCGGGGAGTGGCTGAAAGCCGAGCTCCACGAGGCGCTCCCGAAAGTATCGGGCGTTGTCCCGCAGCCGCGTAACCCGCTCGGGTTCCGCCAGGAGCACGTGGATGGCGGCCTGCGCCGACGCGGCGACCGTGGCCGGGAGCGCATTGGTAAAGAGCTGGGGTCGGGCGCGTTGCGTGAGGTAGTCGCAGAGCGCCCCGGAGCCCGCCACGAAGCCACCGGCCGCCCCACCGAGGGCCTTGCCGAGAGTCGACGTAATGATGTCCACCTGGCCCAGGAGTCCGAAATGTTCGGCGGTCCCGCGGCCCGTGGCCCCCAGCACCCCGGTGGCGTGGGAGTCATCGAGCCAGAGGACGGCGTCGTGCTTGCGGCAGACCTCCAGCAGGGCGGGGAGGTTCACGATGCTCCCTTCCATCGAGAAGATGCCATCGCTGACGACCATCTTGACCTTCCGGTCGGTGGCCGCAGCCAGCTTCCGGTCGAGCTCGGCATAGTCGCCGTGAGGGAAGACGCCGGTCTCGCACTTGGTAATCGACTTGGCCAGCCGGAGCCCGTCGATGATCGAGGCGTGATTGAGCTGGTCGGAAAGGATCAGGTCGTCGGCGGTGAGGACGGTGGCCGGGAGGGCCTCGTTGGCGTTCCAGCAACTCACGAACGAGAGGGCCGCCTCGGTCCCGACCAGCTGGGCGCAGGTAGCCTCCAGCTCGCGATGGATCGTGAAGGTGCCGCAGATGAAGCGGACCGACGCGGTGCCGGCGCCGAACTGATCGATCCCCGCTTTTCCTGCCGCGCAGACCTCCGGATGATCGCTCAGACCGAGATAGTTGTTGGACGAGAGAATGATGACTTCACCACGTCCCTCCATCTTCACCCGCGCCGCCATCGGCGACTCGAGATGGTTCAGTCGCTTGTACACACCGTCGCGACGGAACTGTTCGAGCTCGGTGCGGAGGCGGGTCTCGAGTGGCGAATTGCCGCTGGTGCTCACGGTGCGATCTCCAGGATCACCTTCCCGGCCGAACCGTTCTTGATGACGCCGATCGCGTCGGCAATCCGTTCGAGCGGGAAGCGATGGGTGACGACGGGGGCGGGATCGAACTGCCCGGTGCGGAGCAACCGGGTCATGTGGATCCAGGTCGAATACATCTTGCGGCCGGTGACGCCGTACAGGGTGAGTCCCTTGAAGATGACGTCGCGCGCGAAGTCCACTTCGGTCGTTCGGCTCGGGGTGCCGAGGAGGTTCACGCGACCCCCCGGACGCGCGGCGGCGAACGCCTGCGCATGTCCCGAGGGGTGGCCACTCATCTCGCAGACGAGGTCGACGCCGAGACCACCGGTGAGTTCCCGTACCCGGGCTACGACGTCGTCGGCGGCGGGATCGAAGGCGTGGTGCGCGCCCATGGTGGTGGCGAGTCCGCGTCGCGTCGGATTGAAATCGGAGGCGAGCACCAGGGAGGCTCCGGCGGCGCGGAGGATGCCGACCGCGAAACAGCCGATCGGGCCGCAGCCCAGTACCAGCGCGGTGCTGCCGGGGACCTCGCCCCCTTCCAGCGCGGTGTGGACGGCATTCCCGATCGGGTCCATGATAGCGCCGACCTCGGTGCTGATGCCGCCGAGTTTCATCACGTTCGAGGCCGGCATCGCGATGTAATCGGCGAAGGCGCCATCGCGATCGACGCCGATGATCTGGGTGCGGACGCAGAGATGTCCGTTGCCGGTCCGGCACGGGACGCAGTCGCCGCAGATGATGTGGCCCTCGGCCGTCACCAGGTCGCCGATGGCGAAGATGCCTTCGCGCAACACCTCGGGACCGAGCTCGACAATCTCCCCGGCGAACTCGTGCCCGATCACCACCGGCGGTTTGAGACGACCGGCGGCCCACGCATCCCATTCCCAGATGTGGAGGTCGGTGCCGCACACCCCCGCGAAGTGAACTTTGATCAGTACGTCACGCGAACCGAGTGCGGGAATCGGTCGCTCGACGAGTTCCATTCCAGTGCCGGGTGCTGGCTTCACAAGTGCGCGCATCGGGTTCCTGATGGGTGGAGAACGGCCGGAATATGGACGCCTGTGCGACCCAGCCCAAGGACCCCCACCGGACCGCCAGAGTGGAAAAAAAGTGTTTCGTGACCATTTGGCGGTGTTGGCGTGCAATTCGGTTTCCGGGTCGAAATCCGGGAAAATCGGGGCTCGTCGGGACGGTGCGCGTGCATCCTCGCGTGCGGCGCGGTGCCGCGCGTGGTGTCATCGCATCTGCCCTTGCGCTGTGGTACTCTCGCGCGATGAGCACGCCGCAAGCCGCTCCGCCATTGACATTGCGCGTGATATGCTCGCGCGCGATGTCGCCGCGCGTGGTGACGTGTTGCGCGATGCACGCGCGTGCACGGATGCAAACGTCGGTGGTTCCGACGTCGGCCGGCGCCCGCGGCGAGCTGTGGACGAGCGCCGGAAGGTGGTGCCCCGCCAGCGGTTCCGCGTCGCTGGGGTATTGCGCGCGGTGAGAAAATTTTGATCTTGTATATGCCGACGCTACTCCGCCCACAGGTGCGGGGCGTCGCCGCGAGTGACGCGCGTACGACGATTGCTCGCGAACCACCAACTCCTCAGGGAGGCTCCATGGCTACCAAGAAGGCTGCGAAGAAGAAGACCGCGAAGCGCGCGAAGCGCCCGGCGAAGAAGGCCGCGAAGAAGGGCGCCAAGAAGGCGGCCAAGCGTCCGAAGAAGGCCGCGAAGCGTGGCAAGAAGGCCGCGAAGAAGGGCGCCAAGAAGGCGGCCAAGCGTCCTAAGAAGGCTGCCAAGCGCAAGAAGGCTGCGAAGAAGGCTGCGAAGCCGGCGGCCATGTAAGCAGTCCGCTTCGCGGTTCACACCGCGGGCTCCAAGTAGGAAGGGCCGGCACGTTGCCGGCCCTATGCTTTTCCCCCCAGGCCCCAACTCCCGATCAGGCGCGTGCGTTCCGCCGTTCGGCATCCGCCATCGCCGGCTTCACGAAGAGCGCTCCGCGAGCGGGCGTCCCGCGCATCCGCTTCCCCGGCGAAGGCAGCGATTCCCGCTGCCAGGTGGCGTAGTGCCCTGCGAATCCTTCCGGTCCGGTGCCAAGCGAATCGGGGACCAGGGCGTGCAGTCCGCCCGGGAGGGTGAGCAGCTGCAGTTCGGCCAGGAGGACGAGTCGTTCTGTGGGAGAAAGCGCGGCAATCGTCCCGGCGTCGATCACCACCATCACAAACTCCGCCGGCAGCTCGGGGACCCAGTCGCCGAACTGCACGCACATCCCCTCGAAGGTCGATGACAGCGATTCGACGGCGATCCGGTTCTCGGCGCGGTCCACCACAAAGACATCACGGTCGAGGAAGGTGACCGTCGCATCGTGGGCGGCGAGCAGGTAGGCGCACGACTCGGCACCGGCACCGACCACCAGAACGGCGTCACCCGGTTCGACCCGGGGGGCGAGGCCGGCGACGAGGTGGGTCGAATCGAGACCCCACTTCGCCGGGTCGCGCTGCGCGGCCCGCCGCTTGGGATAGGACTTCCGCCAGCTCTCGAAACGCGGCGTGCCGAGCCGACGCTTGATCAGCTCGTCGACGGAGGTGGCCACCAGCACTTCGGTGAGGAGGAACTGCTGTTCGCTGTCGTCGCCGAGGTCGCTCATCGCCTCGTCGGCCAGTCGCATCATCTCGTCGCGGGAAATCGAGTTCTTGTAGTGCTCGATCCGGTCGAGAATGTAGAGCTCGTATTGCTCCCGCAATGACCGGAGGGGACGCCGGCGAGATGCGACGGCGAGGAGTTGTTGCGGGGAGAGCATACCCCAAAGTCGTAAGCTGAACGCGGCGCGTCAATCCGCGCGGAGCACGGCCCCCTTCAAGTAGCCGGTTTCCGGGATGGTGATCACCTCCGGATGGTCCACGGCCTGCCCGAGCACGCCCTGCAATGTGAAGCGTCGTCCGGTCCCTGCGGCGGCGTCGGCGAGCATGGCGAGGAACTCCGGCCGGTGCACGTGAAAGGAGCACGATGCCGTCACCAGGTACCCGCCGGGTGCCACGAGACGCATCGCCCGGGAATTGACCTGGTGGTAGCCCCGCATCGCCGCCGGCAGGGTCGACTTCGACTTGGCGAACGCCGGCGGATCGACCACCACCACATCGAACTGCCGCTGCTCCCTCCCCCATACCGGCAGGATATCGAACGCATCGGCTTCGACGAAGCGGATGTTCTCCCGGCCGTTGAGCGCCGCATGCTCGGCCCCGCGTGCCAGGGCCTCGGCCGAGATGTCGAGAGCAGTGACCTCCCCTGCCCGCCCCGCAAGGTGCAGCGCGAAGGAGCCGTGATAGGCAAAGCAGTCGAGGCCGGTGCCACCCTCCGGCATCAGGGCGCCCGCCAGGATCCGGTTCTCGCGCTGATCGAGAAAGGCGCCGGTCTTCTGCCCGCTCCACGGCGCGGCATACCAGCGCACGCTTCCTTCCCGCACCTCGACCTGTTCCGGCACCGAGCCGTGCACCAGCTCGATCTTATCGCCGAGTCCTTCGAGCTTCCGGATCGCGACATCGTTGCGGAGGAGAATCCCCTGGGGCGCGAAGACGTCGACCAGCGCCGCAACGATTTCCTGCCGCTGCGTCTCGAGCGCCGCCGAGAGGATCTGCACGACTAGCCAGCGATCGTAACGATCCACGATCAAGGCGGGGAGGCCATCACCTTCGGCGTGCACCGCGCGCCAGGCGTTGGCGTCGATGCCGACGCGCTTCGCCCGACAACTGGCGAGTCGCTCACGCCACCAGGTCGAGTCGATCGGCCGCTCCGTCCGCTCGAGGAGCCGGAGCCGGATCTCGGAGGCCGGTGAGCAGAGTGCCTGACCCAGGAAGCGGCCGCGCTCATCGTGCACCGCGACCACACCAGCCTCGGCGGGGCTCGCGATCACATCGCTGCGGTAGATCCAGGGGTGGCCCTTGGCCCAACGAGTCGCGCCGCGGGCCGAAACGGTGGCGGTCACGCGGTGCTGGCGCGGCGAGCGCGAGGGGGTGTGATTTCTGGCATCATGCGCGAGAATCTAGCCGACGTCCTCCGACTCCTGCTGGTGACCGACGATGCCGTCCTCGCCGGTCGCGATCCAATGCCGCTCTGCGAGGCCGCCGTGGCGGGCGGCGTGACGGCGGTCCAGCTCCGGCTCAAGGCGGTCGACGATCGCACCCTCGCCGGCCTGGCGCGGCGGATGCTGGCGGCGCTCCCGGTGCCGATCTTCCTGAATGATCGACTCGATGTTGCGCTCGCGGTCGGCGCGGCTGGCGTGCACCTCGGCGCGGATGATCTCGCACCGGCCCTCGCCCGCCGTCTGGTGCCACCGGGATTCGTGATCGGCGCCTCGGTCGGGTCGGTCGACGAAGTCGCGCGAGGGGAAGCTGCTGACTACTGGGGAGTAGGACCGCTCCACGGCAGCTCCACCAAACACGACGCCGGGGCGGCGCTCGGCTGGGATGGGGCCCGCTCGCTCGCGGTCTTGAGCGGTGCCCGGCCGTGCGTCGTCATCGGTGGTGTCCGTCCGGAGGATGTCGCGATTGCGAGTGAGGCGGGCTTTGCGGGCGTCGCGGTGGTGAGCGGGATACTGATGGCGGAGGACATTGCTGCGGCGGCGAGGGGGTACCTGGGAGAAGGGAGAAGGGAGAAGGGAGAAGAGTGAATGCCCTTCTCCCTTCTCCCTTCTCCTGTCTTTTACTGCTGCTCGCTGCGCAACTTTCGAATCGTCTTCAGGTGTTCCTGGTAGCTGCGCGAGAAGCGACTGGCGCCGTCGGCGCCGGCCACGAAATAGAGCCACGGCAGCGGAGCAGGTGCGAGCACCGCCTCGATCGCGGCATCGGACGGATTGCCGATCGGGCCGGGTGGGAGGCCGGGGTGGAGGTAGGTATTCCACGGCGAGTCGTAGGCGTAGTCGGTGTTGTACATCCGCGATTTCCTGGTCCCATCGCGGAGGAGCCAGGCATACTGGATCCCTGGATCGGCCTGCAGCGGCATCCCGATGCGGAGTCGATTGCGATAGACGGCGGCGATCGGCGCGCGATCGGCCGGGAGTTTTGCTTCGGCTTCCACGATTGACGCGAGGGTGAGCAGCGCCGCCCGGCTGAGTCCGGCCGCGGTCGCGCGAGTGTCCCACTCCGGCTGCCACGCGGACTTCCGGGCGCCGAGATAGCGCTCGAGAATTTCCCGCGAACCGACCAGCGCGGGGAAGTCGAAGGTCTCCGGCAGCAACCACCCCTCGACGCTCTCACCCGTGATGCCGAACTCCTCTCGCAGGGCCGAATCGCGCGCGGCAGCAAGGAACTGCGCCCGGGGAATCCCGACCCGGCTCTCGACGGCACGAGCGAGGTCGAAGAGGGTGGCGCCTTCCGGGAGGGTGAGCTTCACGTGCAAGGCGTCGCCGGCCGCGAGCTTGTCGAGCACGGCCTCGGTGCTCGGGCGCGCCGGGAATTCGTAGAGCCCGGGCCGGAGCTTGCGGTCGAGGCCGGAGATCCGCGCACGCAGCCGGAACCAGCTCGCGTTGCCGATGACCTGGTGCGCCGCGAGCGATTCGGCGGCCACGCGCATCGAGGCGCCGCTCGGAATCAGGACTCTCACCGAGGCATCGTTGCTGCCGCCGCAGCCGGCCAGCGCCGCAAGGCTTGCCACCCGCAGGGCCTGCGGGAACCTCACTTCGATCCGCCGCGGCGCATCTCGAGCCAGCGCTGCAGCACCACGGCCGCCGCAATTGCGTCGACGACATCCCTGGTGTTGCGATGGCGCTTGCCGAGGGCGGTGATGGTTTCGAGTGCGGTGGTGGTCGAGAACGATTCGTCGACGAGGTCCATCGGCAGCCCGGCGCGTTCGGCGAAGAGTGCTCCCATCGCGTGGGCCGCCTGCGCGGATTCCCCTTCAGCTCCTTCGTCGTCCAGCGGCAGACCGACCACCAGGCCCACCGGCTTCTCGCGCTCGACGATCGTCAGGAAATCGCCGAGGGGGGGACGCTTGCCGGCGCGGCGGGTGAGGGTGGTCAGCGGACGAGCGATGAGCTGGGTCTCGTCGGTGATGGCGAGCCCAATGCGCGCAGTGCCCCAATCGAGGGCGAGGACCCGGCCGTGGTGGGGGATATATGGGGTGGGCATGGTGAGTTGCTCGTGTCGCGGGCGGAGGCTTCGACCCGGCGGAGAGTGTAGGGGCGCCGCTAGCGGCGCCCTTACATGTTTCCGGGCGAGCGGATCTTACTGCGCCATGGAGGCGAAGAATTCCTTGTTCGACTTGGTCGGCTTCATCCGGCCGAGCAGGAATTCCATCGCTTCGACGACGGGCATGTCGGCGAGGAAGTTGCGCAGCAGGTAGACCTTGTTGAGTTCGTCCTTGCTGAGCAGCAGCTCTTCCTTGCGGGTGCCCGACTTGTTGATGTCGATCGCCGGGTAGATGCGGCGGTCGGCGAGACGGCGATCGAGGACGAGTTCGGCATTGCCGGTGCCCTTGAACTCCTCGAAGATCACCTCGTCCATGCGCGAGCCAGTGTCGATCAGTGCCGTCGCGATGATCGTGAGCGAGCCGCCGCCCTCGATGTTGCGGGCGGCGCCGAAGAAGCGCTTCGGCTTCTGCAGTGCGTTCGCGTCGACACCACCCGAGAGGATCTTGCCGGAGTGCGGCACGACCACGTTGTGCGCCCGGGCGAGGCGGGTGATCGAGTCGAGCAGGATGATCACGTCGCGGCCGTGCTCTACCAGACGCTTCGCCTTCTCGATTACCATGTCGGCCACCTGGACGTGGCGGTCGGCCGGCTCGTCGAAGGTCGAGGCGATCACTTCGGCCTGGACGTTCTCCTGCATGTCGGTGACTTCTTCCGGACGCTCATCGATCAGCAGCACGATGAGGTAGCACTCAGGATGATTCTCGGCGATGGCGTTCGCCAGCTTCTGCATCAGGATCGTCTTGCCGGCCTTGGGCGGGGCGACAATCAGCCCGCGCTGTCCCTTGCCGATCGGCGACATCAGGTCGACCACGCGCATCGAGAGATCGCTGACTTTCCCTTCGAGCCGGATCCGCTCATCGGGGTAACGCGGCTTCAGGTTGTCGAAGGCGATCCGGCTCTTGGTGCGATCCGGCTCTTCATAGTTGACGCTCTCGACCTTCAGCAGAGCGAGGTAGCGCTCCCCCTCCTTCGGCGGGCGAACCTGGCCGGTGACGGTGTCGCCCGTCCGCAGGTCGAAGCGCTTGATCTGGCTCGGGCTGACATAGATGTCGTCCGGGCCATAGAGGTAGTTCCAGTCCTGCGACCGGAGGAAGCCGTAGCCCTCGGGCAGGATTTCCAGGACACCCTCGCCCCGGATGACCGTATCCTTGTCGAGCAGCGACTGCTCGATCCGGAAGATCAGGTCCTGCTTGCGGAGGCCGGAATAGTTGGTGATGTTGAGTTCCGCGGCCAGGACGTGCAACTCGGCAACGGACTTCTGCTTCAGTTCGGCTATGTCCACGGACCTCTCCGGGTCGAGTCATTCTCTCCGCACGCGGAGCGTTCGGATGGCGGGAATGACGGAGCGAATTCAGATCGAGAGATGGGGCTGTCTGGCGTATGAGGAGCGCGCGGATCGCGCGGAGATGACGCTTGATTGCGGTGCGGGTGGGCCTGCTTGGCTAGAGGATACGAGCCCCCCGGGCGCCCGTCAAGGCCACCAATGACAGATCCCCGCCAATTCTTCAGCGTCTGGCGCGCCCACGCGCTCGCGGGTGACCGCGAGGTCCTCGATGGCGTGATCGCGCCCGAGCACCTGGGACCCTCGGCCGAACTCGCCGCCTTTCTCGCCGGCTTTCCCGGCGCGTGGTACTGGTCTGACAATGCCCGGACCTCGCTCGTCCTGATCCGGGGTTCGGCCCCCGCCCGGCCCGAGCGCTGGCTCTGGCACGGCGCACTACTTCTCCTCACCATTCTCTGTACCCTCGGCGCTGGCGCCGTATTGCTGGGACGCTGGCATCCCGCTGTCCACCACGGCCTGGCGGGGACCTTTGATTCCTTCCTCGAGTTCGGCAAGCTGGTCGCCAGCCGGGACTGGCACGTGCTGCTCCCCGGCTGGGAATTCGCCGCACCGCTGCTCGCCATCCTGCTGGTGCACGAACTGGGGCACTATGTGGCCGCTCGTCGATATGCCATCGACGTTTCGCCACCTTACTTCATCCCGGTGCCCCCCAACCTCTCGCCCATCGGCAACCTCGGCGCCTTCATCCGGCTCCGCTCGCCGGTGTATGATCGGCGCCAGCTTCTCGATGTCGGAGCGGCGGGGCCGTTGGCCGGATTCATCGTGGCGGTAGGAGTCCTCCTCTGGGGGTACCAACTGTCGCAGCGGATGCCCTATCCGATGCCGGGTGCCCCATCGCTGGTGCTCTTTGCGGGCAGGCCGATCACCCTTGGCGACTCCTTCCTGACCCACTGGATCCGTGACTGGCTGATTCCGGGGAGCGGTCCGGTGCTGCTCTCGCCCGAGGCATTTGCGGGGTGGGTCGGCTGCTTCATTACCGGGCTCAACCTGCTCCCGCTCTCGCAGCTCGATGGCGGGCACGTCTGGTACGGCCTCATCGGCCGTCGGCAAAAGGGCGTGGCGATGGTCGCGGCGCTCGCCCTGCTCTATCTCGCCCAGCGTGCGCCGCTATGGTACATGTGGGTGGCCCTGACCTTCGCAATCGGTGGCGGTCGCTGGACGCACCCCGACGTGGTGCTCCCCGAACGTCACGTCCTGCGAGGCGGGTACCTGCTCGGACTCGCCTGTGTGGTAGTCTTCGTGCTGACCTTCGTACCTGTCCCGTTCCTGCCCTGAACCGGAGACGAGGATGATCGACCCCGACCGCCTGGCCAAACTGCGTCACGACCTCGCCAATCCGCTTGCCGGCCTCCTTGCCGAAGTCCAGCTCGTGCTGCTCGATGGCGCCGGACTGACCGAGGAACTGAAGACGAGTCTCCAGGAAATGGAACGCCTGGCGATCCGGATGCGCACCATTCTGCGTGAAGTGCAGTGAAGCGCTCTTTCTCTCAGGAGTATTCGCAATGATTCGCCCGCGTGGTACGCTGCTTCTGGTCACCTGCCTGTTCGGCCTCTCGCAGCTGCTCGGGGCGCAGAGCCGGCCGGCCCCACGGCCCGACCGGGCGATCCGGCGTGACCTGCCACTCACCAACACGATCCGCCGGGCCCACGCCGCCGGAACGCGCGACTCGACCGGACGTCCCGGCGCGAAGTACTGGCAGCTCGCCCTCGACTACCGCATCAACGCCCGCTTTGACGCCGCGACCTCGACGATCACCGGGCGCGAGACGGCAACGATCACCAACAACAGCGACTCCGCGCTCCGCTCCGTGCAACTCCGACTTGACCAGAACATCTATGCGCCCAATGTGCCACGCGGCGAAGTTGTTCCGGAAATCACCGAGGGAATGAAGGTCACCCGACTGGCCATCAATGGCACCGCCCTCGACGTGAACTCCCGCCAGCTCGCCCCCCAGCTCGGACTCACCTCGGCGCGGATTCCGCTCACGACGCCGATTGCCGCCAAGGGGAGCGCAACGCTCGATATCGAGTGGAGTTTCCGGGTGCCACGGGCCGATGGTGGTCGCGGACTCCGCATGGGACGCTGGGGCGATTCACTCTACCAGGTGGCGCAATGGTATCCGCGCGTCGCGGTCTACGATGACCTGCGCGGCTGGGATACCGACCCCTACCTCGGGCCGTCGGAGTTCTACAACAACTTCGGTCGCTTCGATGTCACGCTCGATATGCCCGCGGGCTGGGTCGTCGGTGCGACCGGCGTGCTGCAGAACCCCGAGCAGGTGCTGACACCAGCGGTGCGCGAGCGACTCTCGCACGTGCTCGAGTCCGATTCGCAGCGAACGATTCTCGCGTCGACCGAGCGCGGCCCCGGTGTTGCCACGCTCGCGGGTGACCGCCTCAACTGGCACTTCACGGCCGACTCGGTCGCCGACTTTGCCTGGGGCACCTCGAATCAGTATGCCTGGGACGCCACACGCGCGAACATCCCGGGGAAGGGACTCATCCCGATTCAGGTGATGTATCTCGAGGGGCACCGCACGCCCTACTTGCAGACCGGGGCGCGGGTCCGTCACGCACTCGAGTACTACTCGAAACTCTGGATGCCGTACGCCTTCCCGACGATGACCGTGATCGACGGGCCGGATGGCGGCATGGAGTATCCCTCACTGATCATGTCGGGGCTCGGCGCGGCCGATCACGAGACGGGGCATCAGTGGTGGCCGATGATGGTCGGCGTCAACGAGACCTGGTATGGCTGGATGGATGAAGGCTTCAACCAGTACATGAACGTCTTCTCGGATGCCGATCGCAGCGGTCGCTTTGGCAACATCGACAACGTCGGACAGTCGTACGGCCGGAGCAGCGGATCGGAATTCGAGGGATCGCTGATGTGGGACGCCAACTACGGCGGCCCCAATTACGGCTTCCAGGCCTATCTCAAGGCGCCAATGATGCTCTCGATGCTCGGTGGCATCGTCGGGGACTCGGCGGTGCATCGCGCGATGAGCGAATACGCCAGGACGTGGCGCTTCAAGCACCCGTCGCCGTGGGACTACGCCTTCTTCATGGATCGCGCGCTGAAGCAGGACCTCGACTGGTTCTGGTACTACTGGCTCTTCACGACCGAATCGGTCGACGGCTCGATTGCCAAGGTCACCACCGCTGCCGGCCGCACCACGGTCACGGTGCGACAGGATGGCCAGATGCCGTCGCCGGTGGTGCTCAAGATCCAGTTCGCGAACAAGGGTGCGCCGATCCGGAAGATCGCCAACGGCGTGATGACCGACAGTGTCACGATGCTGGTGACCTGGCCGGTGGATGTCTGGTTTGGTGGCTCGAAGAATTTCACCGCGACGCTGAATCTGGGCACGCGGCCGATCGAGAAGATCACCCTCGATCCGCGCGGCCGCTTCCCCGACCGCACCCCGGCCGACAACGTCTGGCCGAGGGCGGCAAAGCCGTAGTCAGCGCTCGCCGCTGACGAGGTCGTCGAGCGACCCCAGGTCCGACCGGGGTCCTCGACGTCCGCGAGTGCCACGCACGAGATACGAGAGCCAGACCGGCGTGATGATGGTGGTGCCGATCACCATCATCATCAGCGCCCCGAAGAGCGCCGGCGTCAGGGCGCCCGTGGCGAGCCCCATCTGCGCGAAGATCAACCCCACCTCACCGCGCGGAATCATCGCAACACCCACCATCGCATTGCGCATCGGCAGCCAGTACGGCGCGTAGCCCGCGACGAACTTCCCGGCAATGCCGATGGCGAGCAGCGCGCCGCCTAGCCCAAGCGCCGCCGGGTCGCGCATCGCCGAGAGATCGACCGCCGCGCCTACCGACACGAAGAAGACCGGCACGAAGAAGTGACCGAGTGCGGCACTCGCTTCCTCGATGACCTGACGCTGCGGCGTCTCGTGCAACACCAGCCCCGCCGCAAAGGCCCCGATGATCGGCGCCGACCCGCTCTTCTCGGCGATCGCCGCGAGGGCGAGTGCAAATGCCACCGCGATGGCGCCGGTTGTCCCCGGCACGGGCACGTTGTGGAGCGCCGCAAAGATCCTTGGCACCACGAATCGACCGATCACAATCGCGACAACGAGAAAACCGAGGGCGAGCGCCACCGTTTTCAGGATGCCGACGGTGGAGATCTCGCCGCCGTTGACCATGCCCGCCACGACCGCGAGGATCACCAGGCCAATTACGTCGTCGAGCACGGCCGCTCCGAGGACGGTGCGCCCTTCGACCGAGTCGAGTTCGCCCACGTCGCCGAGAATGCGGGCCGAGATGCCGACCGAGGTCGCGGTGAGGGCGGCGCCGCACACCAGCGCTGGAATCAGCGTCAGCCCGAAGAGTTCGGCCGCGAGAAAGCCGAGCCCGAACGGCACCGCGACGCCGACGCCAGCCACTGCCGACGCCGCGCCACCCACCTTGATGAGTTGACGCAGGTCGGTGTGCAGCCCGATCTGGAAGAGCAGGATGACGACGCCGAATTCCGACAACAGGTGTAGTGAAGGGTCCTCGGGATGGACAAGGCCGAGCAATGAGGGTCCGAGCAGAACGCCGACAAGCAGCTCACCGAGCACGGTCGGCTGACCGAGTCGCTGCGCGAGCGCGCCACCGAGTCGGGCCGCGGTCACCAGCCCGGCGAGCACCAGAAAGAGCGTCATCATCCAGATAGTATAGCTTCAGTCCATGCCTGATCGAACCAGTTGGCTCAACCGTACATTGCGCGGGCCGCGGCCGACGCGTCTGGCCGTGCTCCTCGCGCGACACGAAGGGATCGCCTGGGCCGGTGCCGCAGGGCTGCTGCTGCTGACCACGTGGGTCGCCGATCGGAGTGGCGAAGTCGTGCACTGGGTCGCCATCTCCGGGTACGTCGTCGTCGGCGTTCTTGGCGGCCGCGAACCGGTGCGACACCTGTGGGCCGGGCTGCGCCGCGGGGTCTTCCTGCTCGACATCGACTTCCTGATGGTGATCGCGGCGATCGGTGCGGCATCGGTCGGCGCGTGGGCCGAAGGTGCCTTCCTCCTTTTCCTCTTTGCACTCGCCAACGCCCTCGAGGAATACGCACTCGATCGGGCGCGATCGGCGATTCGCGCGCTCTCTGAGCTGGCCCCGTCACGAGCGCGAATTCTCCAGGATGGGCAGGAGGTCGAGGTCCCGGTCGAGCAGGTGCGGATCGGCGACATCGTGGTGATCCGCCCGGCCGAACGGATTCCCTCCGATGGCATCGTGCGCGAGGGCCACTCGGGCGTCGATCAGGCGCCCATTACCGGCGAGTCGGTTCCGGTCGACAAGGAGCCGGGCGACGAGGTCTTCGCCGGCACCGTGAATGGCGAAGGTTCGCTGCTCATCGCCGCGACCCGTGCGGTGGGTGATCGGACTCTCGATCGCGTGGTGCGGCTCGTCGAAGAGGCACAGGCGGCCAAGGCACCAACGCAACGCGCGACCGAGAAGTTCGAGAAGGTGTTCGTCCCGCTCGTGATCATCGCTGACATTCTGCTGATCATTCTGCCGCCGCTACTAGGCGATGTTACCTGGAGTGCGTCGCTCTATCGCGGGATGACCGTGCTCGTCGCCGCGTCGCCCTGTGCCCTCGCACTCGGTGCACCGGCCGCGATGCTCGCCGGCATTGCCCAGGCCGCGCGCCACGGTGTCCTCATCAAGGGCGGCGTGCACCTCGAGGCACTGGCACGGGTGCAGGCCGTTGCCTTCGACAAGACCGGAACACTCACGCGCGGGCGACCGGAACTGACCGACATCGCGCCGATGCCCGGAATCGAAGTCAACGAACTGCTGCGAATCGCCGCGGCCGTGGAGGCGCGCTCGCAGCATCCGCTGGCGCAATCGGTGGTGCGTCGCGCGAAGGCCGACGGCCTCGTGATTGCCGACGCGGGCGAACTGCAGAGTGTGACAGCGCGCGGTGTCCGCTCGCAGCTCGACGGTCGCACCGTGGCGATCGGTTCGGCGCGTCTCTGGACCGACAATGGCATCACCTTGCCCGCCGCGATCCAGGCAGCGATCGATGACTTCTCCGCCCGCGGCCGCAGCGTGATGATCGTCCGCCACGGCGAGAGCTGGCTCGGAGTGCTCGGCCTGATTGACCCGCCGCGCGCCTCGGTGCCCCCGACGCTCAAGGCGTTGCGCGCGCTCGGCCTGACGCCGCTGGTGATGCTGACTGGCGATCATCAGGGCGTTGGCGATGCCGTGGGTCGTGAGGTGGGGGTGGATGAGGTCCTTGCCGGGCTGTTGCCGGAAGACAAGGTCGCTGCGATCCATCGCCTGCGAGAGGCACACGGCAGCGTGGTCATGGTGGGCGACGGGGTCAACGACGCGCCGGCGCTCGCGGCAGCAACCGTGGGGATCGCGATGGGTGGTGCCGGTACTGCTGCGGCGCTCGAGACCGCCGATGCCGCCCTCATGGGTGACGACCTCGCCCGGCTGCCCTATGCCATCGGCCTCGCGCGGGCGACCCGGCAGATCGTGCGACAGAATCTGGTGATTGCCGGCGGCGCGATGAGCGTGCTCCTTGTGCTCGCAGCGGTGGGAATCCTGCCGATCGGCCCCGCCGTACTGGGACACGAGGGAAGCACCATCGTGGTGATTCTCAATGCGCTCCGCCTCCTCGCCTACCGCGAGACTCCATTGCCGGGAACCCGATGACTCTTGCCACAGCTCGTGCCGCCGTGCTCGACGCGCCCAACCTGCCACCGGTTGTGCGCAACCTGCCGTTGCCGGAGCTCACGCCCGGTTCGGCGCTACTGGCGACCCAGTATTCCGAGGTCTGCGGGACCGATGTCCATATCTGGCGCGGCAAGCTCGCTGGCGCACCGTTCCCGTTGATACCCGGCCACGTCTCGGTCGGTCACCTCGCCGCGATTCGCGGGACGATGACCGACATCGATGGCGTTCCCTTCAAGGAGGGCGACCTGGTCACCTTCCTCGACGTGCACGAGAGCTGCGGTCATTGCTGGCACTGCCTCGTGGGGAAGCAGAGTACTCGCTGCCCGCGCCGGAAGGTGTACGGCATCACCTACGGGGTCGCCGACGGGCTGCTCGGCGGCTGGAGCGACACCATCTGGATGAAGCCGGGACTCAAGCTGGTGCGGATTCCGGAGGGACTCTCCCCCGAGACTTACATCGGTGGCGGATGCGGCCTCGTGACCGCGTTGCACACGGTCGATCGTGCCGAGATCAAGCTGGGGCAGTCAGTGGTGGTCCTCGGCGTCGGGCCGGTGGGGCAATCGGCGATTGCGTTCGCGTCACTCTCGGGTGCTGGCGAAGTGATCGCGATCGGAGCCCCCGCCGACCGGCTCGAGTTCGCGAAGCGGATGGGAGCCACGCACACGATAGATCTCGCGATGCCGGCCGCCGATCGCGCGGCTGAAGTACGCCGACTTACCGGCGGGCGCGGTGCCGACGTCGTGATCGAGGCGGCCGGTGCGCCGGTGGCCGTGACGCAGGCGCTCGACCTGGTGCGCGATGGGGGCAGGGTCGTGGTGTGCGGGCAATACGCCGACAACGGCGACACGCCGATCAATCCGCACCGACAGATCAACAAGAAGCACGTCGAGATTCGTGGTACCTGGGGGAGCGACTACTCGCACTTTCATCGTGCCGTGGCCCTCGCGGCCCAATGGGGCGACCGGATTCCCTGGCGGGAGCAGGTGGGAGGGAGCTACACCCTCGACCGGGTCGGCGCAGCGCTCGAAGCGGTCGAGGGTCGCGAGGTGCTCAAGGCGTTGGTGATTCCGGGGAGCTGAGGCCGCTTCCAACCTTCCAGTGGGCGGGATGCGTAGTAATACTTAACGTTCCACCCAATCCTGCACTTCGGAGTCATCGATGGTTCGTCGTTTCGCCCCTTGGGGCCTGGCCCTCGTTATTGTCGCGCTCGGCTCCTGCGCGCATCCGGCCGCCACTCCGTCCGCTCCCACACCGAGCGCAGGGGCTCCGCGCGCCGGCACCGGCGTTGCTGCTGCTCCGGCTGCTCCCACTCCTACCGCTGCCGCCCCGGCTCAGGGTGGTCCTCCGGGTGGTCCACCGGGCGCTGGCGGTCCGCCGCGTCGGGTGCCGCTCACGCCGGAACAGCGTGCGGCTCGTCGCGATTCGCTGGCGATCGCCCGGGCGCAGGTCGTGAAGGGGCTGATGGAGAAGCTGGCCGGGAAGGAAAAGATGAAGGCCGGCGATGTCTTCGCGAATGTGCAGATGCTGCAGGACACGACGGTCGAAGCGTTGCTTACCATCATGGACCAGAACTACAGCAAGGCGCTCGGGGTGAGCTGCACCTTCTGCCACACCAACGGTCAGTGGGACGAGGACAAGAAGGAAGAAAAGGAGAGCACGCGCCTGATGATCAAGATGGTGACGCAGATCAACAAGGAGCAGCTCACCAAGATGCCGCCGAATCGTGCCGGCAAGACGCCGACGATCGATTGCGTCACCTGCCATCGCGGGCTGAATCACCCCAATCAGGCGATCCTGCCGTAAGCGCCTAGGGACGTTCCTTCGTCAGCTCGGCGATGCGCGCCTTGGCCCGCTGCACCATCGGTTGCAGCGGGCCATCTGCGTTGCTCCAGAGCGCGGTGAACTGCTGCAGATACTCGAGCGCCTTCCTGCGGTCACCCTTGTCGGCGTAGATCTCGCCGAGGCGAAGCAGCGCGAACGGGCGCATCCGACTCTCCTCGAAGTCGGGGTTCAGCGTCACGTTGGTCAACGCGGCCCCCCAGGCGACGATCGCCGAGTCGGGCTGCCCGGCACGGTCGAGGGCGTAGGCGTAGTAGTAGCGCCCGCACGGAATGCAGTTCCCCTCGGTGTACGCAGCTTTCATCGTCGTCGCTGCAGCAGCCCAGTTCCCAGCGGCAACGGCCTCGAGTGCATCCCAGTACGGGTCATAGCCTGGAAAGCGCTCCGCCACCGGCGTGGCAGCGTCCGATCCCTTACGCATCTGCCGCACACCGTTGGCGTTCGACGCAAAGGCGTAGACCTCTGCAATCATCCCATACGGGCGTCCTCGCGGGGGCATCTTTTCCAACGGGGTTTGCGTCAGCGCGGCATCGAGTTGTTTCAGTGCCTCGGCCGGTTGCTGGAGGTGGAACACGGTGGTGAATGCGCGTTCGATTCGAAGGACAAGGGCCGCGGCCGGATTGCCGTTGCTGATGTCCCTCGCTGCAAACCCTTCCAGGATAGCCTGTCCGGTCGTCAGGCGGCCCCGCATCTTTTCGGTGGTGGCCTGGATCGTGAGGAGTTGCTCGATTCGGGGCGACCCAGGCGGCAGGTGCTTGAGGGCTGCGGCAACATCGGCGTCGCTGCGAGTGAAGTCAGACACGACCATCGACGACATCGCGCGGAGATACAAGGCATTGCCGGTATCGCCGGTGGTCCGCAGCAGTTCGTCGCTGACCGAATCGGCGGCGGCCAATCGATGCTGCGCGACCAGAGCCGAGGTCAGGTTCAAGGCGATGTTGCGCGTCGCCCCCGGCTTGAACGCCGGCCGGAGGACGGCCTCGGCTTCAACGTACCGGCCGGTGTTATTCAGGACGACAGCCAGGTTGTTGGCGGCCGTCTGATTCTCCGGGTCGATGCTCAACGCCGCACGCAACGCGGCGATCGCCTTGTCGTTGTCGATCTCGACGTTGTTGTAGTACGTCCCCTCGGTGAGGGCGCGCTCAAGCGGCGGGAGGCGGTCGCGAAAGCGATAGGCGCGCCGGGCGGCATCGAGGATCAACGAACGGTCGAGCCCCATGTTGCCGCGCACCACCGCGATCTTCCGCCAGGCCATCGCGAACGAGGAGTCGAGCGCCACAGATTGCTCCAGCAGCGCGAGTGATTCCGGGGTGTCCCCCAGGCTCGAAAGGCGCATTCCCTGGGTGTAGAGCCGAAGTGCGGGGAGTGAGGCCGTGGTGACCTGCTCCAGCGGCTCGCTGCCGCGAATCGAGTGGAGCGACTCACCGATCTTCTCACGCAGCGCGGCCGAGAGCCGGTTCACGGCCGCAAGCAATTCCGTCGGCGAGGCCGCCGATTCGCGCACTGAGGCAAGGGTGTTACCGCTGTCGCTCGCCACCACCCGTGCGGTGAGTGAATAGCCGCCGCCCAGCGAGGTGATCTCGCCCGTCACCAGCGCCTTGGCACCAACCCGCTGCGCGAGTTCGCGCGCATCGGCCGAGGCGATATGCCCAGGCGCCCGCCCCATTAACCCGAGCAGCTGAGTCACCTCTGTCGGTTCGACCAGCTTGATCGCGCGCGACTGCCCGAGGTCGACACGCAGCGCTTCGACGACCGCAGCGGCAAGTGTGGTGTCGCTGGTGCTGTTGTCGAAGTCGGCGAGGAGGAGCTTGTCGGTCGCACCGAGCTTGCCGGCCGAACGCAGCGTCGCACCCGGGCCCACGCCGAAGGCGCGCGACGCGAGGAAGGCCCCCGCCACCACGGCAACCGTGGCGACCGCAATGATGCCGCCGCGGATCGCGCGCCGACCGGTGATCCACGATGTCGCGCCTGGCGCGACGCCCGACACGCCGGCGAGCGTCATTGTTGCATGCTGGCGTTCAGTACGTCCGGCGAGCAACACTACCGGCAGTCCCGCGAGCATCGCGCCCAATGTCCCCTGCCAGATCCAGTCGGGCAGGTCGGCGACGCGCGTGATGCCGTAGGCCAGTGCAGTGAGTGCCACGGTTGCCACCAGGTGCAGCATCACGATGCGAGGTGTGCCCCAGTTGCGCAGCCGTCGATGGGCATAGCCATCGAGCCCGGCCATCCCGCCTGAAGGCGTCGCGAGCCCGTCGATCGCGGTGACGAGTTCGCCGGCGCTGGCCCAGCGATCGCCGGGTGCCTTGGCGAGGCACCGCATGATCAGCGCGGCGAGCGGGCCCGGCAGATCAGGGCGGAGTGACGCGATCGGCATCGGCGCCGTGGTGACGTGCGCGGCGAGCAACGCCTGCGGAGTACTACCGGAGAATGGCAGTCGTCCGGTGAGCATCTCGTACGCCACGATGCCGAGGGCGTAGATGTCGGCGCGATGATCGACATTCGGATCGGCGGCCGCCTGCTCTGGTGCCATGTACGCCGGCGTGCCGAGCGTCATCCCCACCGTGGTGAGCGAGGCGGCGCCGGGATTGGTGTCGCTCTTGTGCCCGGCCTCGAGCGCCTTCGCCACGCCGAAATCGGCGACCAGCGCGTGGCGCCCGGCGAGCAGGATGTTGGCTGGCTTGATGTCGCGGTGGACGATGCCGCGGGCGTGCGCTGCCGCGAGTGCATCGGCGACTTCGCTCATGATCCGCAACGCTTCGGTCGCCGGGATGGTGCCGTCGCGCGAGATCCGGTCGGCCAGCGACTCACCATCGACAAACGGCATCGAGTACCAGAGCAGGTCACCGATCTGTCCGGCGGCCAGCAGCGGCACGATGTGCGGATGCTGCAGCGACGCCGCGACCTGGATCTCGCGCTGGAACCGATCGGCCTGCACCGCCTCGCTGGCGCCGGGTGGTAGCAGCTTGATGACCACCTTCCGGCCGAGCCCCTCCTCCTCCGCGACATAGACGTGACTCATCCCGCCACCGCCGAGCTCGCGCTCGATGCGATAACGTCCGGAGAGGGCGGTTTGCAGCCGGGCGAGCGGATTGGTCACGGAAGGTCCCGAATAAGGGCGCCCTCAAGATCGTCACAAACGGACGTGACGGCTAGGAGCGCCCTCGGCCGGGCCCTGGGCTACTTCTCGTGGTAGAGGGCGGGGAACTGCTTCCTGAGCGCCTCGACTTTGGGCCGGTCATTGTAGACGATATAGGGCTGGTTCGGGTGCAGGTCGTAATAGCCCTGATGGTACCCCTCGGCCGGCCAGAAGCGCTGCCACTTCGCTACCTGGGTCACGATCGGCCCCTGGAACAGCTTCGCCTGCGTGAGCTGCGCGATGTAGGCCGCGGTCTCCTTCTGTTGCTCGGGCGTGGCATACCAGATCGCCGAACGGTACTGGGTACCGTGATCGGGACCCTGAAAGTTCAGCTGGGTCGGGTCGTGCGCGACCGAGAAGAAGACCTTCAACAGCTGGGGGTAGCTCACGACCGACGGATCAAAGATGATCTTCACCGACTCGGCGTGGCCGGTGTCGCCGTCGCTGACCCGCTCGTAGCTCGGATTGTTGAGGGTGCCGCCGGCATAGCCACTGGTCACGTCGATCACGCCCTTTACTCGCTCGAAGACCGCCTCGACGCCCCAGAAGCAGCCACCGGCGAAAATCACCGAGTCGCGGCCGGCGGTGGCGCTGGGCGGCGCAGCAGATACCGGGTCAGGCAACGAGTGCGGGGCGCTGGCGGCCGCGTTCCGACGGGCAACCATCGCTACAACGACCAGGCCGACCACAAAGAACGGGCTAAGACGGCGAATCGACACGGGACCTCCTGCGGGAATCGTACGACTGTCCGCTATCTACGCCTGAAAGCGGCCAGCGGTTCACTTGCGCGACAGCCCGGCCGGATCGACTTTCCCAGTTGCAGGCGTTCCGGACCCCCGGAGGAGCCCATTCCGAATCGCAGCAGACCCGAATCACACTTCCAGGCCCGCCTCGAGCGCCTGCTCCAGATCACCATCGGGCTCGCCTCCGAAGTGTCGCTCGACCGCGTACTGCAGCAGGTTACCGACACGGCCCTCGACCTCATCGGGGCCAAATACGCCGCCATCGGCGTCGTCGCCCCCGACGGCCGGACGCTCGAGAGCTTCACCACCAGCGGCATCGACGAGGCCACCAAGGCGAAGATCGGCGAACTCCCAAAGGGACATGGCATCCTTGGCCTCGTGGTTCGCGAGGCGCGGGTGATCCGGCTCCCCGACCTGGCAGCCCATCCTGATTCCTTCGGCTTCCCGTCCAATCACCCGCCGATGCATTCCTTTCTCGGCGTGCCGATCGTGGGGCGACGGGGCGTCTTCGGGAACCTCTATCTCACGGAAAAGCAGGGCGGCCAGCCATTCACCGACGAAGATGAGCGGATCGCAATGCTGCTCGCGGCGCAGACCGCTGCCGCCGTCGAGAACGCGCGCCTGCACGAGGAGAGCGCCCGTCTGCTCGAGGAGGTGCAGCAACTTCACCGGACCCGCGAGCGCTTCTTCGCGATGGTGAACCACGAGCTACGCAACGCCCTGGCTGGGACCTTTGGCTGGGCCGAGATGCTGGTGCGGCGGAAGGACCCCGCCTCGGTGCCGCGTGCCGCGATCGAAGTCCTCGACTCGGCCGGGCAGGCCGTGGCGCTCATCAATGACCTGCTCGACCTGAGCCGTCTCGATGAGGACCGGCTCAAGCCGCAGATCCAGCCGGTTGAACCCAGCGCCACGGCGCGGCGGGCCGTAGGGCGCGTCACTCCGCAGGCCAACCTGGCCCAGGTCGAGCTCAAGCTCACGCTCGCCCGCCGGCTGCCCAATTGCGAGACCGATCACCAGCGCGTCGAGCAGATCCTCGTGAACCTGCTCGGCAACGCCATCCGGCATGCACCCGAAGGGAGTGTAGTTGAGCTGAGCCTCACCCACGTGGGCGACCGGGTCGAATTCCGAGTCCAGGACGAGGGGGCCGGAGTGCCCGAGGACGAACTGGAGAGCATCTTCGACATCTATGTCACCAAGGCCCCCGACGAGACCCGCGGGGTCGGACTCGGGCTGCCGCTCTCCCGCCGGCTGGCGAACCTCCTCAAGGGCGAGCTCCACGCCGTCCGCGTCCCCGATCGCGGGGGCTGCTTCATCCTGTCACTGCCGGTGAGTCCCGGAGTATGAAGGGAGCTTCATACGGACTTGTGAGCCGGTTCAATTGCGGAGTCTAGCTTCGGACGCATGAGAGTTCTCGTCGTGGAAGACGACCGCAAGGTCGCCGGGTTCATCGAGATGGGCCTGAAGGAAGAAGGCTACGTGGTCGACATCGCCAGCGATGGCGAATTGGCCACCTCACTCGCGCACATCAACGAATACGATGTGATCCTGCTCGATGTCGTCCTGCCGAAGAAAAACGGCTTCCAGGTCGCGACCGAGCTGCGGCGCGAAGGGCGGGCGACCCCCATTCTGATGCTCACGTCGCGCGACGCGGTCGAGGATGTGGTGCGCGGGCTCGACGCCGGTGCCGACGACTACCTCGCGAAACCGTTTCGCTTCGATGAACTCCTCGCCAGGATTCGTGCACTGCTCCGTCGTGGCGGAGCCGAACGCCTTGAGGTCCTCCAGTTCGGGCCGCTTGCGCTCGATCGGCTGCAGCACCGCGCCACCTGCGATGCGCGCCCGCTCGACCTGACGCCCAAGGAGTTCCAGCTGCTGGAGTTCTTCCTCCTGCACGCCGGCGAAGTCGTGCGCCGCACCACGCTGCTCGAGAAAGTCTGGGATATGCACTTCGACCCCGAGAGCAACGTGGTGGACGTGCACGTCGGCAATCTTCGCCGCAAGGTCGATCACGCGGCAGGCCGGCCGCTGATCCAGACGGTGCGTGGCGTGGGCTTCGTCCTGCGCAACGCCGAAAGCTGAAGAAATCTTCATAGATCATCACCGGTCGCTTCATCTCGCCGTGCCGATCATTGACGCACGATGACTGTTCGCCGCGAGCCGTTTGGCCGCCAAGCGCAGTCGCATACCGAGAGAGGATGACCCATGTCGGCCGTGACCACCCCCACTGATCAGACCAGCCGCCGCAACTTCCTGACGCGAGGTGCGGTTGCGCTCGCGATCCCCGCAATCGCTGGCGCCCTCACCGCGTGCGACACCGACACGAAGAAGGGAACCGCAGCGGCGGCAACGGTCCCGGCTGCGAAGCCCGTCCTCAAGTCCGCGCGTGAGAAAGCGGACGAGATGGACGCTATGCACGAGAAGGGGATCAAGGCATTCCCCGCCAAGACCGTGGGCAAGGGGAACGTGCTGATGGCGCCGAGGATGGAAAAAGGCGTCAAGGTGTACGATCTCACCTGCTCAGAAATCGATTGGGAAGTGGAGCCGGGCCGCACGATGAAGGCATGGGCGTATAACGGCCAGGTGCCGGGTCCGCAGATCCGGGTGCGCCAGGGCGATCGCGTGCGCGTGAATCTCACCAACAAGCTTGAAGAATCCACCGCGATTCACTTCCACGGTCTCGAGTTGCCGGTCGCGATGGACGGCGTGCCGTTCATCACCCAGCCGCCGATCAAGCCAGGAGAGTCGTTCACCTACGAATTCACTGTGCCGAACTACGGTTCGCACATGTACCACTCGCACCACAACTCCACCCGTCAGGTCGGGATGGGTCTCCTCGGCGCCTTCATCGTGGAGCCCAGGGACAAGGGCCGCGAGCCGAAGGTCGATGTCGACTACGTGATGGTGCTCAATGATTCGGCCCATGGTTACACCCTCAACGGCAAGGGCTTTCCGGCCACCGAGCCGATTGTGGCGAAGCTGGGACAGACGGTGCGAATCCGCTTCATGAACGAAGGAATGATGATCCACCCGATGCACCTGCACGGGATGCACATGACGGTGATCGCGAAGGATGGCTGGGACACACCCACGCCATGGAAGTGCGACACGCTCAATGTCGCTCCCGGCGAGCGGTATGATGTGCTGGTGAAGTGCAATAATCCCGGCACCTGGGCCTTCCACTGCCACATTCTCCCGCACGCCGAGACCGAGCACGGGATGTTCGGGATGGTGACGGCGTTGATCGTGAAGTAAGAGGGGAAGGGGGAAGGGGGAAGCGGAGAAGGGAGAAGGGAGAAGGGAGAAGGGAGAAGGGAGAAGGGAGAAGGGAGAAGGGTGATGGGTGACGGAACGGCGAGCTGCGGGGATCTTCTCGCGGCTTTAGCCGCAGTAGCCGAGCCGTGGCTTTAGCCACGAGCTCCGCCGTGGCTTTAGCCACGAGCTAATATTGGGGAGATGAGCGAACTCTCCCACTCCGTCATGCTGGCCCTCGGCTTCGCGGCCGTGGTGATCCTGGTCACCTCCCTGGCCCGGCGCCTCCCGGTACCGACCCCGATCCTTCAGGTCGGGGCCGGGCTGCTGGTTGGGCTGCTCAGCAGCGAGGAGATTCCGACCCTCGAACCCAACCTGGTCTTTTTCGTCTTCCTGCCGCCGGTGCTCTGGGCCGCGGCGTATTTCACCTCCCTCCGCGAGTTCAAGCAGAACCTCCGGCCCATCGGCCTCCTCGCCATCGGGCTCGTACTCACCACCACGGCGATCGTTGCCGTGGTCGGGCATGCGCTGCTGCCTGGGGTGCCCTGGGCGGTGGCACTCGCCCTCGGCGCGATTGTTTCGCCCCCCGATGCTGTCGCTGCCGAGGCGATCATCAAGCGCCTGCCGGTGCCGCGCAAAGTACTGGTGATCCTCGAAGGGGAGTCACTCGTCAACGACGCCTCGGCCCTGGTGCTCTACCGCACCGCCGTCGTCGCGGCGATGACAGGCCACTTCTCGATGGGAGAAGCGGTGGTACGCTTCTTCATCGACGCGGCCGTCGGCGTGACCGTGGGTCTGATGGTCTCGTGGCTGGTGGTGGCAATTGCCCGGCGGAGCAGCGATGAAGTGGCGCTCTCACTGTTGTCGCTAGTGGCACCCTATGCGGCGTGGATGTCGGCGGAGCTGCTCCACGTCTCGGCGGTGCTCGCCTGCGTGGCCGGCGGGATCTATGCGCGACAGCATTTTTCGAACGTGATCTCGCCGCTGGCCCGGTTGCAGAACCGCGCCGTGTGGGATGTGCTGGTCTTCGTGATGAACGCGCTGATCTTCGTCCTGCTGGGTGCGTCGTTCGGCGGGCTGATCACGACAACCGCCGCCACCACGTTACGACACGTCGGCCTTATCGCACTCGGCGTGAGCCTCATCGTCATCCTGGTGCGGCTGGTCTGGGTGCCGATCGCGACATGGCTGCCGCGCTGGCTCAGTCGCGAGATCCGCGAGAGCGAGCCGGCGCCGCGCCCCGGAGCCGTGGGGCTGGTGGCGTGGACCTCGATGCGCGGGATTGTCTCACTCGCGTCGGCGCTCGCGCTACCGGTCGCCCTCAACGATGGCACGCCTTTCCCCTATCGCACCGAGATTCTGCTGATCACGATGGTGGTGATCCTTGTCACGCTGGTGGTGCAGGGACTCACCCTCGCGCCGCTGATTCGCCGGCTCCGTTTTCCGATCGACCCCACGCCACATATCGAGGAGCGGCACGCGCGGCGCGAGGCGTTGCGCGACGGCGTCGAGCGCCTCGAAGATCTTGCCGACGAGCCGTGGGTGGTGGTCGAGGAAGTTGAACGGCTGCGGGAGGAGTATCGTCGCCGGACGGCGTTCGATCTGGCCTGCGCCGACGAGGAGAAGGGGGCGGCATCGCGACGCCGCCTCCGCGCCGAGTTGTTGCGCGCCGAGCGTCGCGCGATGATCCGGCTCCGCGACGAAGGGGCGATCAGCGACGAGGTGCTCCACGAACTCGAGCGCGAGCTCGACGTCGAAGCACTCCGGATCGGCGCCGGCGGCCTGCGCTAGCCTCGCTGTTCGTTCGCCGCCGGCGTGCGGGTGGTGCCCTCGGCGAGGCGGTCCATCCGGTCAAGGCGCTCGACGTCGATGGTGATGACCTCGTCGGGCGATTCCACGAAGATGCTGGCGAACTTCGCATCCCAGCGCACATCATCCCAGAGATACGACGTGCGTGAAGTGACCCTCGTCGAGAACGTGTCCTCCAGTGCCGTCGCGAGAATCAGGAACTCGGCCTTCCGTTCGCGCAACTGTTCCGGGGTGATATTGGCGAGCGGCGAGTCGGCGGTGATCGGGTGCACCACGGTCCAGTGCAGTGGGAAGAATTCCACCGACGAGCGCTCGAGGTCGAGCGGATGGAAGTCGCGCACCTGCTCGCCATCGACGTCGCCGAAGATCGAGAGGGTCACTCGCATCGACACCTCGAAGAGTTCGCTCGGCGAGGTGTTGGCCATCCGGAACATGAAGGCGCGGCCACCCTCGTAGGGGGCAATCACTGCCGACTGCGTGTAGCGGATCTGTGCGCGCGGCCGCATCATCTTGGCGAGCATCAGCCCGATGACGGTAACGATCGCGAGCAGGCCGATCAGCGACTCGAAGGCAGCGAGCCAGTTGGCCGTCGTCCCGACTGCGTACATCGGGCCGGTGCCGACTGAGGTGAAGATGCCGAGGGAGAAGAAGAGCGCCCGCAGGAAGGGGTCATCGACGTTCAATCCGGCAGTGCCGGCGATGGCGCTACTGCCCAGTGCCGAATAGGCCGCGGCGAATACGCCGTTCGCGAGCAGGATCAGCGCCAGGGTCCAGACAAAGAACGACACCCACGTTGCCGCGAGGGCCCGGAGAAAGGTGCGGGCCCAGTACTGACCGCCGAGGCCGTACTTGCGCACCCCCGGCGTGCCGTCGCGCCGCATGAAGCGACCCTTGGAGCGCTGCACCACGACGCTGCCGAGTCCGAGGTCGTCGGGGGCGGATTCGGATTCCTGGTCAGTGGGGCTCGCTGCCATGGGGCCTCGGATTGGTGCGGTCGTCGCGGGGTTCAACTTCTAAGCTAATCCTTCCGGCTGCCACCGGCGGGGCGTAGCTTCCGACCCATGCCCGAAATCGAATCGCCACGTCTCGCGCGACTCAGCCGGCTGCCGCTTCTCGCGATCGCCGCTGTTGCCGCGGCCCTCGTGCTCTATGTCCTCGCCCGGCTCGCAATGGGCACGGTGCGCACCGCGACCCCCGTGCTGGTGCTCTACCTCGTCGTGCCGCTGGTCGTCGCGATTCTGTCCACGGTGGTCGCCGGCCGATCGACCGAGGCGCGCCTCGCAACCCTGCTGACCCTCGCCCTCTCGCTGCTGGCGGTCTGGCTCTTCGAGGTTCGCCTGCAGCTCGACGACGGCACGGGCCCTGGCACCGCGCGTGCAATCCGCGCGGCTGAGGCCGCCGGGCGATCCTTCGATCGTCGCAAGGGTCTCGAGCTGGTCGATTCGATTCGTGCCGGTGGAGTGGCGGCGTTTCCTGCGATGTTCGGGCCGGCGATTGCGGCCGGCCGCCTCGGTCCGCTCTCGCTCCGGTTCGTGGTCGGTCGCGACACGCTGCTGCCACTGGGCTCGGTACCGAAGGCGACGACGGTGTACTGCAATGAGAGCGGCACCTTCGATGTCTACCGTACCGATTCCCTCGGCTACAACAACGACGATGCCACCTGGAGTGACTCCGCGACCGACGCCGTCTTGCTGGGTGATTCGTATGTGGCGGGGGCCTGTCTCCCGCGCGAGCGCGGCCTGGCTGCGGCGCTACGCGAGTTCGGCATTCGCAGCCTGAACCTTGGTGTGGGTGGATCGGGGCCGCTGGCGGAGCTCGCGCGCCTGCGGGAATTTGGCGCGCCCCGCCGGCCCCGGCTGGTGCTCTGGCTGTACACCGAGGGGAATGATTTCGAGGACCTCAAGCTCGAGGAACGAAACCCGACGCTCAAGCGCTATCTCGACCCGTCATTCTCGCAGCAGCTGGCCACGCGCCATGCCGCAATGGATACGGCCTTCGAGCATCGCCTCGATTCAGTTCTCGCGGAACATCGCCTCGTGCCATCGTTCTGGGCGCGCTTGCGCGGCGTGGCGTGGGCGGATGTCGTGCGGCTGCAGACCCTGCGCGACAATCTCCGCCTCCCATCGCTGCGCACCGGGGAGCGCGCCGAGCCGCGCTGCTGTTCCTACGAGAAATATGACTTTGCGACGTTCGAGCAGGTGTTGCGAGAGGCCGACCGGGAAGTCAAGTCGTGGGGAGGGCGCCTCGAGTTCGTGGTGATCCCCGACAATTCCCATTTCCTCGGGGCCGATGGCCGCTTCTGTCGGCCGTGTACCCTCTCGCCTTATCGCGACTCGCTCAATGCCGCGAGGCATCGTGGGGTGGCTGTGGCGCGTGACGCGGGACTCGAGGTGGTGGATCTGCACCCGGCGTTGCTCGCCGAAGCGTCGGTGGTGCCGCTCTTCGACTGGGCCGGGGCGCACTTCAACGCCGCTGGCTACCACTTCATCGCGAAGGAGGTGGCGAGGCAACTGCGGCGGTGACGCGCGCACCCCGAAGATCTAAGACTTCTTTCATGTTGATCTGCTGATCGTTTCACCCCTGAGTGGCGATCCTCTCTGTGACACCGATTCACGGAGAGCCAGATGACCAGCAAACAGATGCTTCTCGGCGGTGCAGTTCTCCTCGCCGCCTGCCGCTACCAGCCCACCGTAATCCCGCTGGCTGGGTCGCCCACCGAAATCGCGGTACTCGCCGGCGACTGGCAGGGTGACTATACCAGCGACGATACCCGGCGCAGCGGCCACATCATGTTCCGGATCAGTGCCCGGGGTGATTCGGCCTTCGGTGACGTGATGATGTTCGTTCCGGGATACAACACCTTCCCGCTGCCGTGGGATCAGGCGACGGCTCATCTGGAACATGCCCGTTCGCCGGATTTCCTCGCCATCCGGTTTGTCGCCGTGGGGGGCGGCCAGGTGGGCGGCGAACTCGAGCCCTACACCGCGCCGGATTGCAATTGTCTCGTCCGCACGCGCTTCATCGGCCGGGTGCGCGGCGACGAGATCCGCGGACGCTACACATCGAAGGCAGATGGCATCCCCGAGCGCGTCGGCCGCTGGCAGGTGAAGCGCGCGACGAAGTGACCCGGCTGTGAAGGGAATTTCATCTGCGCCCCACGATTGCTTTTGCCTCGTGGGGGCAGCTTCGAAGGGTCTCAATCAGGAGCTATCTGTGCCGGAAATGACGATTGATGCCTGCGCCATCCCGCAACCGTCCGCCTGTGCCATTCCGACGCCAGTATCGTGCGCCATACCCGAGCCCGCTGCGTGCACCTACGCACCGGAGCCGCCGCTCCGCTGGGAGTGGCGTACCTTCGACTTCCAGCCGGAACGCTGGGCCCGGTTGCTGCGCCAGGTCGAACTGACTCCGGCGACGGCGCCCTCGCACGAGACCTACCTGCTGACGCCGCGTTCGCCCGACAATGTGAAAATCCGTGAAGGCCGGGTCGAGGTGAAACGATTGTTGCGCACCTCGCCAGCCGGGCTCGAGCTATGGCGGCCCGCACTCAAGGCGGAGTTCCCGCTCGATCCCGACACGGTGCTGGCGCTGTGCCACGCGTGGCGCTGCGAACAGCCGGAGACCATCCCCACCATCGCAACGCCCGACGCGCTGATCACCTGGGTCACCCGGGCGCTTCCGGAGGTACGGGTGATCCCGATCCGGAAGATTCGTCGCCGCTTCCGTCTCGGTGCCTGCGAGGGAGAAAGCGTCACGCTCGATTCGGGGAATGCCCGGCTCGAGTCCCTCGCGCTGGAGCATCATGACCCGGCGGTGCTGAACGAGGCGCTGGCCGAACTTCAGCTCAGCGGCGCGCGCAACATCAATTACGTCGCGGGGCTCAAGCGCTTTCTCGGCTGGTCGCTCGACGCAGCGCACTGTGTCCCGGCGATGCCGGTATGACCGTCAACGTCTCGAATCCCGAGCGCCTCGTGCGCGGCCTGACCGGAATCATGCTGCTCGGCCTCTACGGGGCGCTGCCGTCGCCTTGGCGTTACCTGAGCCTGCTCGGGCTGGTGCTGCTCGGGACCGCGCTCACCGGGAACTGTTTGCTCTATTCGCTGATCGGCAGGCCACCGGTGCTGCCGAAACACCATACCGGGCGGGGCGAGGTGTGAAGCGGACCCGCGCCACCACGACGTTGAGCTGGGTCGTGGTGGCGCTGCAAGAAAGCTTCACGCTGCCTTCCCGATAGCTTCGCCCCCGCTCCCGCAGAATTGAACCGTCCGCCGGCATGCTCTCCCTGGGCATTGTCTCCGGCCGACGCGACTTACGCAGCGGAGGAACCCTATGCGACACGCGATCATCCCGACCCCGATTCGAGCAGCGACTCTCGCCATGCTCGTCGCGGTCGGCATCCTTGGCGCCCAGTCGCCGACCACGCCCGTGCCGGTCCCCGGGAGTTATGACGGCGGATATCTCGTCTTCCAGAGCGGCGACGGCGCCTTCAAGTACTGGCTCGATGGCCGGCTGCAGGTCGATGCCGCCAAGTATTCCGGGGGCGAGAATGAACTCGGCGGCGGTGCCGAAGTACGGCGCCTCCGGATCGGCGCCAAGGCGCAGCTCTTCACCAACTGGTACTCCGAGGTGGACCTCGATTTTGCCGCGAATGCTGTCGAGATCAAGGATGCCTGGATCGGATACACCGGCCTGCAGGACATGATGTTCAAGGCTGGCAATTACAAGGAGCCCTTCTCGCTCGAGACGCTGACGTCGTCCAAGAACACCACGTTCATGGAACGCTCGTACGCCGACAACTTCTCCCCGGACCGCAACATCGGCTTCGGCATCGTGCGCTGGGGCAAGCAGTGGCAGGTCGCCGGCGGCGTCTTCGGTCAGTCTGCTGGTGAAGTCGATGCCTCGGCCCGCAATGAGGGCTACGGCATCACCGGTCGCGCGACCTTCGCGCCAGTCATGGCACCACGCCGCATCGTGCACTTCGGCGTCGCCCTGAGCCGTCGGACCCCTGATGCCGCGACCGGAGCGGACACGAACACGATGCGCTTCCGGGCTCGGCCCGAAACGGATGTCTCGCTGGCCCGCTTCCTCACGACCGGGAAGATCCGGCTCGTCGATCACACCAGCTACTACAACGCCGAGGCCGCGATGGTCTTCGGGCGGCTGGCGTTGCAGGGCGAGTACACCAAGGTGACCGTGCGCCGACTGACGAACCTCGCCGACGCGTCGTTCAAGGGCGGCTACGCCTTCGCCTCGCTCTTCCTGACCGATGACACGAAGGAGTACCTCCCGCACGACGGCGAGTTCGACCGGATTCATCCGAAGAGCTCGGGTGGAGCGTGGGAAGTCGCGGTGCGCTACAGCACGCTGGACCTCAACGACAAGACCACTGGGGTGAATATCCTCGGCGGCAAGGGGACCAACTACACCGCGGGGCTGAACTGGTACATCAACACGAACTTCAAATGGATGTTCAACTACGTCCGGGTCATCAACGACGAGAACGCCAAGCCCGATCTCGGCACAGCGCCGTTCGTCACGGGCGACAAGTTCAACATCTTCCAGACGCGCTTCGCCCTGGCCTTCTGAATCGCGATGGCACACGAGATCGAGCGGAAGTTCCTGATCGTCCCGGGCGCCTGGCGCCCGGACCCGGCGCGGGGAATGGCCGTGCGGCAGGGGTATCTGTCGCACGATCCCGCCCGGACGGTCCGGGTGCGGGTGACCGGGACCCAGGGCTTCATCACGATCAAGGGGATCACCCGCGGGATCTCGAGGCTCGAGTTCGAATACCCCATTCCCGTCACCGATGCAGAGGCGCTGCTCGCGAAGCTCTGCATTCGTCCCCTGATCGAAAAGCGGCGCTATCGCGAGTTGTACGGTGGCTGGACCTGGGAGATTGACGTTTTCGAGGGCGAGAACGCCGGGCTGATCGTGGCCGAAGTCGAGTTGCCCACGGAACTCACCACCGTCACCCTGCCATCCTGGGTAGGCCGCGAAGTGTCCGACGATCCCCGCTATTTCAACTCGAACCTTGCGCGCCACCCCTACTCGCTCTGGGGCAGCGATGCCTGAGGTCGCGGCGCCCGACACCGAGACACTCGCCGATCAACTCGCGCTCGATCGGTTCGTGCTCTCGGCGGCGCAGCATCGTCCCTCCTCGCCAACCGAACGCTGGATGCGACGCCTCGGTCTGCCGCTCGGTGTCGTGGCATTTGCCCTGCTGCTGATGGTACCCCGCGCCGCCGGCCTCACCGCCGCCGGACAGGGTGCGGCGGCGGCGTTCGCTCTGGCGCTCATCTGGTGGGTGACCGAGCCGGTGCCGACGCACGTGACGTCGCTCACGCTGATGATCCTGCTGGTGCTGACTCGCGCCGACACGCCGACTGGGGTCATGAGTGTCCTCGGGCTGGATGTCATCTGGCTCAACGTGATGGCATTCGTGCTGAGCGCGATGCTGGTGAAGACGCGACTCGCGAAGCGGCTCGCCCTGATGCTCATCGTACGCTTCGGTCAGCGGGCCTCGTGGGCCCTCGGCGCATTCGTGGTACTGCAACTGGCCCTGGCGCCGCTGATCCCGGCGACCGCCGCGCGGACGGTGCTCACCCTGCCGCTGATGATCGCTGTCGCGTCGATCTACGGCGCCACGGCCGAACAGAACACCAACTTCGGCCGCAACCTCTTCCTGCTCAACCTCACCGCCATCAGCATCCTGTCGTCCACGGTGATGACCGGGAGTGCCGCGAACCTGATGGCCGTCGGATTCATCCAGACCCTGGGCGGGCATCGCGTCTACTACACCGACTGGCTCTTTGCCGCAGCGCCAATCGCGGTTCTCACCGTCGTCCTCGCCTGGGCAGTCGGGCCGCGGTGGATCTTCCCGTTGGCCGCAACCGAACGGACGCCGACGATCGTCGGCGGGGTCCAAGCCGTGAAGGCGGCACAGCGCGAGCTGGGGCCGATGACGGCCGTGCAATGGCGCGCGATCGCGATCTTCGGATTCGTGCTGGCGCTCTGGGCCACCGACCGCTACCAGTCGGCGTGGTTCGGCCTCGAGATCGGCGCACCGATTGCCGCGATGATCGGCGCGACCATCGCCCTGTTGCCGCGGGTGGGAGTCATCCGCTGGGAAGACACCGAGATCCCCTGGCACCTGATGATCTTCAGTGCCGGTGCGTACGCTGGCGGGCTGGCGCTCGAGAAGAGTGGCGCGGCGGCGTGGGGTGTCCATCGGATCTTTGACGGCCTGCAACTGCAGCAACTCCGCTTTGGCTACACCTACGCCATCATTCTCGCGGTGATGCTCTACAGCCACCTGCTCTCGACCTCGAAGACGGTGCGCACGGTGATCATGATTCCGGCCGTGATCCTGCTCGCGCGTGGCCTCGGGTGGGATCCGGTGAGTCTCGCGCTTCCCGCGGCCTTTACCATCGACTGGGTCATCGGGCTGCCGATCAGCGGCAAACCCAATGTGATCCTCTTCGGGACCAATCAGTATTCGGTCAATGACAACGTGAAGTACGGCCTGCTGGTCTGCACCATCGGCTACCTGCTGCTCCTCCTCGCCGGTGCGACCTGGTTCCACTGGCTCGGCCTCACACCCGCCTTCTCGGCGCTGCCACCGCTTCCCTGACGCGCGTTACCAGCGCCACCAGAGCATCGCGCCGAGGGCCACCGCCGTCACCAGGAGCCCGCCGACCGCGAGTTTGCGGAATGCCTTCGCGCCGACCACGACCGCGATCACCATCTTGCTCACGGTGTTGGTGAGCAGGCCAAGTCCGATGGCGCGCGCGGCCGCGATCTCCGAATCGCCGTTCACGGCGAGCCGGTTCATCGACACGGTGAGGGCATCGAGATCGGCGACGCCGAAGAAGAGGGCCGAGCCAACCATGCCGCTGGAACCGAAGTGCGCCTGGGCGTAGCGAATCGCGACGAACGCCACCTCGAACGCGATGGCAAGCTGCAATGCCGACCAGAGGCGCAGCGGACTCTTCGGCGGGTCGGTGGCCGCCTCGGCCGATCCCGACTTGCGCAGCAGCCACGCTGAGCACGCCGCCCCCACCACGAAGGCCGGCACCGCATACCAGAGCAGATGGAGCGCTACCGCCGGGCTCAGCGCGAGCGAGACCAGCACGATGCGCGCGGGGAGGATGGTGCACGCGGCGATGACGCCGAGGGCGAGGCCGCGGGCGTGCTGAGGCTCAGCCCGGCTGATGCGCGAGAACTGCAGGGTGAGTGCGGTCGACGATATCAGCCCCGCGAGCGCGCCGGTGATGCCGTAGCCCTTGCCGGGGCCCACCAGCCGTCGGGCGAGGTAGCCAGCGAAGTTGATCCCGGAGAGGAGCAGCACCATCGCCCAGAGCACCCGGGGGCGAAAACCCCAGAATGATTCGTAGGGTCCGGTTGGCAGCAGCGGCAGGATGACCAGCGCGAGCACGAGGAACTGCAGCGCCGCGTGCATCTCTTCCTGCCCGATACGTCGCACCAGCCAGTGGAGGCGTTGTTTCTCGCCGAGGGCGAAGACGACCGCCGCACCGGTCCCCGCAGCAAGGAGCAGGTAGCCGAGTCCCGCGAAGGTCGCGAGGGCAAGGACTACCAGTCCGGCCGCCTCGGTGGTGCCGTCGCGCGGTGACTCGGTCCCGCGGACGGCACGGGCATAGGCGACCACGTTGAAAGCGGCACCGGCGGCGAGGAGGATACTGCCGGGAATCGTGGCATCGCTGCCGATGAGCAGGCCGGCGATGCCACCGAGAATGCCGAGGAGGAAGAAGGTACGGAGGCCGGCGAATCGCCGCCCGGGTCCGGCTTCGGGGCCCGACCACTCACGTTCGGTCCCCACGATGAGACCGATGAGTGCCGCGACCGCGAGATTTTCGACCATCAGCGGGTGACTTCCTTGGTACGCGAGAGGTCAGATAGTGCTACGGAACGATAGCCTGACCCGGTCCAACCGGGTAATGTCCAAGTTGGCAGGCAGTCTGAAATCCCCCAGCAGGAGTGGTCCAATGCAGATCCTTTTCGCTCGTCCGATGCGACTCCTCGCCGGCGTGATGTTGCTGGCTGGCTGCGCGTCGAAACCGACTCAGGGAAGTCGGACTTTGTCGATGGGCAAGTTTGCCGGTGATGGCCAGCTCGGCACTCCCTCTGGCCCGGTCAGCACCCTCCCGGCCGTGCGGATTCTTGACGAGAAGTTCGAACCGGTCCCCGACGTGACAGTCACCTTTACTGTGGCCTCGGGAGGCGGAATCCTGAGCGGGGCTTCGGCCGTCACAGATGCTGACGGCGTCGCCCGGGTCGGCGGCTGGTCGCTCGGTCCGAACCCGGGCCCCAACACCCTGAGGGCAACGGTGGCGGTCGGTGCGGTTGGCAGCCCGGCCACCTTCCTCGCCTCGGCCGTCGCGCCTGGCGGCGGTGGCAAGGGCGGCGGCGGCGACCAGTAGTCATCCGCCGGTTGCGCGTCAGGTTTCTTCTGTCGCGGAGTGCAAGGCGTGCTCAAGGAGACACTTGCCCCACATCGCGGCAAGGAGTTCATCGGCCGACCATTCCCACGCGCCCGGGGTGAAGCGTGGTTCACCCCGGGCAGCGCAGCTCCAGATACCGAGACGCGACGCGCATTGGGCCGAAGAATCACTCATCATGGTTGACCAGGTCAGGCGGAGCGTTTCGCTGGCAACTGCCGCCTTGTCACAGACCGACTCAACTGACACGCCCAAGCAGACCTCCTCGAGATGCATTGGCATCCCGGTGGTGAACCGGCGCGAGCCGGTACGAACCGATGTGGTGGGGTAGGGACTCTGAAGATATGTTCATGCTCGTTGCTGCAACAGGGTCGCGAGATGAGGGGTGAGGGAGAAGGGAGAAGAGAGAAGGGAGAAGAGAGAAGGGAGAAACCGCTGACTTCGCAGGCCGTACAGCGCAATCGTCGAGCAGCCTCCGCATCCGATTGCCGCCCTGGGGAGATCCAATGACTATCGCGCGTGCTGTGTGCCTCGCCTTTCTGGTGACCGCGCTCTGTTGCAGCGGCGCCGTTGCGCAACAGCCGCCAGCCGCCCCGATGGCCTTCGCCACTGGCGGTTTCATTGCCCTCTCGGTGCCGGATCTCGAAGCGAGTGCGAAGTGGTACGCCGAGCGGCTGGGGCTTGCGCGCAAGATGACCGTGCCGCGCAGTGGCTCGCTCGCTGGCGTTGTGTTGCTTGAAGGCCCGGGCCTGAGTGTCGAACTGATCCAGCTCGACAGCGCGCGCGCCGGCCCGGAACGCCCGGAGATGCAGCACGGGATTTCCAAGGCCGGCATCATCGTCAGCAACTTCGACAGCACGGTGGCGCGGCTCCGTGCCCGCGGCATCACCTTCTTCTTCGGTCCCTACGCGCCGCGCAACGGCAACCGTGCGAACGTGGCCTTCAAGGACAACAGCGGCAACCTGATCCAGATCCTGGGTCCGTACGCCGCGCCCTAGAACTTCACCTTGATGTAACCCCAGTCGTCTTGCTGCTTCGATACCAGCTCGTACAGTCCGTCTGGCACCGTGCCGATTCCCTCGGCGAGCTGTCGCTTCTCGATCTGGTTGTTCTTCATCGCAATTTCGCAGACCCGGAAATCCACATTGCCGCGCTTGCGCAGCTCCTGCACCTGCGCGAGGTAGAGCGAGCGCTCGGGCATTACCAGTTCCATTCCCCTGCCATACATCACCAGCTCCACCTTCGCGGCAGGGTTCGAACTCGCCTCACCCACCAGGCGTAGCGCCATCTTCTGGTCGAGGGTGTCGCGGCTCGAGAGATCGAAGACAATGTGATACGGGTGCGGCGCGCGCTTCACGAAACCCAGCGTCAGCGCCGCCGCCATCAGCACGAGTGCCATCCGCTTCATCGCTACCTCCGTGCACCAGGTGGGTTGCTGAAGACGGCGCCGTGCGGGAGACCGGCTGCATTCCCGCCGTGCGGCCAGACCTTGTTGTCCATCCGGACTCCGGGGGTAGTCGCCCCCGCGTCGCGGAACTGCTCGTCGAGCGTGAGCTTGCCGGTGGCTTCATCGAAATTCGCCATCATCACCCGGCTCGTCATCGCGCCATAGCCGGTGATCACCACGCGCTGGTGATTCGGCTCCACCGCAATCCAGTGCGGCTCGTCATTCGGGCCGAGGACCACGCGCGAGACTTCACGCGGTGCGGCAGGGTTCGCGATGTCGAGCGAGACCACGGCGTGCCAGGCCGGCACCGTGACGAGGTAGTAGTGCCCGACGATCACGGGGATAGCGCAGTACCCCTTCTCCGCACGAGGAAAGGAGGCGACCAGCGTCCCTTTCGGATCGGCGCTCTCGAGCCCGCTCAGCAGATAGAGCCCGCAGTTGAAGGTCGAGACCAGCACCGTCTTGCCATCGGCGAGGAGCCGCGGTTCGGCGGTCGCTTCGTTGTCGTCACCGCGTGGGCCGCCCGGCAATTCGAAGGTCTTCAGCAGCTTCAGGTCGGAGAGTCTCCAGAGCTGCAGCGAGCGCGATGCCGCCTCGCCGATCATGTCGGTGGTGGTGGTGACGATGCGGTCGAGTTTCGGGATGATCACCGCCGAATAGGGGCGGATCAGGGTATCGATTCCCGGTGCATTCGCCGACACCGAGCGTATCAGCGCGCCGCGATTGGTGAGTTCGGCAAGGCCACCCGGCACCATCTTGCCGCCGGCGTGCTGCATCTGAAACGTCGCGAGCACATGGCCGTTAGGGAGGCGCAGGAAGGAGTGCGGGTGCATCATCCCGGCGATGTCGCCGAATTGTCCATCGAGCTTCGGGTGCGCCGGATCCTTCATATCGAAGATGAACGTCTCGCCGGCGCCGAAGCCGTTGGCGAAGAGCCGGTTGTCGGCCGCCATCTGGTGCTCGGTATGATGCGGTTCGTTGTGGAGCCCTGGCACCGGCACCGTGCCGACCAGGTTGCCGTAGCGGCCTGCCTTGGGCCGGACGTCGAGCACGGCGAGGAAGTCGGGCTTGGTGGAGTCGGCTGAGCCGGTCCAGAGGTAGAGGAAAGAAGAGGATGGCGCAGCCTGCGCCGAGAGCGCTGGCGCGAAGGCGGCTGTCAGCAGCGGGAGGAGAACCACGCTCCAGGATTTCGACATCGCGTTACCCTGCCCGTTCCACGAGGAATTGTTCGATCTTGCCATCGGGGCGAGTCATCATCGTGACATTGATCGTCATGTTGCCCGCGCGAATCCGGTACCCGCGAATGATCAGCCCGCCACGCAGTTCCTGGCCGCCCCCGCTGGCAAACTCGGCCGGCTCGCCGAGGGGGCCAAGGCTCGCGCCATAGTCGGCGAGCACTGGGGCAGAGAAATAGGCATTGAGGTTCTCGGTCAGCAGCGCGCGATCGATCGTACCGCGCATCAGGCCGTGGTAGACGCCGAGGGCGATGTTGCGAGCCGCAGCGTCGGTCGTGTCCACCGTTGCGAAGATGATGTTCGCGATGCGCCCCGCGATCTGCGACGACGCACCGGCACCACCAGGGTAGATGTTGGTGAAGACCACGATCGCCGCGGCATCATCGGGATAGACCAGGTTGGTGGTGGTGTATCCCGACACCGCGCCGCCGTGCGAGAGCCGCTTGCGGGCGCCGGCCATGCCGACATTGATGCCGAGGCCATAGCCGCTCGAAACACCGTTGGCGAGCAGGGTCGTGCGCTGCTGGGCGGCGTACGATGCCGGCTTCAGCAGTGAGCGCTTGATCATCCCGATGTCCCAGGTAGCCAGGTCGCGCGCAGTCATCGCGAGCTGCCCGGCGCCGAAGAGCCAGTGCGCCGCTTCCTTGGGTGCGGCGCGCAGGGGGCCGAGGCCGTTGCGCAGGAAAGCACCGGCGTCATCGGCGCCGAGCGGACCGGCATCGAAGTCACGCACGGAGGCCATACCGAGTTTCGTAAAGATGCGCTGCCGCAGGAAATCGATGAACGGCACGCCAGCGACCTTCTCGACGACCGCCGCGGCGATGATGTAGTTGGTGTTGCTGTACTGCCACTGCGTGCCAGGTGCAAAGTCGAGCGGCTGCGACGCCCACTTTCCCATGATTGCTGCGGCCGTCGTCGGACCCTGCATCGCCGTGAAGACGTAGTCCTGCGGCCAGTAGTCCTGATAGCCCGAGGTCATCGAGAGCAGCTGGCGCAGCGAGATCTCGTTCGCGCCGGTCAGCTTCGGGAACCAGCGCGACACCTTGTCGTCGAGGGAGAGCTTGCCCTCCTCGGCCAGCATCAGCAGCGCCGTCGCGGTGAACTGCTTGCTCACCGAACCGATGGCGTAGCGCATCGAGGTGGTGGCTGGGGTGCCGACGCGGCCCTCGCCGTAGGCCTGCTGGTACACCATCACGCCGCCACGAACCACCGCGACCGACGCACTCGGTGCGCCGGTGCCGGCGAGCACGGCTGCTGCCGCGCTATCGATCCGGGCGCGTTCGAGCGGGGTGAGTTGTTGTCCGGAAGCCCTGGTCCCCAGCGTGCCGAGCAGGGCGAGTGATGCTGCTACGACCAAACGTGGATGAAGCATGGGTGAGCCCCAGCGATGGAGTGGGTTGGTGGCGCCGATCAGTGTGCCAGCCCGCCGAGCAGCTTCTCGAACGAGGCCATCGTGGCGGGGATCCGATCGAGCTTCACGAACGGTGTCGAGAAGAAGCGATCGACCGTGGCGTTGAACATCGCCGGGTCATCGAACGGCACCATATGCGTGCTGTTCGGGAAGATCGCGAGTTGGGCATTCGGAATGTGGTTGAACATCAGCACCAGATGCTCGAGCGTGATGAGATCGTGATCGCCGCCGAGGACCAGTGTGGGCGCCTTGATCTGCCCCAGCAGGGTCGGGGCGATGTGCGGCTCCTTCAGCATCGTGCTGGTCACCTTGAAGTCGCGCTTGCCCTGCGGCGTGTTCTTCACGCTGTCGGTCATTCCCGCAAGCATCGTCTTTACCAGGGCATCGGTCTCGGGATAGATCGCCTGCGACGACGGATTCAGGTTGGCGGCCATCGCGACCAGCTTGCGCACCTTCTCCGGATGGCGCACGCCGAGGAGGAGCGCCTCAATGCCGCCATCGCTCCAGCCGAGCACATTCACCGAATCGAGCTTGAGGTGATCGATCAGGGCAGCGAGGTCGTCGGTCATCTTCTCGTAGGTGATCGGCCCGTCGCTGTCAGTCGAGCGCCCCTGGTCGCGCGAATCCATGGCGACCACGCGATAGCTCTTGCTGAAATGCGCGATCTGGGCGGCCATCGTGCCGATGGAGCCGCCATTGCCGTGTACCAGCAGCAGCGGCGTGCCGCTGCCGTAGCTCTCGTAGTAGAAGGTGACGCCGTCGTGAACGAAAGTGCCGCTGGCGGCGGCGTTGGCGCCGTAAGGAATGGGCGCGGCCGGGGCGGCCGCCGGAGCTGCTTCGACCGGCGGTGCTGCGGGCTTGGAGCACCCCGCCAGCGTGAGCAAGAGGGCGGCGAGGCGAAGTGCCCCAGAACGAACGGCCATGAGGGTCCCCGGGTGGCGGAAGGCAGCGCGGATCAGTGTGCGTGGATGCACAACGATAACGCGGCCACCGCAAATCGGGGGCTCGTCCGGCAGCCGGTCCTCACCGGCCTCTTCCGACGCCGAGTGAGCAGACAAACGCTATTTCGATTAACCTGACGAAGGAGGGATTTCCCATGCGGGATGAGAATGAAGGAATTGATGATGACGACACGGACGAACCCGAAGGCGCTCCGGCAGACACCGAGGCGCTGATCCGCTGCCCGTACTGTGCCGAGGAGATCGAGATCACCCTCGACCCGAGCGGCGGCGCCGTGCAGGAGTATGTCGAGGATTGCGAGATCTGCTGTCGTCCGTGGCACCTCCATGTCACCTTCGATCTCGACGGCACGGCGGAGGTACAGGTCGAGGCCGCGAGCTGAGGCGACTCAGTGCGGCCGGAGATCCACCGGGTGGTAGTCGGGGTCGCGCTTCGGGTCGTAGCGGAGCGAGGCGCGATCGATGAGTTTCCCGCCCTGCATCAGCTGGACGATGTTGCGCGAGTCGCCGATCTGCGTCGACGGATCACCACGCACCAGCAGCAGGTCGGCGACCTTGCCTGGCTCCACTGTGCCCCATTCCGATTCGGCATTCACCAGTCGCGCGGCGTTACGGGTGGCAAGAGTGATCACCTCGAGTGGTGTGAGGCCAGCCTCGACCAGCAACTCGAGTTCGCGGTGGAGCCCCTCGCCATAGTACTGGCCGGGCCACGGAGCATCGGTGCCGGCGACGACGAGAATGCCGGCATCAAGCATCCGCTTCACATTGCGGGCGGCCGTCGTCAACGCCGTGCTATAGAAGGCCATCAGCCGTGATTCCTGCGCCGTTGGCGGCTTGAGGCCCCACGCGGTGACCTGCGACATGTAGGTCGGGCTCATCACGTCCTTGATCAGCGGCTGCTGCAGGAAAGACATCTCCTTGAAGCGGCGACGCGAGAGGCTCTCGTAGACGGCGAGGGTGGTGATCGTCGCGGTGTGGTGATCCGCCATGTAGCGGATCGCCTCGTCGGTCATCGCGCTGGTGCCGGTGTGCGCGTAGATCGCGATGCCGGTTTGCGCTACCGCGAGCGAGCCGTTGCGCTGGCCGACGTCGGCGATGACGCGCATCGAATCGCGCGCGGCGGCATCGACGAGCACTTTCACCATCTCGGTGGTGAGGCCGCCGTAGGCCTTGATGAAGACGGCGCCGGCGCTCTTCATCTGGCGCACGAAGAACGACGCCTGTTCCGGTGTGGTGAGCGGTTGCGAGATGTCGGGCCACTGCGGCGTGGCGCCATCAAGCACCGGGCCGGTGAAGAAGATGCGCGGGCCGGCGAGGCGCCCGGCGCGAACCTCCTCGCGCAGCTGGCGCACGTACGAGGTCACGTCGCCCGGGTCGAACGCCGAGGTGATGCCATTGTAGAGCAGGGCATTCATGGTGACGCGCCCGCCGAGCCAGTCGGCGGTCTCGCCGTCCCAGCCGCCGGAGAGGTGGGTGTGCATATCGGCGAGGCCAGGCATCAGCGACATGCCGCGGCCGTCGATGACGCGTGCGCCGGCGGGTGTGCTGACTTGTGAAGCCGCGCCGGCGGCGGTGATGCGGTCGCCACGCACCACCACGGTCGCGTCGGCAATCGGAGCACCCCCGCGACCGTCGATGAGCCGGACGTGGGTGAAGGCGGTGAGTTGTTGCGCGGATGCTGTGGCCGGGAGGGAGGCGAGGAGCAGCAGCAATCGGGCGGGCATTCAACCTCCGGAGGGTGCGGTGCGCGTTCCGATGCCATACGGCGTACTGGCGGCATCGGTTACTCCCGCACCCTCGGTGGGGGCCGAAGCCCCCACGGCTATTCGTGGTGGCCGCCTACCGTGGCACCACCGGCAGGATGAGGTGTGACGGATGCGCCGCATCGTGCAGGATCCGCTGGTGCGCCGTCACGAAAGTCGAGTCGCGCTCGTTGTTGCCGCCGGTGTTCAGGTTGCGATCGTACTTGGGGAAGAGCGCCGATGTGACGCTCACCCGCAGCCTGTGGCCCGGCGCGAAGACCTTGGAGGTGAACCAGAGGTCGACGTCGTAGCGCTCCACACTTCCCGGCACCAGCGGCACCACCTTGTCCATCCCCTTCCGGAACCGCGCCCGCGTCAGGCCGTCCTGCACCCGCTCGGCGTGCCCATCAGGAAAGACATCGAGCAGCATGATCGCCCAGTCGGTGTCCTTGGCATCGCTCGACGCCCAGAGCGACGCCGACATTTCACCGGTGATCTCGATCGGCCGCTTGAGGGGCGCGGAGGTGAACACCAGGGCATCCTGCCGGGTGGCGTTGAGGACGGTGTAGTCCTCATTGAGCGACTCTTCCAGCTCGCGCGAGTCGATCAGGTACGGCGTGGGATTCCCCGGGTCGTAGCTGTAGCTGTCGGCGGCCGCGCCCTTGGGTGGCAGGGTGTCGAGGACACCGTTCCCGTTGCTGGTGCGGGCATTCCCGCCCGACGACAGGTACCAGTTGGTGGCCTTCGCGCGTGCGAGCGGCCATTCCCTTTCCTGGCGCCAGGTATTGTCGCCCTGTACGAAGATGTCGACCGGTGGCAGCTTGTCGACGCCGTTGTCGCGGCCAAGCAGGTAGTGATCGAACCAGCGCAGCTGGAGGTCACGGTATTCGTATCGCGCCTGCGGTCCGAAATCTCCCGCCACGTAGTCGACACCCTTGTGCGCGTGGACACCCATCACCAGGTGCCAGGCCGGGTGATTGTTCACCTTCAGGAGTGCATCGGTGTAGTCGAGCGGGCCGCGCGCATCGTCGTGCCAGCCGGCCAGCGACAGCGCCGGAGCCTTGACCTTGTCGATGAAGGTGGTGGCCGCGTGCTGGCGCCAGTAATCGTCGAGCGTGTTGTGGGAGATCCACCGTTCCCACAGCGGCAAATGGCCGCAGCCCAGCCGCTCGGGAAGATATGACAATGGCAGATGCGTGATCGCCTCGCCGATATCGAGCTCGGCCGTATTGGTCGCCATATTGCGATCCTTCATCAGGCAGGTCCAGTCGACATTGATCGGACCGAACGCCATCGACGAATACGGCACGATCCGCCACGGATCGCTGGTCGCGGCCGAGGGCGCAATCGCGGCGAGACTCGGCGGCGCCGCCACCGCGGCGAACCAGACCAGCCGCCCCTCATCGGAATGGCCAATCATCCCGACCTTGCCGTTGGCTCCTGGAAGCTTCGCGGCCCACTCGACCGCATCGTAGCCATCCTTGATGTCGCTGCTGTAATCACCGAAATCGGCGACATCTCCGCTCGACTTGCCGCGACCCCGCACCAGCTGCCCGACGTAGATGTAGCCGTGCGACGCCCACCAGCGGCCGGCGGCCGGGTTGCTGGCGCGGTAGGGCGAACGCTGCATCACGACCCCGAAGGGTCCGGGACCCACCGGCCGCACAATGTAGGTCTCGAGTGTGGCGCCATCGCGCGTCGGCATCAGCTTGGTGGTGTCCACCACGGTGGTGTATTGCGAATCGGAGGCAGGCATCTTCCAGACCTGATAGGTCGTCTCGACCACGGCCGGTGTGGCCCGACGCACCAGCCGGTAACGACGATCCTGGACTGTGCCGTTGGTGTACTGGAGTCCGGCGAGCGTGTCGCCGTGCCAGGCGGCGCGCATCACCAGCCGATCATCCTGCGTCAGCACCACCGAATCACCCGCGACGGACACCTTGCTGACGGTGAGCATCGGCTGGCCAGTGCGGCGCCGGAGGAAGCCGACATTCCCGGAATCCGTGCCGGCAAAGTGAGCGAACCCCATCCGGCGCCATCCCTCGAAGCCGAATTTCGGCGTGGCACTCAGCGCGATGTAGACATCCCAGTCTCCCGCGAGCGCTGCCCTGGGTGGCCGCTGCAGTGCGGCGAACCCGCTGGTGCCCGCCACCAGGACCAGTGCGGCCGTGAGCGATCGACGGTAGCCGAGAAACCACCCCGTGAATTGCGACATGCTACTCCCCCTGCGGAGAACGTGTCGATCGCCGACGTGCGGCGACCAGGATTCCGACGCCAACCAGATTCATCACCAGAATCATGCTGCCGACCTTGAAGGCGAAGGTGGCAACACTCGCCACCTTGATGATCGGAAAGACCGACAGCACGACGTACAGCAACGTCATCAGCAGCCCCGACCAGGACGCCACCTGCAACCAGCGCGGCGGCCTGGGTGTCACTCCCCGTAGCCCGATGATCGGGATTGCGAACATCACCAGATACGCCAGCGCGTAGAAGATGCCGCCGGCGTTGAACAGGAGCTGAAACGCTTCGGCCCGCCCCACGCCGATGAGGCTCACGAGCGAGAGCGCGAAGGAACAGACCGCCACGAGGATGACCGAGTTGATCGGCGTCCGGTGGCGTTCGTGCAGGCGCGAGAACCACGCCGGCAGCAGCCGGTCCCACCCGGCCACCATCGGCAGGCGCGTCACCGCGGTGAAGCTGACACTCACCTGGGCCACCCGCATCGCCAGCGTCATCAGGATCGCGATCGTCACCAGCGGACCGGCGATGCCGAACGGGCCGAACCCGGCACGAAGCACCTGGGGCATCGGGCCGATGAGGTCGATCTGCTCGGTCGGGACATAGGCCACCACCGTGGCGGTGCCGAGAATGAACATCAGCGCGATCAGCGGGGCGGCGATCAGCACCGATTTCCGGACCGACCTCGCCGGCGCTCGCGTCTCACCCGCGAGGATCGCCACATACTCGAAACCGCCAAGTGCACCGAAGCCCATCTTCCCGAGCAGATTGAGATTCAGCAGCGACCACTTCGGCAGCGTGGTGCGGAAGGGGTGGAACTCCCGCAACGTGCCCGTGGCAAGCCCGAGAAAGGGCAGCAGGATCAGGATGCCGAAGATGATCAGCATGAAGATGCCGCCGGTGTTGTGTACCCATTTTCCGACCGAGAGCCCGATGATGGCGGCCACGGCCATCAGGGTCAGAATGACGGCAGAGGAGAGCGCCACGAACCAGTTGCTCGACGTCATCCACGCCGCGCCTGGCCCGAGCGCGTACGACAGATAGGTCGCGCACTGGAGCCCGATCTCCGAGGTGTACACAATGACATAGAGCCAGAGATTCCACGCCAGCAGGAAGCCGACCGTGGGATTGAAGCCGAGTTTGGCCCACTGATAGAGGCCACCCTCGAGCGGCATCAGCTGGTTGAGGTAGATCACCACGGCGGCCATGGGCAGATAGAAGAAGACCATCGCCAGTAGCCACATCACCACGTGCGAAGGCCCCAGCGTGCCGGCGACGCCGATCCAGGTGAGGCCGATGATGAAGAGGATCTGGGTGAGTGCGAGGTCGCGGACGCCAAGTTCCTTCTTCAGTGTCGCGCTGTGCGCCTCGACTCGTGCCTCGGCCTGGGCGAGTGCAGAGGTCGCCGAATTCTCACCGTCGCTCATCGCGTCACCTCGCCAAGGATGTGCCAGTACCGGGCCCACGCTTCGAGCCCTTCGTGCAACCGATGCACCCGGAAGAATTCGTTGGGCGCGTGGTAGTCTTCATCGGCTGTGGAGAAGGAGAAGTAGACGCATTCGAGACCCATCAGTCGCTGGAAGAGCTCGGCCACCGGGACGGTGCCTCCCATCCGGACAATCAGCGGATCGACACCGTAGACCGCGCGCAGTGCCTCGCCGGCGGCCTTGAGGGCGAAATGTCCGGGGGCGATATGGGCGGCGGGAGTACCGTGATTCCCCGGATTCACGACGAGGCGGGTTCCCGGCGGCACGTTGGCCTCGAGATGTCTGGTGACCAGTGCCACGATCTCGTGGGGATCCTGGTCCGGAACAAGCCGGCAGGTGATCTTCGCGTGCGCCTCGCAGGGAATCACCGTCTTCGATCCCGGCCCCTGGTAGCCGCCCCACATTCCGTTGAGCTCGAGGGTCGGGCGCGTCCATTGGCGTTCGAGTGTACTGTAGCCAGCCTCGCCCACTGCTGCCGGCGCGCCGACCTGCGCGAGATACGCGGCCTCATCGAATGGCAACGCCGCGATGTCGGCCCGTTCCGCGGTACTCAGTTCCTGCACCCGGTCGTAGAAACCTGCCACGGCCACGCTGCCATCGGCGTGATGCAACGTGGCAATCAGCTGCGCCATCGCATGCAACGGATTGGCGACGCTGCCGCCGTGCCGCCCCGAATGCAGATCCTTGCCTGCGGCTGTCAGTGTCAGCTCCACACCGGCCATGCCGCGATTCGCGACCGTGAGCGAGGGCTCGTTGATTCGCCACATCGCCCCGTCGGCCGAGAGGACGACATCGGCCGCGAGCAGATCGCGATGCTCGGCGATGAAGTGCTCGATGTTGGGAGAGCCGATCTCCTCTTCCCCTTCAATCAGGAACTTCACGTTGATTGGCAACCGCCCTTCCGCGGCGAAAAAGGCCTCCGCGACCTTGATCGGGATCAGCATCGGCCCCTTGTCGTCGGAAATGCCGCGGGCGTAGAGGCGACCCTCGCGCAGGGTCGGCACGAACGGCGGGGAGGTCCACTTCTCCAGCGGCTCGGGCGGCTGGACATCGTAATGTCCGTACACCAGCACCGTCAGCTTGCCGGGTGCTCCAAGCCATTCGGCATAGACCAGCGGGTTGCCGTCCGATTCGTACGTCCGCACCGAGAGCGGCCCCGCCGCACTGAGGCGCGAGGCAACGAACGCCGCGGCGCGATGCACATCGGCACGGTGTGCGGGATCGGTGCTCACGCTCGGGATCGAGGCAAACTCGATCAACTCGTCGAGAATCGCCGCGTGCCGCGAGGTGAGCAGCGCGAGTACCGGGTCGAGCGCCATTACTTGCCGCCGTCGATGGAGAGGACCTGCCCGGTAATCCACCCGGCATACTCCGAGGCGAAGAAGAGCACGCCCCAGGCGATGTCATCCACGGTGCCGAGGGTCTTGAGCGCGATCCGATCGAGGAGGGCTTGCTGCCCCGCTTCGCCATACGATTGCCACTGCGCCTCGGTAGTGGCGTTGGAACGGACGAAGCCGGGGGCGATGTTATTGACGGTGATGCCGTAGAGCCCGAGTTCGTGGGCCAGCTGCCGGGTGAGACCGATCTGCGCCGCCTTCGCCGCGGCATAGGCCTGGATGCCGGTGAGCGAAATGCCGAGGCCGGCGCCACTCGAAATGTTGATGATGCGCCCGGCGTGGGCGGCCTTCATTCCTGGGGCCACCGCCTGCGAGCAGTAGAAGGCGCCGCTCACGTTCACGTCAAATATCTCCTGCCACGCTGCCGCGCTGACCTCCTCGAGGGGGCGCCCCACCTGGCCCAGAACACCGCCGGCGTTGTTCACAAGGATGTCGATGGCGCCAGTCGCCGACGCCACGCTCGCGACGAACTGCTCCACCGCGCCCTTGTCGCGCACATCGAGGAGCGCCGCGGTGCAGCGACCTCCGGCCTCACGGCAGAGCCGTACCGTCTCCTGCAGTTCGTCTTCAATCACGTCAACGGCGTGCACGGTTGCGCCGCGCTCGGCGAACGCGACCGCAATCGCCCGTCCGAAACCGTGTGCGGCGCCGGTCACCAGGACGCGCTTCCCCTGAAATGCCACGTTCACGAGGGGAGCGCGTTCGCGAGCGTGTCGAGGGTGTCGAGCGAGAGCGGCCGACGCTCCGCTTCGATGTCGTGGATCAGCTCCACCACCTTCGCCGTGAGCGGCGTCGCCACCCCCGCCTCGGCGCCGAGTGTCACCACGATGCCGAGCTGCGCATCAACTTCCGTCGGCCGCTTCCGCACCGCGAGGTCGCGCCAGATACCGCTGTGGGTCTTGGCCGATTTGCGATTGTGCGCGACGAGATGATCGAGCGATGCCACGGCAGCCCCTGCCCCGGCGGTGGGGAGGTAGGCCGCCGGATCGAAGCCGTCGAACGCCTCCGGCGTCACGCCGCGCGCAGCGGCCACCGCGAGGATCTCCCGTGCGAGTGCAATGTAGAGCGGGCGATAGCGCGGCATGGCGAGGGCATCGGCGATCGACTCGTTGGTGAGTGCTGTCGCGAAGAGCATCGCACCATAGGCCTCCTTGCCCCAGAGGTAGCCCCAGATGTTCGGGGTCGCCGTGGCGCGTTCGTCGAACTCGCGCCACGCATCACGGAGTCCGAGCACGCGCGGCGAGACGCGGGTCGCTGCCTCACCAAAGGCCTCACCGATCATCACGGTGCCTCGGCCGCCATAGAGGAGGACACCGGGTTCGATATAGTCGGCGCCGAAATTGACGAATGCGCCCACGGTCCTGGCCTCGCCCACCACGTGGCTGATGGCGAGTTCGTTGAGCCCGTTCTGCGCCGACACCACGCAGCCGCCCGGAGCAAGATGTGGCAGCAGTGCCTGGGTTGCCGCTTCGGTGTGGTGCGCCTTGGTAGCGAGCACGATGGTCTGCCATTCGCCGCGAAGGGTGTCGGGGGTATATGCCGGCATCCGGGCGGTGAAGGTGGCGATCGGGCCGGTGATGGTGAGCCCTGCGGCGTTGATGGCATCGACGTGCTCGGCCACACTGTCCACGGCCGTGACATCGTGTCCGGCGCGCGCGAGATACGCGGCCATCGTGCCGCCGATGGCGCCGGCGCCCCAGAAAAGCGCGCTTGTGGGAGGTGCCGCCATCACGAGTGACTGCCCCAGCCGCTCTCAAGGAGGGCCCGAGTCTCGTCGACGGCGACCTGCCAGAGCGCGAGGAGCTCGCTGTCGGGGCGCTGATAGAGGCCGCCAAAGTTGCCGTCGCCGAGGAAGCTCCGGAGTGCCATCGGGTCGAGCGCGCGGATCCGGTCCATCGGCGGCACCGGCCCCTTGGTCACCGTTGGCATCTCGACGTCTGGCAGTCGGGTCCAGGGGAAGTTTTCCATCCACGATCCGTGCGAGGCGACCGGATCGAGCTCCTGCACCTTGGCCCAGGTGCAGGGCGCACTCCACCAGTTATGGAAGATGACGCGGCAGCCCGGGTTGTCGGCGGTCCACTCCGTAGCGAACTGCTGCACCGCACCGTTGCCGCCGTGTCCGTTGCAGATCATGATGCGACGGAATCCGCTGTGCGCCATCGAGTCCAGGATGTCGCGCACCACCGCAAGATGGGTCTGGACGCGGAGCGAAATCGAGCCCGGATACTCCCGGAAATAGGGTGTCACGCCATAGCTGAGGACCGGAAAGACCGGGATACCGAGGGGTGCCGCGGCCTCGGCGGCGACGCGTTCGGGGAGGATGCAATCCACGGTGAGGCGGAGGTAGCTGTGCTGTTCGGTACTGCCCAGCGGCAGGATGGCACGGTCGTCGTGCTTGAGATAATCGTCGACCTGCATCCAGTTCATATCACTGATGCGCACGGGATGGTCTCTTCGATTGTGGGGGCAGAGCAGGAAGGATAGCCCCAAACCGGGCAGGGCTACCAGCGCGGAGTGGGTGCGGGGCGTACGGGCGGGGAGGGGCGGGGGTCACTTCGAGGCAAGGACGCCGCCGATGAGGGAGCCGACGGCGGCGACCAAGACTGCTGAGACGATGATGGTGAAATAGTCCCCGGTCCGGCGTGCTGCCCAGGCGCCGATGATGCCACCGCCGATGGCACCGATGAGCCAGCCGTTGTTGTCGTAGCGGCGCATCGCGGGCTGCGCTGGTGGAGCCGACGTGTGAAGTGGTTGGCGGAGTCCGACCGTGACCGTGGTGGCGCGCGGGCCGGGGGCGGACTGGGCGGTGAGGGTTGGAGGGACGCCGAGCGTGGCGAGCAGGAGCATGACCGTTTGAGCGAAGCGGATGATGCGGTGACGCACGCGGATGGCTCGGAGGGAGGGGTGCCGAAAGGTACTGCGTCGCGCCGGGGATGATTGACCGTGTGACCTCCAGAGCCCGACACCGGTCTGTTGGGTATCCCCCCTCGGAGTTTGATATGCGCATTCATTCGGTGCTGGCGTCGGTCCTCGTTTCCGCAGTCGTCGCAGGTTGTGGCGGATCTCCCACCGATGCGAATCAGGGCAGCGTCTTCCTCGCGGTCACCGGCAGCGCTGCGGTTGGCACCGCGCTCGATGCTCATCTGGTGAACCACAGCGAAGTTGCTGTGCGCGTGGGCTGGCTGCCGTGCTATGTGATGACCGACCGGCGGGTAGGGGATCGATGGAGTGAAATCCCGCGCGAGAATCAGGCCTGCATCATGCCGGTCTACACGATCAATCCGGGTGCCGAGTTCGCGTTCCCACTCACCGCACCGACTACGCCAGGGACGTTCCGGCTGCGCACGATCGTGGGTGACGATTCAGTGTTTTCGTCGCCGTTTGTGGTGCGATAGGGCGCTCTTGTAACTGCGGCTTCCTTGCGCCGGGTCAGTCCGGCGTTCGGGGATGCTGCATGGACGTGGGCTTGATCTCGCCGACCTGTCGCCAGCGGTTTCCGTCGTACCGCAGCGCCATCCGGGTGATCGTGAAGCCGCGATCCACGCCATGCTCGTCACCGAAAATGAAAACATCGGCCACTGCGCTGTCGGACGGGATGAACCTGACGCCCTCGATCGCAATGATCTTTCGCGGTGCAGCGTAACAGTCGGTTGTCACTTCAGCGGAACATTCCCGCAGGGCGATCAGCGTGTCTGCCAGATCCTTCATGCTTGGAATGTGCAGCAGGTAAATGCCGGTAGCGCTGTATTGTCGCTGCAGCTGATCCAGTACGCTCGCACGCGCGCCCGCGGCCGATCGCGCTTCCTGCGCCGAGGCCGCAACGCCGGGATGGCAGGTGATCGCCAGGGTGCAAGCGAAGGTGAGCACGAAGCGTGAGAAGTGGCGCGGCATCCCGAATGGTAAACGGTTTGCACTCACTTGTTCCGCCACGTTTCCGCGCGGTCGCTACATCGCGCGAGTCGGCCACCCCTGCTCGGCGCGATCCCAGAAGCTTTCGACCGCGATTTCGGGAAGTGTCAACAGCTGGGCGCAGCTGGGAGGTGCAGCGTCGGCGAGCGGGAGGAAGCGTTGCTCGCGGCCCTGATCGGTCTTGAAGTAGAGGCCCGACGGCCACGGTCGCGGAATGGTGTTGGCCTCGAGCTCGTGGCCGGGCTCGCGGCGAACCATCACCACCTGGCCTTGCAGCGTCAGGGTGCGGTGTCCGGGGCAGTTGGCGTGGGTGCTCCATTCCATCGTGGTCTTCTCCGCGCGGTGCGGCCGAGGGACGCACCGGCAGGGGGCCGGCGGTCGATCGACTGCCCTGGCGACCTCGCACGAGGCGCCAGCGATAAGAGGACGGACTCGAATGAGTAGAGGCACACAGGGGTGGACCGGGAATCGGGCAGGGCGTCTGGGCGACCGCGGTGCGGCACGAGTGACTTGGGCGCTACCGCGATCGTAATCGGGTGATGAGCCGCGTGTAGTAGGACACTCGTTCTTCGGCCATATGAATCACGGTCTCGCGCCACCCCGCTGGGCCAGCGATCATCAGCGCGGGATTGTTCCTCGCGCGGAGGAATTCCTCAACGGTGATGCCGAGCCGGAATGCCAGCTCACTTGGTGCAACCTGCCCGAGCAGATGGTCGGTCGCTTCGCGGAAAGTCATCGGACACCTCCCGTGCCGATCTTCCTTGCACTGCTATCGATACCCGACCGGCCCCGAGGGGATTTGCGGTGCCGGCTTCACAATGTGCGACGCGGGAGGTGAGCCCAATGACACAATCCGTGACAGCCAGCGGCGGATCAGCCGCAACAGCGACCGCTTCGGTAGCGGTGTCGCCTGAATCGGTAGGGCCACAAGGGCGCCGCGCACCGATACGAGGGGAAACGCGCCGGTGGAGTTGTCGAGCCCAGGCGCGCGGCTCATTTCGGTCGGTTCACCATCACCCGGGCGACGCCTCTGGCCAAAGATCGGGATCTCCCGCCGAGCGGATGAGTGAGCCGGGGTCTGTACATCGCTTCCAAACATGGTCCCTCCTGAGTCTTGCGAGGAGACGATGTGAGGGAAGCGGAGTGCACGTGCCGGATCCGGCGCTTCCGCGTCGCTTGCGCTACTATCGAGTGGTCACCACAACGGGGCATCGATGCGAAACACTTTTCTCGTGATTGCGTGCGGTTTCCTGGTCGCCGCATGCGGCGGCTCACCGGCGCCCGCTCCCGTCGATTCCGCCGCGCTCGCGAAACAACGCCTCGACTCGACCCTCGCCGAACGCACGAGCGCAGCGCCAGCCCTGCTGGCGGAGGCGCGCGGAGTGATGGCGCAGCTCCTCTCGAAACCGGCGACCGCGCTGTTCGACTCGCTGCGCGTCTCGCAGCCCGCCGTGCGTGATGGCGCCTGGCCACCACCAGCCGTATGCGGACGACTAGGCGGGAAGCCGGGCGTCAGTGGATCGAAAGGAATGACGCCGTTCATCTACATGAACCGGATGACGGTCTTCGTCCTCGACGGAAAGAACCAGGCGCAGTTCTCGGCGCTGTACGACAAGAGTTGTGGCGGGCCAGGGGCGCGAGTGCTGTTGGAGTGAGTCGGGTAGCGCACGATGGAATAGACGACGCCCCGCCGGTTCGAATTCACCGGCGGGGCGTTTCACATCCAGCTTCCTGGCCCCGCTACTTCAGAAGGGCGAATACTCCGGCGGTGTCACGCCGTTGAGTCGGAGATACGGTACCGTCTGCCCGAGTGTCCAGGGGAAGTGATCGAGCATTTCCATCAGGCCCCGCGCACGAGTCACCTTGTTGCCGAACTGCACGATCGGTTCCTGCATCTGGGCTTCGGTCACGCCGCGGAGCATCGTGATGCTGTGATCCATCGCGGCCGCAGCATAGGCCCTGAGTGCGGCCTTGTTGTGCAGGTAGACGGCGGAGTCGCCGAAGGACGGCGTCTTCATCGAACCGGTGATCGCAAGGTGCGCGATCAACGCATCGGAGCCGGCCGCGTGTTCTATCTGCTCTGCAAAGGTCCGCACACCGGGCGTGGGCCGGAAGCCGAGCATCGAGTCCGGGGCGGCGTCGATGTAGCGGAGCACCGAGGCCTTGTGAGTCTGCACCACCTCGATCAGCGCGGCAGTGGAGATGAAGGTCTTCTGGGCGACCAGCGGCATTGCTGCCAGCGGGAGCAGGGCGAGGGCGGCGATCAGGCGGTGCGGGCGCATACGGTTCTCCGGAGGTGCAGGGGAGCGGCGGGTTGCGGCAGAAGGTGTGGCCGGCGCCGGGGGAGCGCAAGCCACACCGACCGTGTTCGTCCGCCGCTACCAGGCTGCCGACGTGGTTCCGATGATGGTTCCGCTGCCGTTGCTGAGCGTGAACGAAAAGAGACCCTCCTTTTTTCCATCCGAACGGTTGTTGATGGAGGTCAGCGTCAACGTGCCCGTCCCTTCTGGTGTCCTCTGGTTGGAGTTCTCGACATCGTTCTGGTCGACCGACAGGAACATGTTGAACGATCGCGCCGTCGGGGCATTCGGCGTCTGGATTCGAGTGAAGGTCTGGCCTGCAGCAAAGACGTGATTGGTCGGGACGAAGATCCCCAGAAACACGCCGATGGTGTCGTCCGGCGCGATATTGCAGATGATCGTCAGCCAGTCGAGTCCAGACTCCGGCGCAAGGCTCCGCTGGGCAGTCATATCGCCGTAGAAATAGCGGCCGTTCGCCGGTGTCCGCTCGCGATCCCAGAATCCGGCGATGGTGCATTCAAAGAACGACGAGGGATCGACGTTGATCACTGCCGTGCTGCGGGAGAGCAACAGACCGCTCGCATCAGTGATCTGCACCTTCAACTGATCGTCGCCCTTGTTGACCGCGGTGTAGTTGATCGACGGCACTGTCGTGGTGACCTGCCCAACTGAACCGATTGTGCCAGCCTGTCCGACGACATTCCAGACGTATTTTGCCCCCGCCGGCAGCGTGCCGACGGCCGCAACCGTGAAGACTTGCTGGTTCCCGCGGAACAGTGCCTTCGGACTCGGCGAGATCGTCGACCGCTGCAGGATCCGCACCTTGGTCGATGCGCGCGTCACCAGGACTCGGCGGCCCGGGGTGGCAATATCGTAAACGGCCACCTGCACCACGATCTCCCCCGTCTGGTCTGGCATTGCCGACAGGTTGACGCTCTTCTGTTTGGTGGTGATCGAGCCGGCCGCTGGTGCATCGCTCGCCGACAACTCCGATCCGGTGCCGTTCTGGCTCCACTCGTAGTCGTACGTTGATGTGAGGTCAGACGACAGCGCCAGCGTGAGCGCCACGATCCCGCCGGCATCCACCAGGGGGGAGGGCGGGTTGATCGTCGCCTTCGCCTTGCTCAGCGTCACCGTCCACATCACGCCACGATCGGCATCGGCAAGATTGCTGAACAACCGGCTCAGGGCACCGTTCGCCTTGGCGCCAGAGAAGGGCGACGCGAGTTTCGCGACGAAATTGCTGCCGGTGCGAAGCGACGCCTGCCAGTCGACCTTGTTGATCTGGTTCATCGCCGCAGCACCGACGCTGTCGAGTGACAACGGTCCCACGTTCTTGAATTCATCGTACCCATCGGTGATGAACTGCATCTGCTGTTCGATGTTCTTCAGGTTGTTGCGCAGCCCAACGCCATTCGACGGCAACGGCGGGCCCGACGGAAGTGGGGGAAACGGGTTGCCGAGCGCGTTGCGCAGATTTGATGCAGCAGGCACCAGTGACGGCAAGGTTGGCAGCAACGAGGCGAAGCCACTCAACTCGAGAACGTAGGCGTACACCGTGTCGATGAAGTAGGTCCGGAGGAACATATCGCCAACGGCCGCGTTCCAGTCGGCCACCTGGGAGGCATAACGTGCGGCCCCAAAGAATGCCGGGGTCACCCCATTCGCACTCGGCCCGATCACCACGACTTCGAACGTCGTCTCATCGGACGTGCCATCGAGCGCGAGTTCAATCGGACCGATGGTGAACGCGTCGAAAGGCTTCGCGCCGTTGAGGAGTGCGGAAATCCCACCCACCGGCGTGAGATTCAGCGGCTCGTCCATCGACAGCGGCCCTGCGACGAGTTTGGCAGGGACGATGTCGGTTGCCACACCGTTGGTGGACTTGCGCACTTCATAGACATAGACCTTCACCGGCCGGCGGAACGAATTGGAGAGGTCGATACCGGTGACCACGCCGTCGGTGCGGAGCGCGACGCCCCCCTGTTCGGTGATCGGCGCGATGATGATTTGCGGTGCGTTGTCGCCGAGCTGGGCCTCCGGCGCCGTGATCGCTGCTGGTGGGACGAGCGCATCGAGCAGGGCGCCGAGGGCCGAAGCGATCTGGGCGTCGCCATCCACGACGGCCTTGGGGTTTGCGGCGATCCGCTGACCGATCACGGTACCCAGCGCATCGAGGCGCGAGTCGGCCGTGAGCAAGGCCAGTGCTTGCGACTTGGCGGGCGCAGGGAGGAATGGACCGCCCATGGCAAACCACGCCAGAGCCACGCCGGTCGATCGCGGGGTGATGGCCGCGGCCCCGGTGGCCGGATCGAGAAACCCCGCCATGATGCCGTTGCCATTGGCGTCGCGCGCAATCGCGAGTGTCGGTGCGATTGGCGACACGCCGAGCGAGAAGCTCCCGGCACTCGTTGGGGCCGTGCTCCGCCCCATCCCCGCGACCGTGAGCGCGGTTGGCGAGAATGAAGATCCACTCGGGACGGTGAGCGTACCCGACACGGTGGTGAGTCCGGTCGGTGGCGGTGGCGGCGGCCCGGGAGGAGGAGGCGGGCTGATGGGATTGGTATTGCCACCGCAGGCGACCAGGGCCATCGCGCTCGACGAAAGCACAGCGATCGCATCTCGACGTTTCATAGTTCACCGTGTGGGCAGCGTAGGTGGTTGGGCGGTGCTCGCCGAGCACCTCAAGGGGCTCCTGTTGGTATAGCGGAGGATCTGGTCGCGGCGTGCCACGGCGGGTGGGAGTCGGTGCTTGGTATGTTTCGGGAACTCCCCACCACGGCCCAATCGATTTCTTCTCCTGCCGATTCACCGCTCACCTCCTCGGAGGTGACCTCGCTGCTTGAGGCGCTCCGCCACGGCGATCAGGTCGCCGGTGACCGGCTGTTGCCGATGCTCTACCAGGTGCTGCACGACATCGCCTCGCGCCTGATGCGGGGCGAGCGCCCCGACCACACCCTCCAGCCCACCATCCTGCTCCACGACGCGTGGCTCAAGCTCACGGCCGATCGCGCTTCACCCTGGACAGATCGCGGTCACTTCCTCGCGCTCGCCTCGCGCGCGATGCGCCGCCTGCTGGTCGATCACGCCCGCGCACGGAACGCGGCCAAGCGCCGTGGCGATCTGGCCGTGCCGCTCGACGATCAGCTCGCGGTGGGTTCCGGTCCGGACCTGGTCGATGTGATTGCGCTCGACGACGCACTCGACGGACTGGCCAGGGTGCACGACCGGGCGCATCGGGTGGTGGAATTGCGCTACTTCGGCGGTCTCGAGTGGCACGAGATCGCGGTAGTGCTCGGCGCGGCGGAGCGCACCGTCAAGCGGGACTGGGACTTTGCTCGCGCGTGGCTGCGACAGCGGATGGAGGGCTCCGAGACGGCGCCTGTCCCGTTCGCGTGACAGATGCCGCCTACCATCCTATGAGCGATGATTTCTGGGTTCGGGTGCGTGAGGCCTTCGACGCCGCGTCGGATGCGCCAGCGGCAGAACGTGCCGCCCTCATTCGGGCGGCGGCGGGCAACGATGCGGCAGTAGAGCGTGAAGTACTCGCGTTGCTGTCGATCGATCCGGGCGAATTTCTCGAAGGGCGCGCCTCATTCCCGGTCGATGCCGATCTCCTGCGGGCGCAGTTGGCGGAGGGAACGGTCGTCGGCGGGTATCAGGTGACACGCCTCCTCGGTCGCGGTGGTATGGGCGAGGTCTACGAAGGCGTCCGCGCCAGCACCGACTTCCGCAAGCGGGTCGCCATCAAGGTGTTGCGCGCCGGATCGATGTCGCCCGATCTGGTGCGTCGCTTCGAGCAGGAACGCCGGATTCTTGCCGGCCTCGATCACCGCAACATCGCCACACTGCTCGATGGCGGACTCCTTCCCAATGGTCGCCCCTTCCTGGTGATGGAGCTGGTGGAAGGGATCCGGATCACCGACTGGTGCAGCGAGCGTGAACTTTCAATCGATGCACGGCTGGTGCTCTTCCGGCAGATCTGTGGCGCGGTCAGTCACGCCCACCGCAACCTCGTGGTGCATCGCGACATCAAGCCGGCCAACATCCTGGTGACGCCCGATGGCACCGTCAAGCTGCTCGATTTCGGCATCGCGAAGGTGCTCGACGCCGGGGCAGCGAGTGGGAGCGACTCGACGGCCACGCGTGGCGGGGCAGCGGGGCTGACGCCGGAGTACGCTGCGCCGGAGCAGCTCACCGGTGGCACCGTCACCACCGCGACCGACGTCTACGCCCTCGGCCTCCTCCTCTTCGAACTCCTCACCGGATCACGCCCATTCGCGACAGCGGGGGCGGATTACCCCGAACTCACCCGGCTGGTGCTCACCACCGACCCGCCGATGGCGAGCCAGTCGGTGCGAGTGACGCGGCCGGGCAACGATGGCGAGGCCATCAGGCGCGAGCTACGCGGCGATCTCGATGCGATCGTCCTGCGGACGCTGCGGGCCGAGCCCGGGGAGCGCTATTCCTCGGTCGATGCGCTGGTCGAGGAGCTCCGCCGGCATCAGAGCGGACTGCCGGTTGAGGCGATGCGCGGCCATCGCGGCTATCGACTCGGCAAGTTTCTGCGGCGACATCGCGGCGCAGCACTCGCCGCGGCTGCGGTGACGATCGCGATCGTGAGCGGACTGGTCAGCACGTTGCGTGAAACACGACATACGCAGATCGAGCGCGCCAGGGCAGAGAGCACCAACGCCTTTCTGGTGACGATGTTGTCGTCGGTCGACCCGGCGGCCGCGGGGAAGGAAGTGCCGATGGTCGAGGTCCTCGACTCGGCGGCGGCGAGCATCAGTCGCGACAGCGCGCTCGATCCCGAAGTCGAAGCATCACTCCGCTCGGCCATCGGCTTCAGCTATCGCGCGCTGGGCAAGTATGCCGCCGCAGCGCCTCACCTGCAGCGCGTCGTGGTGCTGCGGCAGCGAACGCCTGAGAAGCCGCTGCCGATTGCGCTGGCCTATCGCGAGCTTGGCCAGTTGTACGACGGCGCCGGAGAATATCAGCTGGCCGATTCCCTCTACCGACTCGCGATTGCGGTGTTGCCCGCGCGCGGGGATTCGAACCTCACCGCGGCAGCCACCGACCTGATGGCGCAGCGTGCACGGCTGCGGTCGATCAGTGGCGACCTCGCCGCGGCCGACACCATTCTCACGCTGGTCGCCGCGCGACAGCAGGCGCAACACGGAGCCGGTTCGCTTGAGGCGGCCAGGGCCCTCACCCAGCTCGGGGTGACGGTCGCGCAGGAACAACAATTCGCACGCGCGGAGTCACTCACCCGCGCGGCGCTCATCATCTTCACCAAAGAGTTGCCCAAAGGACATCCCGATATCGGCAAAGCACTCGGCCGACTCGCCACTATCTACGAGCAGTCGGGCGATCGCCCCGCGGCCGACAGCGCTTACCACCAGTCGCTCGCGTCGCTCGATGCGAGCCTGGGCGCGGATCATCCCGACGTCGCGTGGATCCGGGTCAACTACGCCGGCTTCCTGCTCGACGGAAAAGACTGGGACGGCACCATCCGCGAGGCCGACGCGCTGCTCAGTCATCGTGGCGGCACGCTTCCCGACACGCACTTTGGGATCGGGCTGGCGCTGCAGCTTCGCGCGCTGGCGTTCGCCGGTCGCGGCGACCACCGCACGGCGGTGGCCGGGCTCCGCGAATCGCTGGCCGTGCGGCGCAAGGCGATGTCGCCCGATCACTGGACCATCGGCAGCGGCGAGAGCCTGCTGGGTGAAGAGCTGGTGCAGGTCGGTGAACGGAGCGAGGGAATGCAGCTGCTGCTCGATGGCTGCCAGCGGATCGCACGCGGGCTCGGCCGCCAGAGCCCCCAAGCGCAGAAGGCCGCGACCCGGCTGGCCGCGGCCGGGGGGAAGGGGTGTTGAGGGGTGACTTCCAGGTTGCTAGCTCACTATATTACAGGCCACGTCTGGCCTAATTTGTTGATTTTTGCTTGATTAGGGCCATATACGGCCTGTTATATGGAGTCAGCGTGCGAATCACCAACCGAATGACCGATGGCGAGGTGGTGCGGGAGGTCGGGGAGCGGCTGCAGGGCTACCGGCTTCAGCAGAATCGGACGCTCGAGGAGGTCGCCCTGGCTGCCGGGGTCAGCTATCGCACGGCCAGGCGTGCCGAGGCAGGGGAGAGTCGTCCGGCACTGATGACGGTGGTGCAGTTGCTGAGGGCGCTCGGACGTCTCGAGGCTCTCGACGCGTTCCTTCCGGCGCCAACCATTTCTCCGATCCAGATGGCACGACTCGGTGGGCGAGTTCGTCAGCGCGCCGGAACTCCGCGGCAAGCTCGCGGGCGCCCGGACGAGTAGGCGCGGCGCGCATGTCCGACTCGGTACCGACGCTTAAGCGCCGAGCTCGTTCACCAGAGCGCGGTGCCGTCGCCACGGTGCATCTCTGGGGTCACGAGGTGGGTGCGGTGGCCGAGGATCCGCAGTCGGGGCGGGTGGTATTCGAGTATGCCGAGCAGTTCCGCAGCTCGGGGCTCGAGATTTCTCCGATTCATCTGCCGTTAACGCGGAGCGGGCCGCAGACCTTCGATGAACTCGCGCGGTCGCGGTCGTTCCTCGGCCTTCCCGGCGTGTTGGCCGATTCGCTCCCCGACGCATTCGGCAATGCCATCATCACGCAGTTCTTCGAGCAGCAGGGCCGGCCGGAGGCGTCGCTCAGTGCCGTGCAGCGATTGCTCTACGTCGGTTCGCGCGGGATGGGCGCGCTCGAATTCCGGCCGCCGACCAATACGCGCGTCCCCGAACTCACCACTGAGGCACTCGAGGTCGCGAGCCTGGTCGATCAGGCGCGGCGTGTCATCGAAGGTGACACCAGAGTTGCGCTGCCGGAGATCATGCAGGTTGGTGCCACGGCAGGTGGCGCGCGTGCGAAGGGATTGATCCTCTGGGATCGTGCGCGAGACCGGGTGCGATCGGGCTTTGCCGCGCCCGAGCGTGGTGAGGAGCCGTGGATTATCAAGTTCGACGGCGTCACGGCCGCGAGGGGCGGGCACGAGTTGACCAGGGATTTCCGGCCGGGTCCGTATGGTCGAATCGAGTATGCCTACTCGAGGCTCGCGCGTCGCGCCGGGATCACGATGGCCGAGACGCACCTGCTGCGTGAGCGCGAGTATGCGCACTTCATGACGAAGCGCTTCGACCGTGTCGGCACCGAGCGACTCCATCTGCATAGCTTGGGCGGCTTGCTGCACGCCGACTACGACATCCGGCAACTGGTCAGCTACGAGGAGTACCTGCGCACCATCCAGGAGCTGGAACTCGGCGCGCCGGCAGTGCTCGAGGGATACCGTCGGATGGTTTTCAATCTCGCCGCGAGGAATCAGGACGATCACGTCAAGAACTTCGCCTTCCTGATGGATGAGTCAGGGAAGTGGTCGCTGGCCCCGGCGTACGACCTGATCTATTCGGTCGGAGGCCAGTGGGCCGCCACGCATCAGATGCGCGCGAATGGGAGGGACGACGGCTTCACGCGGGACGATCTGCTCGCGGTGGGGGCGAAGTTCAACCTGCCGGGCGATGGCAAGGAGGTGCTGCGCGAGGTCGAGGATGCGCTGGCGCATTGGCCGGAAGAGGCGGCGGCGACGGGGTTGGGTGGGGTGGAGATTGGGAAGATTGGGGAGGCGTTTCGGCGGTTTGGGTAGGGGAGATCACCCGAGGCCAGGCTGGGATCCCGACCCCATTGTCTCGACGGCTCGCTAATGTGGCGTTCGAGGATGCTGGAAGTGCTTCGGCTGGATTTCGCCAACCTGCAGCCAATGATCTCCCGTGTAACGCAGCGCCACCTGAGTAATCGTGAACCCTCGATTCACCCCATGTTCATTGCCGAACCGAAACACATTGGCGACGGCACTGTCGGCAGGAAGAAACTCGACCATTTCGACTGCGACGATCTTGCGGGGCGTAGCGTAGCAGTTGGTAGTCTCGACTGCAGAGCATTCCCGGAGTGCTACCAGGGAGTCGGCCATATCCTTCCAGTTCGCAAACCGGAGCAGGTAGATCCCGGTGGCGCGGTACTCCCGTTGCAGCTGTTCCACGATGCTCGCGCGCGCGCCTTCTGCCGATCGAGCCTCTTGCGCCGACGCCGCGACTGCTGGAAAGCAGATGATCGCCAGGGCGATGCTGAGTTTGATGATGAAGCGTCGCATGGTTTGAGCCCCCGGGTGGCGTGTCCTCAAGGGTAAACGCTTGATCGTTCGGCGTGCGAACCGCGGACGGAAGCCCGAGGTCGGGAGCCCTCGACCAACGATTTGGGGCGACCGTGACACAACTTCTGTCACAATCGCCCCAGGGAATCTCGTAACTCTATGGGCCCGGCGCGATTCGAACGCGCGAGCTCTTGCTCCGGAGGGGCCCCATTTAGAACGCCAATCACGCTGAAATGCCGATGTTTCCTGAGAAAGGCCGCCCCATTGCCGGGAAGCGGATTTCGCAATGCGGCGTGAAATCGTAACTATTTGGACACCCAAACGGACGCCCTGGCGCTTGTTTGCTTCTCCCTTGGCAAGCCGTGCGCGCCTCGGGCGAAGGGATTGCAGTCGTGCTCTAGGCCCCCCACAAATTGGCCCGAACCCTCGCGATATCTTCGTTGGAACAGCATTCACAGGTCGCGTTTTGTGTTCGAACGCGTTGAAGCCTTAGGATCGGGGGAGTCCAAGCACTCACTCGCCAGTAGTTGAGGTCAGATGCGGGCGCCCCAGGAGCGAGGCGTCGCACAATCTCGAGCGCGAGCAGCGCGCCCGCGAGGCAGGATACGAAAGCAAAGGGCGCAAGAATCGCTCGCCCGCTCGGTCCCCGAAGCAGTGCTTGTCCGCAGAGCTGTTTGAACAGAGAGTCGTATGCAATGCCGACTATATCTTCTGCCTTGAAAGTGGGAAACCTGTCGGCAATCAATGATGCAGCCGCGTCTGTCACACGCTCGCGGCGAACTTCGTCGACTGATATACCAAGAGAATCGGCTATGTGGTGTTCTCTAGTGTATTCGGCCTCGTTCGCACAGTAGATGCATTCCAGGCAGGCGGTGTTCCTAGGCTCGCGATTGTGATGAATGATGACTTCGCGTGTGTCAGTTGTTGAGGCGTCGAAGACTTCCCCGGGAAGTTCACTCTGGAGCTGTCGCCGGGCCCGCCGACTATCCACAGCTACTACCAATCGCCGAAGCCAAGGCCCTGTGTTCTTTTCTGGGACATCTTGCAAACGGCAGATCTGAGCGCGGAGGCTTAGCTCGGGAAGCAATCCTCGTGCGTGTTCGACAAGGCGTACTGATTTCGGCCAGCCTACGTCACCATCGGTGAAGAAGACTTGGCGGTTCAGATTGCCGCTGCTCACTACGTCGTCGTCCACGACGTCAAGTGTTCCTCGAATGTTGAGTCTGGAGGTCGCCCAGAGGAACGCGTTGCCGATTGCCCCGGCTCCGGCGAGGTATGCGTGCCCGAGATCGATTGGACTCTCCAAATCCTGCAGGTTTACCCCGAGCTCCGAAAATCTTACGGTTCTCCTAGATGTTGCCGGCCGGGCTAGTTCGGGTTGGAGGGCAATCTCCAAGGCAGCGGCTACCACGTAGCAGGCTCCGATTAGCCGGAGCAATCCATGAACGTTGACGTTGGGTACCGATTCTTGTGTGTTGCTGTCAATTACGATCGCTTCGGTTGACATGCTCACATATAGCTGAGGCGCTTCGCTACGGGCGCCCGAGTGGCCGAGGATGATTTCTACCGCGAATCGATCTTGATCAGTCGCAAATGTGACAGCTCTTACCGTCCGTGATATCAGCCTGTGGATGTCGTCGGCCAGTTGTGCGCCCGCGCTGTCCTTGCTGTCCACCGTTAGCAGGACAGAGACCCCTAGCAGTTCGCTAGCCCGACCCTCTGTGACTCCGAGCATCGCAGCAAGCGCCAGGGAATTCTCTCGCCTCGCCTTCTCGTTCAGACTACCTTCAGGCACAGTTCCACCTCTGACGCCGTGAGTTCTTGCCAGCGATTGCCTGCGGCATGCGCGAAGACCTTGGCATGCGTCATGAACGAGTCAATAGTCGTCCGCTCTGCGAAGTATGGAAGCACGATCGAGAGCGCCCCCTCATGTCGCACAATTGCCCATTTGTCGTCCGCAGGTGAATGAAACGCCTCCCGAGGGTGGCTGTGTACCTGCGCTGCTATGTACAATCTGTCGGTTCTGATCCTTTGCTTTAGCTCGACCATGCTTACGGCTGGGATCCAGAACATGTCAGCTCTCGCTTCGTGTTCAGGGACGTAGGCTTCTACGACCGTGGAACTGTCGCGGTCTCGTCGGCCGAGCCAAAGGACGATCCCTTCTTTCCTGTCTCTTGCGCTTGCCTGGAGGCTCACAAGCGTCTGATGAATGCAGTGAGATGGACAAAGAATCATTTCTAGCCGCTCCCTTTCTGCCATGCGTGCCAAAGTTGAGTGAGAATGCCGCCAAGGTCATATGCGGAGCTCCGCCGAATGCCCTCCCACAACTCCGCGATGTGGCTCGGATGGGCGTGGTACTCACGGGACCCACGCATGCAGACAAATGGTCGTCCCGTTGCAGGATGAGCGCCGCCATTGAAAACCCCGGTAGGGTCTGGCGAGAGAGTCGTCAACGGAGTTCCATCGCTTGAATGAAGCGAAATCGATGGCGGCTGCTCGTCCCAGTTGTCGCACAAGAGACATAGCCGTAACGGTGTTCTACCATTTGCGGTGAAAACGACATCAAGGGTCGGATAGTCGCGTGTGTTCAGCAACCAGCCCCGCGCATCGAGGAGCCGTGGGGTCAACCGACCACACTGCTCCTCGAAAAGCGCGCGCGATACCAGGAGGTGCAAATCAGCCTCCCCCGCCCTCTGCAGGGCCCCAATCGATTTCTGCCATGCACGTCAGGTCATTTTCCAGGTACGACTTGTCTACGGCGATCAACCGCTGACCCGTCGGACCGGCAACGCTTGCGATCCAACTCTCTGTGTCGGTGAGCTTCAGCTCGTGTGCTGCTTTCTCAAGCACATGCCTCACCGGCTGATGCGCGGGAACCCGCGAGAATCCTTCCTCGGGGAAGAACCCGGATGTCGTTGATACGGCGACCGCTAAGAACTGATCTTTGGCGGTCTCGGGCCCTGACTTCTCTGCTGTAGCCATGGTACTTCTCCTGGATTGCGGACTCTTTGGGGCCCAGCCAACTGGCTTTGCCCTTGCCCGGTCAATTGTATATAGCCAAGTTTTAGCTAATAGTCAAGTAATCTATGGCTAGTAACTATTGACTGGCCCGCGAATATCTGGTAGGTTTGCTTCTCATACGGAGGCATTTATGTCAGCCAAGAAGACGATGACGCTCAATTTGACCGACGCGGAGATGCTTGCGTTGGAGACCCTTTGCATGAAGAAGGACCTGACCAAGACGTCAGTTCTGCGCCAGGCCCTTCGTCTCTATCAGCTAGTAGAGGTGCGGCTGGAAGCGGGGGAGAAGCTGTATTTCGAGCATGAACTCACGAAGGACAAGGCTGAAGTGATGATGCTATGACTGGAGGCATTCCGGTTTCGCTGTGGAAGCTGCAAAGCCAAGAAATGGTCGCGGCGGAGCTCTTCGACAATATTGGAGAGGCGCAAATTGTCGACTGGAAAAGCGAGTGGCTTCCGGCGATGCTCGAAGGGGTGCAACGGCTCAAGAAGGCGGATGCAAACGCGCGCGAGCCGCAGAGCAGCCACTGGAATTGGCGGAAAAAGGCGGAGGCGCTGCAAAACGTCCTAGCACGACGCGGATTTAGCCTTGTTTGCGAAGGAATGACTCAAGGCATGATGGTGGTCGATACGGCCGTGAACCGGTGTCGTATCGACAGCCAACGCGGCCAGCATCTTGTGTATGTTTCGTACGTTGAGGCCGCCCCTTGGAACCAACGCCTTTTGTACGAACCACCTCGCTATTCCGGTGTTGGATCTCTCCTAATGCGCGCCGCGATTGACTTGAGCCTGGAAGAGGGCTTCAAGGGGCGAATTGGGCTCCACTCACTTCCGCAAGCGAACGACTTCTATGGGACCAGCTGCGGCATGACCGATCTGGGATTCGACGCAGAATACAGGATGCGATACTTCGAGATGACTTCGGATCAGGCGCACGCCTTTGTTGCAAAGGGGGACCAACCATGAAGCACGACATTACTGAAGAATGGTGCCGGCGAATGGCTCAGCTCGAGGCAGGCGCCGAGGTTGGAGCGGGTGTGCTTGCACGTGCCCCAACGGCTTTGTACGCCCCCCCTCATACACCGCCTACACATGAAGACATCAATCCGGCATTTGGGCGCTTTGTGCAGCTAATGCGGCGTCGTCACGGGCTTACCTTGGAGAAGCTCGCTGACGACGCTGACGTGGAAGTATTTGAATTGGTCGGCATTGAGGAAGATCCCCGGCACAAACCTCAGTTGCGATCGGTGTATCAGCTCGCATCCTACTTCCGAGTTCCACAGGGGGCACTTCTTCAGGTCTCCGGGCTAATGGCCCCTGATGACGCGAAACTGTTCAATGAGGCTATCCGATTTGCGGCCCGCTCGGAGTCCGTTGCAGCTCTAACGCGAGAAGAACAGGCCGCGCTTGAGGCATTCGTAGTCATATTGAACGAAAGGGCGAGCCCGGGATGATCACCTGAGCAAGAACCGCATTCTCCCACCCAAGACGATCAATGACATCGACAAGCGTGTCGAGCGTGTCTTGCGCGGGCTTGACTACCCCGAGCCTCCATTGCGCTTGGAGGATGTTCGAGAGCTCCTGCAATTGGACCGATCATTCTATACAGTCGATGACCCAGGCGTGTTGGGCGAAGTCGTAAATAGAATACGAGTCGCGGGTATTCAAGTCTACCGTAGACCCACAATAGTCATCGACGTTGTTCGTAAGCTCTCGCTCAAGGCGCTGTACCTTCCCGACAGCAAGCGCATCTTGCTCGATGCTGCACTTCCTGAGAAGAAACACCGATGGAACGAGACTCATGAGATAGTACACAGCCTGTTACCGTGGCACATCGACACAATGCTTGGCGACAACGTGGCCACGTTGTCGCAGGACTGCCATGACCAAGTTGAGTCTGAGGCGAACTTTGGCGCGGGGCGGTTGCTGTTCCTCCAAGACCGCTTCCGCGAGGAGGCACGCTCGCTGACCCCGTGTATCGATGCGGTGAAAGTTCTTGGAACGAAATTCGGAAACACGATCTCTACAACACTGCACCGCTTTGTGGAGCTTGCAGGGACAGATCGGCCGATGGTCGGCATGATCTCCGACCATCCCCATGTGAGTCGACGGCGTCCCAACTGGAATCCATTGGCTCCATGTCGCTATTTCATCCAGTCACCATCATTCGCGACGAAGTTCAGCAAGATCACCGAGGTGGCCATGTTTCGGCAGGTGTCTGCTTACTGCGGCGGGCAGTCGGGGGGCTCGCTCGGGGAGGCCGAAATCATGCTCGCGGACGACTTAGGAGACCATCACATTTTTCATTTTGAGACCTTTTTCAACCGCTATGACGCGTTGAGTCTCGGTATGTATCTCCGCCCGACCCCGAGACAGCATTTCACCTGATTGGTGAGGCGATACGATCACGCGCCCGCGACGCACTCCTTTCGAATTGGAAGTTCATACATGAATCGACAAATCGAACACGAAGGAACGCTCTGGGAGGTCGTGTCGCTAGGAACTGGTGTTGGTACAGCGACTGGACACGTGCCGGGCGCTGATCGATGGCTAGTTGAGTTCCGCGCGGTGACAAAGCTTGGGCTTCCCCCATTGAATGGGTGGATCGGTGATCGAGATCCATCGAAGCTGTCCGAGAGTGCATTGCTTAGGGCGCTAATACGCGCGCGGGACAGCCGAGAGTCGCCGTAGTCATCCTGCGTCTGCACGACCCTCCCGGCCAGCCGAGTCCGCTTCCACCAACAGGGTTCGGAAATCTCGATATCGCATGGCTACGAGCTTCTGAATCAGCTGCTCGCTACGAGCCTTGGTATCATCGTCGTCAGAGTTCAAACCGGCCCGAAGTATTACCCGTGCTTCATCTATCCACCCATGGATGGACCAGTCGTGAGACGCTAGTTCAACCATCCAGGCCAAGCATCGAATCGTAGCGGCAGGGTACTGGGGTGCGATGGCGGCAAGTCGTTGCACAACTTGATGCCCAGGTGTGGGAAGGATTGACTTAGACAGGACGGTTTCGAGCGTCCACAGAGACCACGGAAGGTCCAGGCGTCCCGATCCGAACCATGAGCCAAACGCCCCTAGCTCCGCCCTGATGTCGACTTGCATCCGCCAGTTCCATAGCGCCTGGAGCCGCGCGGTCACCTCTTCCCCCGGGGCACTTTCCGCTCTGTGGAGCGACCATCCGATCGACTTCAGTGCTTTGCGTCTGTGATCCTCGGCCGCTCTGGCAAAAAACTGACGGACTAAGCCTCCCTCCTCTAGCCCGAGCTCACCCCGCCAGTAATAGGCCATCAGATGTTGTGCTAGATGCTCAGTCGGGCTCTCGAAAGGCTTCGGAGCGGACGCCGAGGGTGCGGCAAGCTCGGCGATTGCCTTCGCGTAAGTAGGGTGCAGGATTGGCAGAATCGTGGAATAGGGACTGCAATAGACAATGTATGCCTCCCACGCCGCGTGCCAATACTCCTGGAGCAGCTGGGCGTCGGGGAAGATTAGGTCTCGATGCGACTTGGCCCACTCCTCATCCAATAGCACCCACCACGGAAACCACTGTCCGTATGTCGCCCTGACCGCCAGCGACGGATCGTTGCTCGCATCGAGATGACTTTCGAGCACCGCCCGCACCTCAGGCATCGAATCGAACGTCGTCGTATCGCCCGAAAGCACGGCGATATTGCGCCGTACCCACAATGCGTACTTCGCGACGGCGTGAAACGCTTTGCCCCGAACAGTGTTTAGGCTGAGTGTAAGGGCGTCCAGAGGGTTGCCGCCGTGCCGATCCTCATGCTGTGGCGTCGGGTCAGGGTCGTCCGTAACTCTGACGATCAGTTTCCATACCAGCGCTCGGTTTTCGAATGGGATGACGTCCGGCGTCTGGCTTAGCGCGTCTTCCACGAGTGAAATGGCGGACCGGCGCACCCCGACCAGTTGACGATCGTTACCGCCAAGGCCGTCGGCGGTCTGCGCTTCAGAGGTGATTTCGTACAAGGAATCCAGCAGCCCAGCCCAATCAATGACAGCGCCGTCGCGCCTCGCTCCCGCGATGCCTTCAACTAGCGCAACCGCATAGGCTGCATGGAGTTCCTCTGCCTGAGCGAGGGCGACAATAGCTCCCCCTGCGTCACTTACAGCTTTCTGTCTGACCGCGTTCGCCAATCCGGCCTCGCTGGGGCCTTCGGGATCGTCGGACGGCTTCCATGTCCTCAGGTACCCCAGGAGGGCAGGCCATGGCAACTGGTCCGCCTCCTCTTGGGTGAGCGGGCTTCTTTCGCCGACCCAGGTCATCGCCCCGCGGGAAAGCGGCCCCGGCTCGGGAGCAGCGCCATACTCCGCTTCTAGTCGCTCAAGTGTCGTTGCGTGCGAGCCAGTCCCCAAGAACATCCGCACGATTCCCAACCGGTCACGCTTCCACACTCCGACGTAACCGGCCTTGTCGACCTCGTCAGGTGTGGTTCCATCCAGGCGTTGCCGCCATGCCACGTATTCGTCGACATCCGGTCCGGCATTCACCCATTCCAAGTAGTGCTGCTGCACGATGCCAGGCAAATCGCCGAAAAAGCGCGCCAACAAGATGTTGTACTCAGGTCTCAGGCCGTGATCATCGCGGACCGCAGAGTCTTCCAACCATCGCTGCACCTCTGGCAGCAGGCGTTCGCCGAAGAGTGATAGCAGATGCAAGACGATGCGCCGAAACACATTCGTGGGCCGCCCCGCTATCTCAGCAAGGACAGCAGGCAGTCTGTCAGGTGCATGGTTGCCGATTGTCTCGCCTGCGTCGCGCAGGCCGACGACCAGGTCGTTCCGGATACTGTTCCGGCGATCTTCGGCAACTCGAATCAGCGGTTGCCAGATGTATGAGTAGTCCTCGGCCCCATCGGCTTGGGACAGGGAGCCACTCTCCACAGCGACTTCAAGCAAATCACACAGTAGAGCCACGGTTCCAAGGGCGTCCGAGGCCGCCAGGCCTGGGACGCACACGTCAAGTAGCTCGCCATACTCGTAACTATCAAAGCGCCCCTTCGCTTCTCCACGTACCAATGAGGAGGTGCCGTCATCATCAGGTGGCACCGGTGTTGATGGAGTGAGCGCAAACAGGGCCCTCGCCAACGTGATCGCCTGGGACGCGAAGCCAGCATCCGCGAGTTTCACGATCACCTTCGCAGCCTTGCCCGGTAGGAGCAACTGAAACTTACCTGAGAGCCCCGCCAGTAGGGTTGTGGTTAACTGCGCGCCCAACGAAGGCGGTAAGGCCAGTGCCGCATCGGCAACATCCTCATACACGCGCGGATTGTCTGAAGTCGGAAGCACTTTCAGGATGGAGGCGACTGCGCCACGCGCTTCCGCATTCGCCGCCATTCGGACCAGATACTTGCCCGGCGACCAAAATGGAAACGAGATCATGTCACCCCGCCGCTCGGCGGGGTAGGGCGCGAAGAGATTCTTCCTCCGTAGCGGTTCTATCCAGGCTGGGGACGACAGTTTTTCAAAAAAATATTCCGCGTTTGTCGGTCCCTTCTGAATCAACGCAATCGCTTTGGTGATCGTCTCGTCAGATATCATGCGGGAGCCTCGCCATCGGAGATCAGCTGATCGATATCGGATTCGTCATCGATCGGCGTTGGAACCAAGTGTTCAAGTAAGAACACTTCGAGGCGCCCTAGCTCTTCCTCCACTCGCTGCCGCGTGGCGGAGTCGGCATGGTGCGTAACCCCATTAAAAAACCGTAGCATCTCCGCCCATTTGCTGGTCCGCACATCCATTACGGATGGTGGCATCGGGCTCCCGGGAGGATTAAGGCGGGTGAGCATCTGAGCTGTCTCAGCGCGCCTCGTCGGGACGTTTTGCTCCATCCAGAGAAAGAATGCGCCACATCGAACCAAGAAGGCCAACAGGGCTGGGTCGATGCTTCCTGTCCAGTCCCCGGTGCGGTAGCACACGCTGTTGGTGCGAGCATGGCGCCAAGCTTCCCCGAGCGCGTTTGCTTGCCCGTTCAATTGTTCATGACTGGCCCGAGGAACGTTCAAGATCGCGGGAAGTATGCTCATCAGCTCGCGAAACTCATATGCGGCGACGTGGACGGATTCCGGACCGTCGTCTCGCTGGAGAGCACGGACGCCCTCGGCATACATACCGATCGCGCGATGGCTGTCTGGACTTTTCCTTGTGAGCTCATCGACAAGTGTCAAGCCTTGATCGGAAAAGCGGACAGCGCCATCGAGAATAGTGGGGGGGGCAGGAGGCTGCGGAGGAATGCCGGTCATGTATAGGCCGCCAGTTCACCACGGGCTGTCGGGCCGACGGGGATTCCTCGCCATGCAGCAGATACGCCCATTCCGCGTTCCACTCTAGGGTTTCGGTTTGCGTGGAGGAGCCGCCGTCTTCACTCGGGTAGTTCGGGCGGGAGCAGCCTGTAACGCTGCGATCCCGTCACTCAATTGTGAGAGGACGCTCCCAAGCAATCCGATCTGGGTCATCAAGTCCTCGTAGGGGCGGTTCACGCGCGCTCTCAGCTCGTTGAGAGTTGCTTGCGTGACCTGTACGGTCTCAGCGACATCACGTGCCGCCGTAAAGGCGTGCGGATTGAGCCTCATGTTCTCGGCTTCTCGGGTGATTTGCTCGGCCCGTTCCTGCCGCGCCCGATTCATGGTTACCCACGCGCCTTGTAACCGCGGCCAACCGGAGTGACTGGCCCCTATCGTGCCCTGCACCTTCGCGTGGCTCGCTTCGACGGAGGCAATCGCTTCTCCGCTCGCTGTGGACGAGTCGCCTCTTGCCGTGGAGGCGAAGCCACGAGTGCTGTTGAGCGTCAACTACCGACGCACTCAGCCAATTGGGAGGGTCAGGGAACTCGGGCGCTTGTGCTACCCCGTGGGGACTGGCACCACTCCTCGGCACCATCGCCGCCTTTGTTGAACGATCCGCTGTAGGTGCGTCCGAAGTGAGCGGGAACTGCTCGAGTGAGCCCAGGTCAGAATTGGGCCTCACGTCGGCTGGCTACCTCCCAGTACTTCACTCCACCTGTCTGACTCCGGCACTTCGCTGTACCCTTTGACGGCCGAATGACGCAGCAGGGCTAACCTAGGACGTTTCTACCCCCCAATCCTAAGCGGGCGCCCCATGCTCCGAGCCCCATGCTTTTTAGTACCGAGTCTTGCCTTGCTCCTCGGTCTCGGCTGTGGTGGAGGGGGCAACCCCATCACCCCCCCGCCTCCGCCGCCTCCGTCGCCCGTAGCCACTGTCAGCATCACCCCGGATGCTGGATCGCTTCTGGTTGGTGCGACGCTTCAGCTCACGGCCACCGTGCGCGACGCGGCGGGGAATGCCCTCACGGGGCGCTCGGTGGCCTGGTCCGGGGACAACCCAGCCGTCGCGTCGGTCTCCGGAACCGGCCTCCTTACCGCAATCTCGGCAGGGGGGCCGGTTCGCGTTACTGCGACGTCCGAAACCATCTCGGGGGTGGCGACGATCACTGTTGGTTTGTCGTCCTCGGGAACGATTGGCCCGCAGGGAGGGACTGTTGCGACCACTGTAGTCGGGACAACGGTGTCATTCTCCCCTGGCGCGGTCTCGGGAGCGTTGCCCGTTCAGGTGAATGACACCGTCCCAGTAGATCCCACCTATCCGGTCCAGTCCAACGGTGCGATCAGAATGGTGCTCCCGGTGAACGGGAATGGAGGCTCATTTCAACAGGGTGGAAGCGTTGTCATCTCCTTTCCGGTCAGCGCCGCACAAGTGCCGGGCTCAACCAACTACGTCCGGGCGAAGTTTAAGGGGGTTTCTGGATACTTCTGGGCCGCAGTCCTCCCGGCCGCGGGGGGACGGGTCACATTGACGATCCCGTCGGGCGGATTCCTGGATTTCAAAACCGGTTTTGGTCTCGACACTCTAGACGCGGTGCTCGAGGTTGAAGCCGTCGATGCGCCGGAGGCTGCACCCCTTGGAACACCAGCTTCCACGGGCTTCCGGGCACCAACCGCTCTCTCCCGCTTGGTGGAGAACTGCCCGATCCCACCGTCGGGCGTTCCGTCTGATTTCTTCGCCCCATGCAGCTCCGGGAGGCTTCGGCTGACACGCCCAGGTGGCTCGGGCGCCGGAAGCCAGATTGGTGTTGTACTCGTCCACGGGTGGTCACCTAACATCGCTGATTGGCGTTCCTATTATCTCGCACAGGGAATCCGGTGCGGGCTGATCTGGCCGTTCCTTTCGACCTGCTCGATCGATCCAATGTTGCGACTCTCTGCCTCTCTGCCGGGGCAAGTCTATTTCGCGGACCTTCTCCCCAAATTGCAGGAGGATGCGCGATTCTCGAGTAGCCCGGTCTACATCTTCGACTACCAGTCCTACCGAGACTTCCATGACTCGGGGGCGGAGCTCGTGGCCGCGTTGAATAGCGAAGCCCGACGTTCCGGTGGTGTTAAGCAGTTCGTTCTTGTCGGGCACAGCATGGGGGGACTAGTCTCGAGGGAGGCAGCGATCGACATCGAGCTCCAGCCTCTCGGAAATGCTCAAACCATTCTGGGCATCATTTCGCTGGGCACCCCTCACCTTGGCACCCCGCTTTCAGGACTTTGGGATGCCAACGGTCTCGCTGGAGTTGCCGGAGGAGGAGCAATCGGGATATTAGGGACCTTTAAGCCGGCCATTAGGTCGGCTGGAGCACAATCTCTTACGTCCCGGTTGGATCGGGGCGAACGGACCCCTTTGTACGCCTTTGGTGGACGCTTTTCGGGCTTTCCTAGCCTGGAGTATTTGCTGACCTCAGGCACCCTCTGCCTGGTCTCCTCTGCCGCCTGTGCGAGCGACGGAGTAGTTCCAACATATTCGTCCCGGCCTCAGGAGTTTGGCGCACTCGGCGCGGTACTGCACGACGAGCTGACGGGCTTTGATCACACGGACCTCAAGACGGGGAAGTCGCAGCTATACGGGTTACTGGCATCGGGGCTCCAACAGCTCATCGAACGCGCCGGGGCTGTCTCGCTTGCCTTTGTCCAGCAACCAACCAGCACGCCGAGCCTTCAGTCGATAAGTCCTAGTGTGACGGTGGAACTTCGCGATGGCACTGGTCAGCGCCTCCTCAGCTCGACTCATCAGGTCACAATTGCGCTCTTGGGTAATTCGAATGGCGCGAATCTGAGTGGGTCGAAGACAGCGGCCGCAGTGGACGGAAGGGCGACATTTTCTGGTTTGTCTATTGACCTGGTCGGCACAGGGTACATGCTCCGTGCTACGGCGGTCGGTCTCTCGGCCACTTCCTCCACCTTCATCATCACTACTCCGATCCCCGGGACGATTGTCGCCACCCCATCAAGCAGTTCCTTCAGCGCGGTCACTGGGGCAGCGCTTCCTGCCGCTCAACTGCTCTCGATCACAACGGGTGGGGGCTCGCTGACCGGCCTCTCGGTTGGGACTGTTACTTACACCGGGACTCCAGGGTGGTTGGCGACTCCGACGCTCAGTTCCTCGACGACGCCATCGACTTTGACTCTGCGACCGAACACCACAAGTCTTGCTGCCGGCACCTATAGCGCAACCGTTCCGCTAAGCGCGGTAGGAGCGGCCTCGACCACCGTGAGCGTAACGTATACAGTGAGTGCGACGCCCCTCCCCGGCACGCCAACGCTGATCGCACCGACAAACGGCGCGACGGGAGTATCCACTTCCACGGCCTTCAGCTGGTCAGCTGTCACCGGGGCCACTCGCTACTGGCTGAACGTGGCGACTACCCCAGGTACACTTCCGGCCGATGTGAATGTGCATGTCTGTGCCGGTTGTGTCATCTCGGACACGACGCTCACCACCGGCCACACTTTGCCCGCCCCTTTCCCGAGGGGTACTCCTTCAACCACGCTAAACCCGGGGACACAGTACTACTGGACCGTCCAGGCGCTTACGCCGACAATCCCAGGGCTTTACGCCGGCGGCCCTTATTCTGTGGTGGGGAGCTTTACTACAGCGGTTGCCGCCGGGCCGAGCATCACAGTGGATAGCACCATCGTACAGTACGCGCACACCCAAGGCAATTCTCCTCCGACAGCCCGGGTGATAAGCATCTCCAACGGCGGAACCGGGCTACTTAATGGACTCAGCATCGGTTCCGTGACTTACGCACCAGGCCAGCCGACGGGGTGGTTCAACCCCGCGTTGACCGGCACGACGGCGCCCACTTTGCTATTCCTCACGGTCAACCCTTCATCTCTGCCGGTGGGGAACTACTCCGCCACGGTTCAACTCTCCTCCACCGCGCCGGGACTCACTGGCGGGCCGCGAACGATCACGGTCGGCCTAGTTGTTTCCGCCGCCCCGGTGACCTTCGTTAGCCTCACTGCAGGAAGCCGCCACACATGCGGTCTGACCGCCTCCGGAGCAGCCTATTGCTGGGGCGTCGGGAACCCACTTGGTGGGCTCGGCGACGGCACGGCGACTGACCGGACCACCCCCGTGTTGGTCTCGGGCGGTCTGACGTTTATCAGTCTCACCGGCGGTGGATACCATACATGTGGGTTGACATCTGTTGGGGCCGCCTACTGCTGGGGAGATGACCGCTGGGGCCAGCTTGGCGATGGCAAGCCAGCTGATCGTCAGTTCACCCCCGTGCCTGTTAGTGGCGGACTGGCCTTCGCACAGCTGTCTGGAGGCAGCGGACATACTTGCGGGGTGACGACTGTCGGAACTGGCTACTGCTGGGGGTCTTCTGGGGCTCTGGGAGGGAGTGTTCTCGGCGATGGCACAACGCAGGAGCGCCACACACCAACCCCGGTTGCGGGGGGCCTTGTCTTCGCCACGATTGAGGCACGTGTGTTTCATTCCTGCGGAAGAACATCGGTCGGAGCAGTTTATTGCTGGGGGTGGAACAACAATGGACAACTCGGGGACGGCACGACAACTCCGCGCATCGCACCAGTGTTAACAATCGGCGGTGTCGCCTTCGCCAAAGTGCAATTGGATCAATACTCCACCTGGGGCCTTACACAAGCTGGTGCGACCTACTGCTGGGGAGCGTACTGCATATACCCGGGGAACGGTGTGGTGACCACACCGAGTTCAGTTGCGGGTGCCCCAGCACTGACTAGCCTCGCTGCCGGCTGGAATTTCGTTTGCGGTCTTGCGGCGACGGGGACGGCCTATTGCTCCGGCGAAAACGGTGTCGGGCAGCTAGGCGACGGAACGACAATCTCTCGCGGCACATTTGCTCCGGTTGCGGGCGGCTTGGTGTTCACGAGGCTCACCGGGGGTGAGGGACACACGTGCGGGATTACGGTTGGAGGGGTGGCCTACTGTTGGGGATACAACAGCGATGGCCAACTGGGCGATGGGACGAATATCTCCAGAAGTCTGCCAACTCGCGTATCCACTCCATAGCTCGAGACAGTTGCTTCTAGGGAGGTTGGTCCGCGCCAGAAAAGGGTGCAGGAATCACAAATTTGCTGCCCGTAAGAACGGGGGAATAGCCCAAGAATCTCCGGCGGTTCGCCGGAGTCTATCAATATGTGAAGGGGCCTGCTGGGCATCAGGCAGATGCTCCGGAGGCCACGCCACGAGTGCTGTTGGGCGTCTAATCCTTACGCGCTCAGTGAATTCGGAGGAGGGGTCAGGGGACGAGAGCACCGTTCCTACCCCGTGGGGACCGGCACCACGCCTCGCGCCATCCGAGCCCTCAGTCGAACGAACCCAGGGGGTTTTCGTCCCCTGGGGGCGGAATGTCCTTGGGTGATCATTGGCAACACACCCGCTCATATCGAGGCTCGCTGGGCCGAGCCACTATCCGGTTTTGGGGCTTCGGGGTGCGGTTTGACGGCGGAATGACGGCCCGAAGCGATCTTTGCCTTCCGCCTACATCAATCCCAAGACAGCGAGCCCGCTGTGACCGGCTTTCGAGTCAGGAGCCTGAGCGTGCTGCGCCAATTGTGCGCGACCATCGGTGCCGCAAGTGCACTTGCCTCCTGCGGGGGTGGCGATGGGGTCACGCCGCCGTCAGTCGGTGGCGTCAATTCTGTGGCAGTCACACCGGCAAGCATTACACTCAAGACTGCCGAGACGGCCCAGCTCACGGTCCACGTAGACGCCGGTGTGGGGGTGTCGAACGAAGTAGTGTGGTCCACAAGCGACGCCCCTGTCGCAACAGTGAGCGCGAGCGGTGTGGTCACTGGCGTCGCCCCGGGCGCAGCTACGGTCGTCGCCACGGCAAAGGCTGACCCACGGAAGATGGCTTCTGCCACAATCACAGTGTTGCAGGTCACGAATACCCTTACCGTGGTGGTCGGCCCCGGAGTCGTAGCTATTCCGGATACAGGCGAGCGCTCCTACCCGAGCAACTCACAAGTCTCTTACCAGTTCCAATTGAAGCCGGGGTACGAGCACCTCTTGGTTCGCCGGGATACGATAACTGTTCCGCCAACTGGGACTATATCGCTCAGCCGGGACATGAGACTGCTAGCGGTTGCTGATTCGGTGCTGCTGGTGGCTCCTGCGGATCAAGCATCGCTCGTCTCGCCAATCAGGCAGATGCTCACGAGCTCCAATCCGCTGCCGGGCTACTTTGCCTTTCAGTCGGCGGCAGACCAATTGTATTCCACTCTTCCCAGAGCCGAGGCAGCTCAGCGGATTCAGGCCGCTTTCAATTCCGCATTTGACCCGGCACGGGATGCTAAGGCGCTTCGATTGGCTTCGGTCCGAATCTTGGATAGCCTTCAAAAGGCGACGTCATCCCCCCCTCTGCGGGCAGCTCCCCTGGCCAAGATCACGGCAGGCAAGCTCGACCCCCTTCCGGTGACCTTCTTGTTCAGTAATGGGGTCTTCACCCCGGCTAAGTCTCCACCGATAACACTAAAATACTACCTCACCCCTACGATCGTTCGTGCGGGGTTTCCCAGCCCGACCGTCGATTTTGTTCTGAATCGCAGCGGCCTCGATGAAGGCACTGACGCGGTTCAAGCGTGGAACTGCCTCACGGCGCTACCGCTTCAGCTCAGTTCGGTTGCCGCCGCATTCCAATGCCTTGCCTCCTATCAAGGCGTAACCGCGTTGGCGGACCTCGGCGAATCCGCCACACAGTATTTCATCCCGCCCATTCTCAGGGTCACCGAAGATGCCAGGCGACTCGCCGATCGTATCCGTGCGGAGTACTTGCTTGGGAACGCGGTGATCGTCATCGCACATTCACAGGGGAACTTGGTTACCGAGCAAGCGCTCAGCATCCTCCAGACTGAAAGCCCCCCTCTGGTCGCTGCAAGCTGTGTGGGGGTTGTATCGATCGCTCCTCCACGCCCCCGAATTGGTTGGGGTGACCAAGTTACAGACATGATCATTCGCGATGGTGTCGCGCAGGACATCCTCTCGCTTTTCTCCATCGCCGACGCTTCCACGCCCTCGGTGTCCAACTCCCTCTCTGCATCGTACAAGCTCTCCTCGTCATTCTTTGTTATGGCTGTCCTACACGGACTCAGTCTCCATGACATCCAAGGCAGCTATCTGGCTCAAGTGGAAACCGAGGCAGTGATCATTGGGGCGCTACAGGCCCAGGCGAACAAGCTGAAGGCGCGTTGCACGGCTTTGACACCTGCGCAGCTCGACGTCACCTCCAATACCGCTACCTCCTGGACGATCACTCCCGGCGGACTTTCAGGCTCGGGCCTGACCGCCTCGTATTCCGTCAGGCCAGGCGCCAGCGGGACGACCTATACCATCACTCCCGCCGTGCTTCCGGGACGGACCGTGAGTTTGTCCGGCACCGATGGGGTCGGGCCGAGTGTTAGGCTCCTGCCCGGCCAAACGAAGAGCCTAGCCATCACCTATTCTCCGCTGACTCAGCCGCCTGGGCTTCTCCCACCGCCATCGCTCTTGGCGCCGCCCAACGGAACCTCCGGAAGTTCGACTCTGCCCACATTTAGCTGGTCTGCTGTCGCCGGTGCAAATGGCTACTGGTTGATGATCGCGACGAGCCCGAGCGCGTTCCCTACCGATCCAGCAGCGAGCACCTGTCCCGGATGCCTGATGGCTGGGTTCACGACCACGACAAGCCATTCGCTCCCGAACGCCTTCCCAAATGGTGGCTCTGCGATCGTAGCACTGAGCGGGGGGACGACCTACTACTGGAAGGTGCAGGCGTTCAACAACTCGACCTCGCCGACTACGCAAGGGCAGTACTCGGCGACGAACAGCTTCACCACCGCCGCGGCCACGTCACCTAGCATCACTCTGGACCGAACGACTGTGCCGTTCACATATACGGTTGGCGGACCGGTTCCAGGGAGGCAGGTGGTGAACATCACCAACGGCGGTTCCGGTACGCTCAATGGACTGAGTATCGGGTCAGTGACTTACGCGCCCGGCCAGCCCACAGGGTGGCTCAACACGGCGCTGACGGCTACAACGGCGCCTGCGGGGTTGACGCTCACGCTGCTCCCTGGCAGCCTTTCATCAGGGACGTACAATGCAATTGTTCCGATTAGTTCGACAGCGACTGGGATAACTAATAGCCCCCAGCAAGTAGCGGTAACATTCGTCGTAGCGCAGAGGCCCGGGCTGGTCGACATATCCACTGGTGGAGAGACTTCGTGTGGAAGGACGCAGGGCGGGGTAGGCTACTGTTGGGGGTGGAACATATGGGGCCAATTAGGAGACGGGACCAATACTTCGAGAACAATCCCGACGCTCGTAGCTGGCAACCATGTATTCGCTCGTATCTACTCGGGCGGTGGAGTGTCGTGCGGGCTCACCAATAGCGGCAGCGCGTACTGCTGGGGGAACAACAACTATGGATTAATTGGGAACGGGACGACGTCGTGGAGTGATGTCCCAGTCCCAACGGCGGGAGGGCTCTCGTTTGTCGAACTGTCACTAGGAGGCGCAAATTGTGGTCGCACCGCCACCGGGAGCACCTATTGCTGGGGGCAGAACAATGTAGGCCAAAGCGGTTCGGGCAGTAACAGCCAGGATATTCTTGCGCCCTCCCTTGTCGTAGGGGGCCTTGTGTTCACTTCACTCTCAGGGAACTCAGGTTCTCCTACGACTTGTGGATTGATCGTAACCGGAGAGGCGTACTGTTGGGGGGCGAATTTCTTGTATGGGAATATCGGAGACGGTACCCGGGAGAATCGCGCCACTCCAACCGCAGTGGCCGGTGGACTTCGGTTCTCGCAAATACGGGCGGGTTCAGCGAGCACTTGTGGGCTCACTCTCGACGGAGTCGCCTATTGTTGGGGGGCCAATTCGTCGGGTTCCGTTGGAGATGGCACGACAATCGATCGATCTGTCCCGACGCGAGTGGCCGGTAATCTGACCTTTACAAGTCTTGCCTCGGGAGGTGGCACAGCGTGTGGCATCACCGGAGCTGGGGCAATGTACTGTTGGGGAGAGAACTTTTATGGCGCCCTCGGGGACGGTACGACGGTCTCGCGGTCCGTCCCCACCTTGGTTCTCGGAGGGCTTTCTTTTGTGACTGTGTATGCGGGCGGCAATCAAACGTGCGGCAGAGTTGTGACAGGAGAGTTCTATTGCTGGGGGCTGAATGAGTTCGGCCAGCTGGGAGACGGTACTACAGTGAATCGAACTGTACCTACCCTGGTCCGTAGCCCGTGAGAACGTTGGCGCAGAGCTGCCCGTGGCAATTGCTCGGCCCAACGACAGCCCTAGGTGGCGTCCGGTCCTTTGTACTTTCGGGGAGTGTCTCGCCTACTTAAAGCGGCGACAGCACCTTGCCTCCGGAAATCCCTTCGCCAACCGGCGTGAAGGCGAGCCTCCTCAGGTGATTGCCCGGCAGAGAATCGCGCGACCCAGTGAGGAGCTTGACCCGGCACTCACCAATTTCCGACGGGATGCGGCGCCCATTCCGTTCTTCGTTTTCGTCCGCTGACCCGTACTCGGTGCTATCGGAACGGGTTGAGCGCTAGAGGTCATGCTGAGATAGTGACCATACCCTATTCCGTAGGTGGCACGCTACAGGTCGCTGCGCTTGTGGCAATCGCCAAAGTCAAGTCCCATGTGCTGAACTCTCAGGGGAATGAGGGAGGCGGGCCGTACTCAGTCGACTTGATCGCTGCTTTGCGCGCTGGGTTGCCGCTTGGGCGGGCTCCATTCCCGGTGCGTTGTCGAGGAAATGTTCGGCCGTCGCGGGCCTGTCAAAGAGAGTCGCAACGTAGACTGACGGATTTGCCATTGCGTCCTGATTCCCCGGCGTACGTTTCGACTCACTTCGAGCAACCTGCACGATGGGGAGAGCACCGGTGGACCTGAAGCCTAGCTTGGCGCACAGACTATACATCGCAGCCCAGGCATTGCTGCTCGCGGCCGCTGTCGCTTTGCCGGCACCCGCCCAGCGTCCGCCGCGGGTGGTTGAGCTTTCGACCAGTCGGCAATTTCATGATGATGTTGCTGGTCAAGACGTCACGGTATGGCGCGTGGTTTCCGTTGTGGGGTCGGAGCGAGACACACTGGCTGGGATTGAGGTGTTGCGAATGCCCGGCTTCGTTTCGGACACCCTCGTCAGGGGATTCGCGGTCGATTCTACCAACCAGGAGCGGTTCAGATTTCAGTGGCGGCCCGGCCGGGCGGTTGAATGGAAAGCGATGCCTTCCGTCCGCGACGGCGCCATCGAGATCACTGCTGATGGGGCGTCGCTGATATACATTCTGGACTTGACTTCCAGGGCAGAGGCGCAGGGTGTGGTAGAGCCGTGGGACGGCGGTACAGCGGTGCTCACACCACGTGTTCCTGAGTTTACCGAGACGGACGCGAGGTGGTATTCGCCCCATGCCTGTCCTGGATCATCGCCGTTCGTGGCAACGTTTCTCTGGTCACTCAGCCTCACTGATCGGACTAGTGGTTTCCTCCGACATTCGGTGGGTGCTGATGGATCTGTCCACACCGACACCATTCCGCCTGATGGTTTACCGTGTATGGCCACCCAGCTCGCGGCGCGGGATACTGCGGCCCCGGCTGCGCCCATGGCTTCGGCGTTACCGGTGGCGGTCCCCGCCGCCAACTTCCCGCCCGCGAGCACTATTAGCACCAACTGGATCGTTCCGATACTGCTGGTCGCGGTCATTTTTGCCTTCGTCGGCTTCGGAGCTCGTTGGGGAGTGCGCCAATGGCGAAATCGAAGGATTTCTCATGAGGGCTCGACCGCGATCCCTCATGCGGTGCTGCCACCGACTCAAGGGTCGTTCACGAGAAGACCGGGGTGGGGGACCCGCTCGTCCTTTTGGCGGGTTTTCGGCGCTGTTTTCACAATTATTGTCGTCGTTATCTTGATCGCTCCTACCGGAGGGCAGAAGAGCAGCGGAGATGAGCAGCCGCTACCGTCGGCCGCTGCTTCAGCCTCAGGTGCTGGCACGGCCGAGAGTCATTCGGATGCTTGCGGGAGAGGCAATGCTTCTATCGATCGTGGAGTTGTGGTGCGATCCACAGATGCCAATCAGATTGCACTCGAGATCGGATCAACTGTATGGGCCGCGGCGACTGAATGTCCGACAGCACGACAGCTCACACTGACCACGAGTGTCGGTGGTACGGATCAATACGGTAGCCCGACAACCCGGCAGGTAGACCAGTCGATCTTTTCGGAACTGGACGAAGTCCGGCGCTATCGTACGGCCTCTGCCTATGCTACCAATCCCCCGGATGCGCACACGATCCGGATAGCCGCGGCGGGCCTCAAAGTGCAGTGCGCTTTTGGTGTGTTAGACCGCTTGATGTGCCGTGAGTGATTCCCCTTGGTCTCCTCACTATTTCTCCTCTAAAAGTCACCCCTCCTCAAGGTGTCCGGTGCACAGGTTATTGCTCCACTCGATGGGACAAGGGGACTGTTTGCTTGCCGTCGGCCCGTCTTGGCGATAAGCCCCCAATACCGTACGCTGGGGGCCAATCTCCAATAATTGGAGGCGCCGTTCGCGTGCTGCGGGATCGGCCCCTTTTTTCCGCCGGGAGAGCCAGAATCTGGACGAGCAACCAATCCCATCACCCCCTCGATCTCCTGCATGCCACCCCCCTCGTAAAGGGTTCGTGTCAACTTCGGGGTTGGCGCGAGAGGGCGCTAGATAGATATGTTCGCAGTATCGCTTACAGCATCACAAAGGTATTTCCCGGTGAGGAATTGATGATTCCCGCAACCCGCGGTTCCGCTCGGCCGACTGTTCCCTGGGCTCGACCCCTTGCGGTCGAAGTTGACACGAACCGCGAAGTGGTCGCGGCACGCTACCCGATCTTCGATGAGCTCCCGGAGCCCGCCACCGATACGGTCCTCAGGGACTTTCTCGCGATCACGCGTGACAGTTCGTTTGAGCGTAATTGTCGAGGCGTGCAACAGTTTGTGGAGAATCACGGGCTGCTGATTTCTCCGTTCGGCGAGCCTCTGCCGATGCGACCCTCCGGGACGGACAACGTCTATCGCGAATCGCTGAAGGACTACGTGGTAGCCTCCTTACTGGTCCGCAGTACCCTCCGGCTTCACCTGGCCTTGGTTGGCAAGCTCAAGCCTGACCCTGCGGATGTTCAACTGGTTGCGGACTTTCTCTTCAACCATACAGATGCACACTTAATCGCTCGGTTTAAGCGGGTCTGCTCCCCGGTGGATGTCACGAGCATCTGGCAGCGTCACGATCAGCCACTCCCCATCGAACATCGGGGTAGTAGCGGTGATCTTCGAGCCGCGTGGAGGGCGTTGCAAGTTCAGCGGGTCCTGGAGGTGTTCGAGATTTGGACTAGAGAGGGTGAGGTGCGGCCGAGGCTCATGCGCGGGGAGTCAGGCCTTGTGGAAGTTCACTACACGGGTGCGGCGTGGGGCGCGCTGGCAGGTGCCATGCAAGATGCAATCGTCGGAAGCCCCCGACTGGGTGTTTGTGCCTATTGCGAAACGGTATACCAGGGGGCGGTGAAACAGCCGCGCAGGGAATACAAGAAGCGGCGGGTGCGGCTCTGCTGCGGGGAATTGGAGTGTCTGCGGAAGAAGCGGCGGGAGCAGACTGCGAAGTCGCGCAAGCGAAGAGTATGAACCTCGCGCACGCGCGCGCGCGTACCACCCCCTCATTCGCTGGCCGAGCCGGGCCGCGAAGGGAACAGTTCTGGCGAACGCTACCCCGCTCGCCTCAGTGTGTTGTACGCGCTCTCCCCAGCCCCGAAATAGTGGTCGAACACATGGGCGTATGCCCGGTCGACCTTCGCCTTCCGCAGCTCCAGGGTGTACCGCGCAGGTAATCCCCGCATCTCGAGCTTCAGGGTCTGCATCACCGCGGCTCGCGCTTGCTGTTTTTCTCGCCAATCGAGGACGAGTTTCTCTCGCTTCAGGGTCTCAAGGAGCTCCCGGGCCACCCTTTTCACATCAGCTTCCTCGGCCTTGGTCAGGACCGGCTCCGGCTTGGTCAGAATATCGAAGAGCGCGAGCTCCTCTTCGCTGAGCCCCTCCGCCATCGCCCGACGGTCCTCCTCGGTCAGCGCCCGCGCGAACTCCTTCAGCTCGAGGAAGAACTGTTCGATGTTCCGGCTGCCGGCGTTGTACTCATCGATCAGTTTCTGGAACTTCTCGGCCAGGTCAACTCGAGAGCTGTTCATCGCGAGCATCTGGTGGAGCTGCCCCTCGATCAGCCGCTTGAGCTTCTCTGCCTCCGTGCGCTTGTGACCGGCAGTGAACTTCGCCTGCAGTGCCTCAAAGTCGATCTCGGAAAGGTTGATCAGCGCGGCCGGCTGACTGGCTGGCCCAATCCGGTACCCCTCAGTCGCGATCGAGTCGTTCAGGAGAGCCTCGACCTCGCCCATAACATCCGAGATATCGGCCGGATCGGTCTCCGAACGAATCTTCGCGGCAATGTATGCGACGAGTACTGCGAGGGGGGCCAGTTCGTTGGCCAGTGGGTCGGGAAGGATCGCCTTGAACAGTCTGGCCACCCGACTCGCCAGCTGCAGGAAGTTCTGCTTCTCCGCTTCGCTCGCCAGGAAGGCTTCCACTGCGTCATCAATCAGCCCGATCCGCTCGAATCCCTGCGCATGAGAGATGTTGCTTAGACGCACCCCCCTCAGCTCGGCGAACACGGTCGCCTCACTCAACGCAGATTGGAGTGCGGCCACGAGCTCGGTCTTGTCCAGGATCGGTCCACGGCCCTCGGACGACGCTTCGCCGGGCTCGGGCTGGGCATAGGTGGCGAGGGCGCGCTGCAGTGCCCGGAAGATGCCGATATAATCGACGATCAGCCCCGACTCTTTGCCGGGGGCTACACGGTTTGCCCTGGCGATGGTCTGCATCAGGGTGTGTGCCCTCATGGGCTTATCGAGGTAGATGGTCGAGCAGGTAGGCACATCGAAGCCGGTGATCCACATCGCGCAAACGAAGACCAATCGGAGGTTGTCGGCTGGGTCCTTGAACTTCTCGTCCATATCCTCCTTCAGCATCCGCTTCCGGTGCGGGAGGATATCCAGGCCTTTGGCTTTGAGGTCCGCCACCTCATTCTGGCCCTGCGAGACCACCACAGCCATATCGGTGGTCTCCATCAGCCGGATGCGCTCCGTCAGGGCCTCGAGGGCATCCCCAAGGGCCTGAGCCTGTGCGGCGATAAGCCTTGCAACCTCGGCCTTCCAGTAGAATTGGACTTTGCCGTACATCCGGACCGCCGTCGCCTTGTCGATACATACCATCATCGCCTTGCCACGGTATCCGCGACCGGTGAAGTGGGCCACGATATCCTTGGCAATAGCATCGAGCCGATCTTCGCGGGTGATGATGTGGTACTCGCGTCCGAATTCCCGCTCCAGCTTCTTCTCTTGCTCCTCGTCCAGCTCAGCGGCCTCCAGCAGGAGTTCCAAGTCCCGGTTCAACTCCGCGTTGGTCAGCTGTACTTCTGGGATCCGGTTTTCGTAGTAGAGTGGCACCGTCGCGCCGTCGGCGACCGACCGGGCGAAGTCGTAGACGCTGACATAGTCGCCGAAGACCTCCCGAGTCCTCTCCTCTTCTCCCTTGATGAGCGGTGTGCCGGTGAACCCGATAAAGCCGGCGTTCGGAAGTGCGTTCCGCATGTTGAGGGCGAAGATGTCGTACTGGCTCCGGTGCGCCTCGTCGGTAATCACGATCACATCCGATCGATCCGAGAGCATCGGGTAGGGCCGACCGAGTTCGTTCCTGAATTTCTGGATCAGGGTGAAGATGTAGCGCTCGTTCCCGCGGAGCAGCTCCTTCAGGTGGTCCCCGTTGGTAGCCCGCACATCCTCCTTGGAGGTGGCCCCGGTCGCTTTGAAGGTCTTGCTGATTTGATCGTCGAGTTCCTCGCGATCCGTGACGATCACGAAGGTGCAACTTCCTAAGACTTTGCGGAGGACCTTCTGGGTGAAGAACACCATCGAGAGGCTCTTTCCCGAACCCTGGGTGTGCCAAAAGACCCCGAGTCTCTTGCTCTCATGGCGTTCGCCCTTCCGCAGCTCCACCAGGCGCGCGATGGACTTGTTCACGCCGAGGAGTTGGTGGTTCTTCGCGATCTTCTTGATCCAGCCGCCCTTTCCCTCCTCGAACACCGTGAAGTTTTCGATGTAGTCGAGGAGCCGGCCCGGTTCCAGCAATCCCCGAAGTGTCCGCTCCAGGCTCACCTTTCCGACCTCGCCTTCGTCGGCCACCCGCTTCCAGTCGAAGAAGTGCTCCCACTCGCTCGTCAGCGTGCCAACCTTTGTCTCGGAGCCATTCGAGAGCAGGATGAACGCATTGGGGTGGAAGAGCTGCGGGATGCTCTGGCCGCGGTAGTCGCGCAGGTTATCGTCGAATGCGCTCTTCAGCGGGACCGCCGGTTGCTTGAGCTCAATGAACACCAACGGCAGGCCGTTGACGAAGCCTACGAGGTCACATCGGCGGCGATACATGTCGCCGGCGACCCACATTTGCGAGGTGAGGAAGAACTCGTTGTTGCCCGGAGCATCCCAGTCAATAACACGGAGAGTCTCGGTGCTGTGTGTGCCGTGCTCGTCGGGCACCTTTACTTTGACGCCGTCCTTCAGGAGCCGGTAGAAGTCACGATTGGCATTGACGGCGATCTGCTTGGACCGGTCCTGTGCAAGTTGCTCAACCGCTTGACCATAGGCGTCGAGTGGCAGCCCGGGGTTCAGCACCTCGAGCGCGTCGCGTAGGCGACGGGTCAGGATGACTTGCGACTCGCTCTGGCGCCCTTCGCTCCCCAATTCCCCGAAGGTCTCGGTGAATAAATTGGTATACATCCAGCCCAAGGATTTAAGTAGGTTGATCGCCGGCAACTCAACCAGCTCCAGTTCGCCGTAGCCTGCGGAGACCCCCTTCACCCCGGGAGGCGGAATCATGGGGCGTTGGTCCCGGAGACCGACATTGCAGAAACCTCCAGTTCTCCGGTGATGAGTTTGGGCAGCAGAAGGTTGCGGGCGACGAGAAGCTCTTCATTGCTCCTCGTGAGCACTTCGACCAGCGCGTTCATGGGGCCGACGACCTTGCTGAATTGGTGCGCCAACGTAGGTGGAGGTGCCAGTACACGCATCGCCGCGATTTGGCGACGGGTTATCCTAAGTCGCGTCGTCCCAGATGCTTGAGTTGCGAACGCTGCGAGTGTCGCTTCAGAGTTGAGGAAGTGGAGCAGGAATTCAGGGGACGTCCGAGAGACTTCTGCCTCAGCGATCGCTACGTCCACTGCTGTAATCATTTTCCATGGCTTCGGGGTTACGAGCCAAGCCCGACCAATCGGAGTGGGCATACGTGCAATGAGGATCTGACCAGGCACGATCTCGCGGCAACGGAGCCGTGTGAAGGTGTCCCGAGAAATAAACCGGTAGTTACCTGTCTCAACGAAGCGGTTGATCCCGACGTTGGAAATTTGGAGCAGCCGAAAGTCCTCACCCCCCTGATCCTTCGATTCGACCCAATCACCGTCTTCAATGGACTTGCAGAGATCGCTCAGATGCGATCGTTCCCAGGTTTCCGGAACAAGGCCATCGTCCGAAGCGCGCATTCGCACTCGCTCGTGCCCCGGGAAGCGGAACCTGACGAACCACTCCTCGAAGGTGCGCTTAGCCATTTCCTCCAGGATAACGATCCGCCTCGTGTTGTTGTCGATCAGGTCGTCGTAAGCCGAAAGGATGTCAGCGATTCGACGCTGCTCTTCGATCGGAGGGTATTCGACTTCAACTAGAGCCAGTTTTTCGTTGGGGAGGTGCTTGATGGTTGATCCGGTGAAGTACTGGTCGAGGGCCCGTGTCTGCCCTTTATGTGTCAGGCTATAGAAGAGGAATCTGTGGTCGATGCCGGCCCCCGCCCGCACACGGTGCAGCGCCTTCTGCAACATCATCCCAGGGAGTTGTTCGCGCCAAATGGCACAACGCCCCGGCTCGCCACCCTCGCACATCACGATATCGCCACTCCGAATCCCATACCGCTCGAGCTCGCGCTCTTCGAACCGCATTTCTCGGAGTGCCGATAAGTCGAACGCTCCCCATCGCACGTTTACGTTGGCTAGGTATGGGCGCAACACTCCCTTATTCTTTACTTTGTCGAGCATTTTCCCGAGGGAGAGATCCGCCAAATCACCGAGCCGGCCGCGCATCCAGCTCATGCGAGCAACTCCTGTACTCCCTGGTCGATGGCTTCCCGAAGCGGAATTGCCGCCAGATCCAGTTTCTGCAGCTCCTCGTTCAATTCCTGGAGTCGCTCTGCGAAGTCGAATTCATCGGCGGCGCGAGCACCGATGCCGACATACCTCCCCGGATTCAGGCTCCAACCATTGGCCTCGATCTCATTTAGGGTAGCGGCCTTGCAGAGACCGGCAACGTCCGTGTACGTCGCGCCGGGGAAGTGCTCGCTCACCATCGCCTTGCTTCCTTGGTCGTACTCCGGTTCCTCCCCGCGGTACAGTCGCACGATGTTGGCCAGGAGCTCCAACTGCGCAGGAGCGAACTCTCGAATGGCCCGGCTTACCTGCACAAAGAACGGCCTAGCATCGATGAACAAGACCTTGTCTCTGCGCGGCCCGCGTGCCTTCGCGCGGTCGAAAAACCATAGGGTGCAGGGGAGTGTGACCGTGTAGAAAAAGTTGGAGCCCACGGTGACGATCACGTCTACCACTCCGCTCTGGATCAGCTTCTTGCGTATGTCCTGCTCGCTGCCACGCGCATCGCCGGCTGAGTTTGCCATGACGAAGCCGGCACGGCCGTTCTGGTTAAGGCTGGCCCCGAAAAGCTGGATCCACAGGTAGTTCGCGTTGTCGGTAGTCGGCAGCCCAAGCAGGAAGCGGGGGTCATCCTTCAGCCTGTCCTTATCGACGCCGGATACGTTGAATGGCGGGTTGGCCATCACGAAATCAAATCGACCACCTTTGCTCGACACCGCCTTCTGGGGGTCCTCGTAGTAAGTGTTGGCCTCGCGGACGTCCCCTGACAGCCCGTGAACCGCGAGATTCATCTTGGCCAGCTTCACGGTGTCGCTGGCCTTCTCGGTCCCGAACACGGTGAGCTCCCGCGTCGCATTCTTTTGATGGCGCTGTACGAAAGCGGCCGATTGCACGAACATCCCCCCTGAGCCGCAAGCAGGGTCGAAGATTCGACCGTGGAACGGCTGTAGGATCTCGACGATCAGCCTGACTATGCTGGGTGGAGTGTAGAAGACCCCGCCTTTCTGTCCCTCTTTAAGGGCGAAGTTGCCTAAGAAGTATTCGTAGACCTTTCCGAAGGCATCGCCCTCCAAGTCCAACGGCGCCAACAAACGGAGCAGCTCACCCAGCGTCGCATTTGGCAGGAGGTTGTAGCCGCGGGGGAGGACACCTTTCAGTTCTGGGTTGTACTCTTCGACCAACGACATCGCAATCGTGATGGCCCTGCCCAGGTTGCTCCCCTCGGTGAGCCCCACCAAGTGGGAGAAGCGGGCCTCGTCCGGCAGAAAGAGCACACCTTCCGCCTGGTAATCCACGGCTTCGATCTCATCCGTTGGCGTCCCCTCCCTAGCCCAAGTCTGAGTCAGTTCGGTGAACCGCTTGTCCGCATACCGCAGGAAGATGAGCCCGAGAACGGGGGTGGAGAACTCCGCAGGCTTAAGACCAGTGTTGGCCCAGAGCTCGTCAGCGGCGGCCCAGAGATGTTTTTCGACTGCTACGAGGTCGGCGGCCATATGGTCCTGACATGGGGGGAGATGTCCGGCTGGCGGACATTGAATCTGGGGTGTCGGGGCAGCGGGCTCAACTTTGGCACCACACCTTGGCACCACGGGTTCCGTGGGAGATCGAAATCAAAATCCCACCGAACGTAACGTACGGTGGGATATGAACTTCGTTAGTGGGCCCGGCGCGATTCGAACGCGCGACCTCTTGCTCCGGAGGCAAGCGCTCTATCCAGCTGAGCTACGGACCCCAATCCTGCGGCGCCTAATATGCCCGAAGCCGGGCTTGGGCGCCACGGGTGCGGCCCGAGGTGCTCCGACTGCGGTCCGGCCCACACGACCTCGGGGGCCCCAGGCGTCGCTTCTCCATTCACCCGGCTGCCCGATGGCCCGGGGCGACAAAGCAGTTCCGCCCCCTCGCTTCGCTCAGGGTGACAACCTTTCCGGGCTACTCGGCGCGCAACGCCTCCGTCGGCCGGATCCGCGCCGCCCGTCTCGCCGGCAACCACCCCGCCAGCAACGCCACCCCCAGGATCACCGCCGCCACCCCGCCAAAGACCAGCGGATCACTCCCCGAGACATCAAAGAGCTGCGGCTGGATCAGCTTCCGCCCCGCGTACGCCAACCCGAGCCCGATGATCACGCCGCTGCCAGCCAGAATCGCCCCGCTGCGCACCACCAGCCACGCGACCGACCCCTCCGTCGCACCGAGCGCCATCCGGATCCCGATCTCGTGCGTCCGCCACGCGACCATATACGCCATCACCGAGTAGAGGCCGAGCGCGGCGACCACCAGCGCGAGCGCGCCGCTCAGCCCGAAGGTGATCATCCCGAGTCGCAACGGCCGCAACTCCCCGTCGAGCGCCGTGCCGAGTTTCTTCACATCGATCGCGGCAATGCCGGCATTCGCCCGCATCAGCGTCGCCTTCAGCGCCGGCCAGCTCAACGCCACCCCATCCCGCGGCCGCACCACCAGCGACATCCCGCTGAAGCCGCGCTCCTGACCAATCGGGACGTAGTATTGCATTGAGGCCTCTTCGTGCAGGCCGCTGTGATGAATGTCGGCCACGACACCCACCACCCGCGCACACGGCGCCGTCTTCTCGAAGAGCGTGAGACACTGCGCCAGCGCATCCTTGCCGGGCCAGAGCATCCGCGCCATCGCCTCACCCACAATCACCACCGGATCACTCCCTTCGCGATCGGCATCACCAAAGACTCGGCCACGCACGAGACGCGTCCCCATCGTCGCGAAATACTCGCTGTTCACCGCGGTGATGTACGGTCCGCCCCCCGGCAATTGAGGAATCGAATCCATTCCGGGCACCCAGATCCCCACACCAAACGACCCGTAGAACGGCAGCCCGATCGTGAGCGCCGCACGCTCCACACCCGGCTCGCGACGCACCGCCTCGAGTAACTCGCGATAGCGCGACCGCTCGAGCGCCGAACGTTCCTCGAACGGCCCCGCGCTCGCCGGAAATTGCGCCTCGGCCACAATCACATGCTCGGCATCGATGCCCAAATCGAGCGCACGCACCTGCGCGAGAGACCTCAGAAACAACCCCGCTCCCACCAGCAGCAGCACACTCAACGCTGCCTGCACCACCGTCAGTGCCGACCGGACGCGTGACCGGCCACCACTCACCCGCACGCCACTCTTGAGCGATGCAGTCAATCCGGTGCCGCCGGCACGCAGCGCGGGAATCACCCCCACCACCAGCGCCGTGAGCAGGGTGATTGCTGCCACCGCAAGCAGCACGCGACCATCGACCACCGTGCTGCTCCACCCCGCATTGAGGAAGAGCACCCGCCGCAGCACAGGCTCGGTGAGCCGCGCTACCAGCAGTGACCCGGCACCACCAGCTCCCGCGAGCAGCATCCCTTCGAGCACCAGCAGTCGCACCACACGCGAACGCCCGGCACCAAGTGCCACGCGAATGCCCAGCTCCTGCTGCCGACGCGCGAGCCGCGCGAGTTGCAGGTTCACGAGATTGGCGCAGGTAATCAGCAGGATGATCAGCGAGATCGCGCCGAGCCAGCGCGCGAGCACGCTCTCGAGCGCGGGGCGGGCGGTGTCGTCGAAACTGATCGGTGCCGCGAGGAGCTTCACGTCGCGCGTCCACTTGGGGCCGACATCCGGATTGCGGCTATGGATCGCATCGGCCTCACTGCCAATCACTGCGGCGGTGACACCCGGCTTGCGACGAACGATGATGTTCCAGTTGTTTGAGCGCTTGCTCGCTCCTTTGCCGTTCTCGCTGATCAGCGTCCACGCATCCACTCGGCCGAGTGACGCGCCAGTGAATCCCGCCGGCGCGACACCGATGATCGTGTGCACAATGTCACTCGAGGTGTAGCTCTTGCCCACGACATTCGGATCGGCGCCATAGTCATTCCGCCAGGTCGCTTCGCTCAGCACCGCGAGCGTCGCGCCACCCTCGGCCTCGTCGGCCGGACCGAAGAAGCGCCCGAGCAGCGGCTTGACACCGAGCAGCGGGAAGAACGCGCCATCGGCGGTGCCGACGCGCTGTGGCCGGGCGGCGGCGCCGATACCGATCATCCGGTCGTCAACGCGATAGGCACCCATCGCGGTCGCGCCCTGCATCGAGGTGCGCAGTGCGGAATAGATGGGGTAGGGAATCCACCCCATCGTCTGCTCGCCGAACGGCGGCCCCTGCGTGTGCAGGAAGATCCGCGAGAGGCCATCGCCATCAACGATGTGCTCCGGCCCTCGCAATAGAATCCGGTCGATGAGCGAAAAGGCGGTGACGTTGGCGCCGATGCCGAGGGCGAGGGTGAGCACCATGAAGAGAGTGACGGCGGGCTCGCGGAGCAGGCGGCGCGCGGCGTAGCGCAGGTCCTGGCGCGCGCTCTCAAGGCGTTCGTGCAGCCGCATCCGGTCGTCTCGGTCGTTGGCGGTGGCGTGAAGGGCGCGGAGTGATGCATCGCTCGCGGCGAAGAGTCGCGCGGCTTCGGCGGCTGCCTCTTCGCGCGTGAGGCCATCGCGCATCAGCGACTCGATCCGCAACTCGAGATGGAGCGCGATCTCGTCATCTACTTCGCGACCATCGCCGAGGCGGAGGAGTTTGCGGATCCCGGGGCGGAGAAATGGCATCGGTCAGCGCGCTGGGTGCGGGTCAGTGAGGATGCTGGTCACGGTGTCGGCATACTCGAGCCAGTCGTTCATCTGCTGAAGCAACTGCTCGGCACCCAGATCTGTGACGCGGTAGTAGCGGGCCCGACGATTGTGCTCGGTGACACCCCATTCGGCCTTCACGAGCCCCTTCTTCTCCATCCGGTAGAGCGCCTGATAGAGGGCGGCGTCTTCGAGGGCGAGCCGCTTGCCGCTCCGGGCCTCGAGCCAGGCGGTCACCTCGAAGCCGTGCATCGGCTGCCAGGAGAGGGCCTTGAGGACGAGGACATCGAGGGTCCCTTTGACGACTGGGAGGGGCATGGGGAAGTCCGGGTAAAGGAGCTTTATTAAGAGTCTTAGACAATACGGGCGTTGGGATGGTTGGTTTCGGAGGGTGATGGGTGACGGGTAACGGAGAAGGGAGGGAGGGGGATCAGTCTGTCACCCTGAGCGAAGCGAGGGGGCGGAGCTCCGGCTCCCTCGCTTCGCTCAGGATGACAAATTCCCGAATCCCCGCGTCCCTGTATGACTTCTAGTCAGTGTGCTGGTGGAGGCCCTCGCAGGCGTTACTACCAAGGAATCAATCAGTGCCCTCTCAGGAGTCCTCCCATGCGATCGTTCGCAGCTCTCTCGCCGCTGCTCCTGCTTGCCGCCGCGGCCGCCGGCTGTTCGGGTACTTCGTCCTCCGACAACACGGGGCGAGTTGCCCTCAAACTCTCAACCATTCCGGCCGGGAGCAGCGGTGCGTCATTGATGGCCCCTGGCCTCAGCGTCACGCTCGGGGGTGACGTCATCCTGATCGAGGATGTGCAGCTGGTGGCGCGGAAGATCAAGCTGCAGCGAGTCAACGGCAGTTGTCCGACACCGGTGGTCGACGAAACCAGCGGCACCGATGCCGATGAAGCGGGCACGGACGAGTGTTCCAATCTCCGGCTTGGCCCGATGTTGATCGCCCCGCCACTCATCGCCGGAGTCGCGGCGAGCTTCACGGCTGACGTCCCGATCGGCACCTACGACAAGATGACACTGCAGATCCACAAGCCGGCCGGTTCGAAGGACGCCGCCTTTCTCTCGGCCAATCCCGACTTCTCCGGCGTCAGCATCAGGGTAACCGGCACCTTCAATACCACTCCGTTCACGTTCACCACTCCGCTGACCTCGGTGGTCGAGATCGCCTTCCCGCAAGTGATCGAGGTAACGGGCGGCGACGTCACCGCGCTCACGTTGAAGCTCGACGTGCGCGACTGGTTCCTCGCCGACGGGGGCGCCTCGCTCGTGAACCCGCTCACACTGACGCAGCAGGGTCGTTCGCGAATCGAACAGAATATCCGCGCGTCGTTTCACGTCTTCCGCGACGAAAACGGAGACGGCATCAAGGACTAGCCGATGGGCGATGGGCGATGGGCGATACCTGCCTCGCCTCGAGCTGACCGGTGGTGCCGCGCTTGCGCGGCACCGGTCTTCGCGGCGGCGGGAGATCCCCTAGATTCCTGGCATGCCCCCCACCCCTTCGACCTGCATCACATGCGGCAAGCCCTTCGCGGCCAATCGCGAACTCGCCTCGATCCCCGATGCCAGCAAGATCGCCTTCGACCCGGCCCATCGCCGGGTCTGGCGCATTTGCGCCTCCTGCGAGGAGTGGAACCTCCTCGGCCCCGAGGCCTCGGCCGCGGCGCTGCCGGAGATTGAAGCGCGCTTTGCATCGGCGGTGCCGGCGACGCTGCCCCAACTTGCCTTGGCTCCAGCTCGCGTCAGCGACCGACTGGAACTGCTGCGACTTGGACCGCCTGCCGAGGACAGCGAGCCGAGCCGTGCGGCGCTGCGCCTGAAGCGAGAGGCCGACCGACGCGCGCGACAGCTTCGATGGGTGCCATTCCTCCTCGGAGTGACCGGGCTCGCTGTCCTGGGAGTGCTCTTCTGGTCAAGCAACGGCGATTGGATCGTGCCGATAGGGATGATACAGCTCTATGCGCTGGTCGCGTTCGTCACGGCGCTTTCCAAGAAGATGTACGGTGAGCGCACCTGGCGAGGTACGCTGCCTGTCAGTGCCACCCTCGCACTTGTGGCCACGGTCTGGCTCTACTTCGTCGCCGGATGGGACCACCTCAAGTACGGGCTTTTCGGAATGGCCGCGATGCTCCCGTACTTCTTCTTTCTCGAACCGCTGATCCGGCGAAAGGTCGGCATTCTCCGATTCACACTGGCCAATGGGCGGCGGCTTCGCATTTCGCAGGTCGCGATTCCCGACGTGACCATCTCCTGGGCACCAGAAGCAACCAATGTCACCCTGTACGACTTGCCTGACGGTCGCCCGCTGTCCGGGCCCGACGTGGCGAGAGTGTATCGGTTTTTGTATGGCGGGACTGGGAGCCCGGAAGATTTCAAGGCGATGGTACGCATCGAGGCGATCACAAGGGAAGCTTACGGATTGCTGCAGGCCGTCGGTGGCCTTCCCGGCCTGCTCCGCTCACTCGAGGGTTTCCGTCGTGAGCGCGACGGTCGGGTGCCAATCAGTGACCTTCCAATGCTCTATCGTGTGGCACTCGATCTTGCATTGTCGGCCGAGTACTCCGACTCGGATACACACGATGCCCTCCGCGACCGCGCCCTCGCGGCTGCCGAGGTGGCGGAAGAGGCCGAGGCGCTGGATGAGGAGCGGCGCTGAATCTCTGCCCCGTTGAGTGTCGCCCCTTCGACTGCGTTCGCCTCCGGCTCACTACCCTTCGACGAGCTCAGGGCAGGCCGCTCAGGATGACAAACTCCGTCATCTGTCATCTGTCATCGGTCATCGGTCATCGGTCATCCTTCACCCGCCACACCCACCACATCAACACCAGCTGCAGCGGCAACCGCAACCAGAGCAGCGCTTCGCCCCAGAAGGGAACGCCGCGTGCGCGATAGAGTCGCAGCATCTCGATGTTGGCAGGGAAGACCGCGATGAGCAGGAGCAGCAGTCCCCAGCCTGCTGCACGACGGGTGGCGGGGATGAGTAATCCGACCCCGCCAGCAATCTCCGCGACGCCGCTGAGAGCCACCAGGAATGCATGCGCCGGAAGGTACGAGGGCACGATGCCGATGTAGGCAGCGGGCCGAGTGAAGTGCAGGATGCCCGCGCCGATGAAGAGGATCGCGAGCAGCGCCCGCCCGATCCGGCGCCAGCGGTTCCCTCGCCTATCCATTATCTGTCATCGGTCATCGGTCATCGGTCCTCCGTCATCCATCATCCTGCTTTTCCTCACTTCCCCCGATTCGACGCCGTCCGGCCACGATTCTCGGTGTTCCGCGTCTCCGGCGCATCGTGCGCGTGCTGCTTCCGGATGGTCTGCGCCTTCTCTTCCTTCGCCTCTTCCTTCGCCTTGTCGAACTTGGGCTCGGGCTTGGTCTTGTCGGTCATGCTGCACATCCACGTTGGAGAAATTCCGATCGCTTCGTGAGTAGGACGCTCCCTGTGGAGCCGCGCGACACAGCAGGGCGAACGCGCGATGTGTAACGATGGCAGAGGAGACCGTCACCGAGAGCACACCGATGCCTCGGCATCCTCTGGTCCTTCAACCCTGGGTCACTCCCATGAATCCTGCTCCCTATCCGTCTCTCGCCGACACCGGGCTGCGTCCTGCCCCGGCGTTCGACGATCACACCTACAGTACCGGTATCAGCTGGAGCGCCGTGCTCGGCGGGGCGATCGTCGTCGCCTCGATGTCGTTCATCCTCCTCGCCCTCGGCGCCGGCCTCGGCCTTTCGTCGATGACCCCATGGTCGGCACCACGCGACACCACCAAGGTCATCGGCATGGCCACAATCGCCTGGCTGGTGATCATGCAGATCATCAGCGGCGGTCTCGGCGGCTACCTCGCCGGCCGCCTCCGCAATCGCTGGCTCGGCATCCACGGCGACGAGGCCTACTTCCGCGATACCGTGCACGGCTTCCTCGCGTGGGGCCTCGCCCTCTGCGGCACGATTGCATTCCTCGCGGCCGGGTCGGCCGTACTCGCCGGCGGTGCCTCCGCATCCCCTCCCGACACCAGGCAGGAAGCATCGACCAACGCCTACTTCGTCGATGTGATGCTGCGGCCGAGCACCCCCGCCGCCGCGCCGGCATCCCCCGAAGTGCGCGGCGAGCTCGAACGCATTCTTGCCCGTACCCTGCTGATGGCAACCTTTGCGAGCGATGACAAGGCCGCTGCCGGGCGGATCATCAGCCAGCAGACCGGCGTAGCGCAGTCAGCCGGTGAACAGCGCGCCAGCGATGTGGTCGCGATGGCCGCCAAGGCCGCCGAATCGGCCAAGGATGCCGTCGGCCATTCGTTGCTCTGGGTCTTCCTCGGCCTCCTCGTCGGCGCGTTCAGTGCAAGTCTCGCTGCGACGCTCGGTGGCCGCACTCGTGATCTGGTCCAGCGCGTCTGACGCTCACCCACTCAATCTCTGGAGGTTCCTGTGAAGTCGATGCTGCTCTGGTTTCTCGGAGTTCCGATTCCGATCATCATCCTGATTGCGATACTGACCTGAAAAACAGGATGACGGATGGCGGATGGTTGATGACAGATGCCCTGCGCTCGGGGCTGCAGCCTCCGTCATCTGTCATCTGTCATCTGTCATCTGTCATCCGTCACCACTTCTCAACGAGAGTACCCCATGTCACCGAAAGCCATTCTTCTTGCCATCACCGCCGTCGTGGGAACCGCCTGGACCGGCACCGCTTCCCGCACCGCGGCTTCTCCAGAATTCGTCGCCAATATGACGAGCTCCCAGGAAACTCCTGCGAACAGCTCCGGCGCTACCGGGACGGCCACGTTTCATGTGGCAGACAACAAGCTCCACTACGTCGTCCGCGTGAACGGTCTCAGCGGTTCGGCGACGGCGGCGCATATCCACGTCGGTGCGGCCGGCGTGGCGGGCCCGCCGGTCTTCACCTTCGACATCAAGTCGGGTGTGGGAAAGAACGGCGCCATCGCCGAGGGAACCTTTGACCTCAAGATGAGCGCCACAGCCAGCGTCACCGGCGACTCGCTGATGACGCTGCTCGGCAATGGCAATGCCTATGTCAATGTCCACACGGCCAAGTACCCCAACGGCGAGACGCGTGGTCAGGTGATGGTCAAGAAGTAGCTCAGCTCACCCTTTGCGCGCCTTCTCGATGGTGGCGACGTCGATCTTCTTCATCGTCATCATCGCGTCGAAGGCGCGCTTGGCCTCCTCACCGCCGGCTGCCATTGCCTCGGTGAGGACGCGGGGCGTGATCTGCCACGAGACGCCCCACTTGTCCTTGCACCAGCCACATTCGCTCTCCTGGCCGCCATTGCCCACGATCGCGTTCCAGTAGCGGTCGGTCTCGGCCTGATCTTCCGTCGAGATCTGGAACGAGAAGGCCTCGGTCTGCTTGAAGTACGAACCGCCATTCAGGCCGACGCAGGCCACGCCTGCGACGGTGAACTCCACCGTGATGGTGTCGCCTGCCTTGCCACTGGGATAATCGCTCGGCGCCTTGTGCACCGCGTCAACGCGGCTGTCGGGAAAGGTCGCGGCATAGAACCGTGCCGCCGCCTCGGCGTCCTTGTCGTACCAGACGCAGATGGTGTTCTTCGCCATATTCATGCTCCGGGTTGAGATGTCGGCTGCGAGCCGGAAATGAGGTCCGGATGTAGGACGCGTAATCCGGGCGAGGTGACACCCTCTGGTCGACCGGCACCACAGTTGACAAGGCGGCGACGCAGGTTCAATCTGCATTGTGAGGGCTCACCTGGGAGGCGCCGTGAGTAGTCTATCGGCATCCGGCGCGTGCGGAGGGGACGTGCGTGGCGGATCTTGACCGCGAGGACGTCCGCTCGCTGTTGCGGTCGTGCGTGCCGAGCACGGACGCACTGGAAGTATTCATCCTGCTCTCCTCGTCGCCAGACCGGGTCTGGTCGCTGCAGGAGGTCCGGGCGGCCATGCAGGGCACCACCGTCGCACAGCCCACGGTGGTGGGGTTCCTCGATGCCCTCCGCTCGTGCGGGCTCGCGGTCGGTGACCCCGCGACCGGGTTCCAGTACCTGCCCTCGACGCCGGAGCTCGCCATCGCCGCGGAGCATATCGTCCGCGCCTACAACGAAAGGCCCGTCACCCTGATCCGCACCATCTATGCGATCGCCGACGCCAAGGCCCTCGACACTTTTGCCAATGCATTCCGGATCAGGAAGCCCTAGATGGAGAGTATCAAGGTCATTCTCTACCTGCTGGCGACCCTGACGTGCCTGTTGTGCACGCTCCTTCTCTATCGCGAGTACCGCAAGCAACGGAGCCGGTTGCTGCTCTGGAGCGCCCTCTGCTTCGTGGGTCTCTCCATCAACAACGTGCTCCTCTTCGTCGACCTCGTCCTGATCCCGTCGGTCGACTTGCGGATCTACCGTCTTGCCTCGGCCCTGGTGGGAATGCTCTTCCTCCTCTACGGCTTCATCTGGGAATCGGCGTCGGAGTCGCGCCGGTGAGCGCCGCGATTGCCTTCCTCGCCGGAGCGGTCACGACGACCTACATCATCGCCGGCGTCTTCTTCCTGAAATTCTGGCGGCGGACGCGCGACCGGCTCTTTCTGAGCTTCGCAGGGGCATTCCTGCTGCTCGCCCTCAATCAGGCCCTGGCCGACCTGATCGAGGTCGATGATCCGCGCCGCGGCCTGGCGTACCTGCTGCGTGTGGTGGGCTTCCTGCTGATTCTCTATGCGATTGCGGAGAAGAACCTGGGCGCGCGCGGGCGCGTCAGGGCGCGTCCTCCCAGGAGCGGGAAAGGCGCTGGGCACAATTGATCACCCCGACCATGCTGTAGGTCTGGACAAAGTTGCCCCACTGCTCGCCCGTCGCCGGATCGATGTCCTCGGCGAACAGCCCATGCCGGTTGCGATAGGTCAGGACCTTCTCGAAGAGCAGCCGCGCCTGCTGGTGCCGTCCGATCACCGCCAGCGCTTCGATATGCCAGAAGGTACATACCAGGAACGCGCTGGTCATGTAGCCGAAGTCGTCCTGCTCATCATACCGCAACAGAAAATCGCCCCGTCGCAGCTGCCGATCGATCGCGTCCACGGTGCCGATGAAGCGCGGGTCGTCTCCCGCGACAAGACCGATCGCATGCAGGTGGAGCAGGGCTGCGTCAAGGTCTTTCCCGTCGAAGGTCGAGGTGAAGCTCCCGAGATCGGCGTTCCATGCGCGCCGGAGGATGACGTCACGGATTCGGTCCGCCTCTGCCCTCCAGTGGTCCGCCCGCTCACCCAGCCCGAGTCGTCGCGCAATGCGGGCGAGCCGATCAGAGGCCGCCCAGCACATCGCGGATGAGTAAGTGTGGATGCGGGCGATGCCGCGCAGCTCCCAGATGCCGGCGTCAGGTTGATCGAAGCTTGCGACCGCGCGGTCTCCCAGCCGTTCCAGCAACCGGAACAGCGCGTCGTCCCCGGGATGCGCCAGCCGGCGATCGGCAAACATCTGGCTCGCGGCGAGGATCGCCGCGCCATAGACATCATGCTGCACCTGGGCGGAGGCCTGGTTGCCGAGGCGCACCGGTCCCATGCCGCGATAACCCGCAAGCGTGTCACAGATGATTTCGTCGGGGACAACCCCACCATTTACGGCATAGACCGGCTGCAGCTCGGCGTTCGGCGACCCGGCGACCACGTTCACGATGTAGCGGAGATAGCGCTCCATGATGCGCGTCGCCCCGAGCCGGTTCAGTGCGCCCACCACGAAATACGCGTCGCGCAGCCAGCAGTAGCGGTAGTCCCAGTTGCGGCCGCTGCTCGGCGCCTCCGGGATCGACGTGGTGACTGCCGCAACGATGGCGCCGGTATCCTCGAAGGTGTTCAGCTTGAGGGTGATGGCAGCACGGATCACCGCCTCCTGCCATTCATACGGAATCGCGAGACTGCGCACCCAGTCGCGCCAGTACTGCGTCGTCTGTTCGGCGAGGCGCCGCCCGAGTTCGTTGATCGACTCGTCGATGGTTTCGTCGGGGCCAAGAATCAGCGTGATCGGGCCATCGACGACCAGCGGCCGCTCCTCGAGCAGGGCCGTGACCGGCGCGGAAGAGGTGAGCCGAAGCGCGAGCCCGGTGCCCTGATATCGCAGGTGATTGCTACCAAAGATCACCGGCGCTGGTGCAGCGCCGTGGTCGCGCGCCGGGCGCACGCGGATGCGAATGCGTGGTGTTCCCCCGAGCGGGCGAATGGTCCGGATCAGCATCATCGGGGCGACGACCCGGTCGTGCAGGCGGAAGCGGGGGCAGAAATCGGTGATCTCGACGCCGCTGCCGTGCGCATCCCAGAGTCGCGTGACGAGAATCGGAGTGTTTTCCTGGTAGGCCTGCTCGTGACGGTCCAGGTCCAGCAACTCGATCGAGTAGGATCCCCAGGGCACCGCCGCAACGGTGCCGTCCTGCAGGAGCGAGCAGAAGACCGGGTCGCCGTCGAAGCGCGGGAAACAGCCCCACACGACACTCCCGAGGGCGTCCACCAGCGGACCGATGGTGCCGTTGCCGATCAGCGCAAGATCAAGCGTGTTCACCTGGCGCTCTCCGTTACCTGGATTTCTCGCTCGAGCCACTCCCGGACGGCGCTGACATCCTCCAGGCGCCACCGTGCTATGGTGGCGCCGGCACCGACTTTCACCGAGACACCAGCCAGGCCGTTGACGACATCGAAGCCGTATTCATCGGTGGCATCATCCCCAAGAAAGACGGGGACCCGGCCTGCGAAGGGCGCCTCGGACATGAAGGCGACGATGGCTGCCCCCTTGTCCGTCCCCGCCGGCTTGAGCTCGATCACGCGCTTCCCTCGCTGGGTCATGAAGTCGGGCCCAAGCTCCAGCTGCAGCAACTTCATGAATTGATGCGCGAAACTCGCCAGTGAGGTGGCCCGGCGGTAGTGCAGGGCGAGCGACATCCCCTTGTCTTCTACCGTCAGGCCGGGGTGACGCGCCGCGACCGCGCGCAGCTGCGTGCGCACCTCTTCCCAGAGACGGGACGGTGCGCGAGGCGTTGTGCGGACGCCGCTGGCATCGCGCCGTTCGGCGCCATGCTGTCCCGCGACGGCGACGCGATGCGACGGAAAGAGGTGATCGATGTCGGCAATCGTCCGGCCACTGATCAGGGCGACCGCACCACCCGCGCTCTGCAAGAGCTGCTCGATCGCATCGCGGACGTCGCGGTCGACCCGCACCAGCCCGGGGGAGGCCGCCATTTCGAGCAGCGTGCCGTCGATGTCCAGAAAGTAGGCGCGATCTTCCGTCGCCAGTCGGTTCGGGGGCGGGAGTCGGGCCCGCGACCGACGCAGTGGCGAAATCACCGTGATCTCGCTGCGGAGATGGTGGTGCGGGAGTCGTCGTTCATTCCCCGGGCAATCAACCGGCTGTGGCGTCGCATTCGTGCCGCGTCGATGAGCATCTGTCCGGCCCACCGGTAGACATTGAATTCCTGGATGAGGCCTCGCATGAGCCGCATCCGGACCCGCTGTTCCGAGGGGGGCATGGCCAGGGCCATCGCGATCGCCGCCGCGCACTGTTCGGTGTCATACGGGTTGACGATGATTGCTTCCGGGAGATCGCGCGCGGCACCGGTGAACTGACTGAGAATGAGGACCCCGCGCTCGTCGTCGCGCGCCGCGACAAACTCCTTGGCCACCAGATTCATGCCGTCATGCAGACTGCTGACGAGCGCGAAATCGCTGCCGCGATAGTACTCGTAGACCTGCCGCGGCTGATGGTGCTCGACCTTGAGAATGATGGCCGGCGGGTGGTCGCCAGCGAACCGGGCGTTGATCTGCGCGGCCAGCGCCCGGACCCGGCTCTCGTAGTCCCGGTACTCCCCGATGTTCACCCGTGTGGGCGCCGCGATCTGCACGAAGGTGAAGCGACCGACCCACGCGGGATGCAGGTCCAGGAAGCGTTCCACGGCCCGCAGGCGCTCCTCGATCCCCTTGGTATAGTCCAGGCGATCCACGCCGACACCGACCGCGTGGTCGGCCGGCAACAGGTCACGATGCCGGATGGCCGTGCGACAATCGGAGACAGTGGTGTCGAGCAATTCAGGGGCTGGCGGCCACGCGATGGAAATGGGATATCGCTTGATGGCCGTGAGCTTCCCGCGATACGAGACGGTGAACATCTCCCGATCGACGCGCGCTTCCAGGTAACGGTCAACGGTGTCGACGAAGTTGTTGCAGTGGAAACCGGTATGGAAGCCGAGGATCGAGCTGCCAAGCATGCCGTCGAGCAGTTCATCGCGCCAGGGGCAGATGCCGAACGCTTCAGGGTTCGGCCAGGGGATATGCCAGAAGGCAATCACCGTTGCATCCGGAAGCAGTTCCTTGATCATCCGAGGCAAGAGCGCGAAGTGATAGTCCTGCACCAGGACAATCGGATCGGGCTTGCCTGACTCGGCGACCACCGCGTGGGCGAAGCGACGATTCAACCGGACGTATTCGTCCCAGTCGCCGGTCCGGAATACCGGCCGCACGTGCGCGTTGTGGCAGAGGGGCCAGAGTCCCTCGTTGGCGAAGCCGTAGTAGTATCCCGCTTCCTCTTCCGGCGTCATCCACACGCGCCGCAGCCGATAGCTCGGTGCGTCGGGTGGCACGGCGATGCGATCGTGGCTGTCGACCGTCTCGCGGTCCGCTGTGCCGCTCCCGTGCGCGATCCAGGTCCCGGAGCAGGCCCGCATGATCGGTTCGAGTGCGGTGACCAGGCCGCTCGCGGGTCGCCAGACCTCAACACCATCCGGCGTCTTCATATGGATGTACGGTTCCCGATTCGATACCACCATCACTTCCTGCCCCGGCAAATCGTCGCGCAGGATTCCGCGCAGCGTATCGACGGTCCAGGTGACCTGGTCGACGTCCCGGGCGCGATGCTCGGCCTCGAGGTCGGCGATCAATGCCCGGAGGTCGCGCGCAATCGGGCGCAGCTCCGGCATGTTGGGTTCGACCGAGGGTCGCAGCAGCCCTTCACCACGGGTGAGCGCCCGAAAGCCTCGCTCCCAGCCGCGCCAGCTCAATTGCGCGACCACGACCGTGATCAGGGACACCACCAGCGCGAGTCCGCCAATGAAGAAGAAGAGATACTGCCGCGTCTCTTCGCTCCGGCGCGCGACAAACCCCATATCGTGCAGTAGCACCAGGGTGCCGGCGGTCCCCCCGCCGGATTCCAGCGGCTCCAGCGAGACCAGGAGTGGTCCGTGCGCGCCGGTGATGAAGCGACTTTCCAGGGTCGTGAAATGCGCCAGGTTACCGCACTGGATGTCGGCAGGAAAGGTGGCGGTCCCGAACAGGCTGTCGCCATTTGCCGGACAGAACGCGAGGGCGTAGAGGCGTTCGTCCTGTCCGATCCGGGTGAAGTACTGCACCATCCGCGTGCGGTTGCCGGTCGCCAGCAGGTCCTGGAGGGGATCCTCCACCGTCGTGGCTATCAGGTGGGAGCGGATATCGAGGTCGCGGACGAACCAGCGCAGGGTGAGTTGGTCGGCAAGCGGAACCACAAACCAGGCGAGCAGCGCCAGGACAATCAGCAGGGGGGCGACGAATCGAAGTGAGAGGCGCAATGCAGATTCTCCTGCAGCCGGGGAACACGGCGACCAACGCACCTTAACGAATCACGACGGTATTGGTCCACCCCCGGTACCGCCGACCGTTGCAGTGAGCAACCTCGACGATTCAGGCACTCGCGCGTCATCACACGCGCAATGCTGCATCTGGCGTGTCTGGAATCCCCGCTCCGCCGTCCCCTTGCCTGAAGTCCACCATTCTGCAGGAGTCCAGCCAATGAGCGACGACAAGAAAGTTATCGAGACAACCGAAGTGACCACCGAGACCGAGCACGACTCCGATCTGGGCCGTGACAGCAAATACAAGAAGGAGACCACCGTCAAGACTGAGCGGACGGTCGAAGTGGAGCCGGAAGAGCGGCCGATCATCGTCATCAAGAACTGACGCAGTCACCCTGAACGCAGTGAGGGGGCGGAGTGTCGTACTGAAACGATGCTCCGCCCCCTCGCTTCGCTCAGGGTGACTTTCTCTACTCGATGTTCCGCCCCCTCACTTCGTTCAGGGTGACTTGCCCAGCGCGGCCTTGAGCGCCGCCGTACCACCGACCACCGGAATCGTGAACGATGATCCATCGAGGTCGATGGTGATCTCGCTCCCCGGCGCCGGGTGCAGGGTGAACCCCGCATCGCTCGAGAAAATCATCAACGCGAGCTGCTGTCCGGGGAGGATCACCTGGTCATCCGCCTGCAGCGGGAAGGTCATCGTGTAGAACTTGCCGGGAGTGAGCGGCGTGCCCTTCTCCTTGGAGGTGTAGTCTGCGTCGCTGGTGAGTGACTTGTAGTTCTGCGGATCCGCCCAGCCACGCGTGACCACTCCCACCTGTCCTGCGCTGCCAATGCGCGTCGAGTCATACGGCAGCGTCACCAGATATACCGAGAGGTTCACGGCCGGCTTGCTCGCAGCAAGCTTGAGCGTGACGACAGTGCGACCCGAGAGATGCACGGCCTCCTTGAGCGCCGGGAGCGCGTAGAGCAGGCGGTTGGGCGAAGAGCCGGCAAGCGCCATCGTCGCAGGAGAGACGTGGACGTCGTCGGTCAACTTCTCGCTGCCCTGCGATCCCGCCTTTGCAAACTGCAGCGTGCCCACGGCCCTGCCTCCCTTGGTGAGATGCAGCTCCACCGCGGCCGAGCCAGGAAGCGGGTAATCCGAAAAGAATGCCGGCGCCGGAGTCGGGGTGAATCGCGGGCGGCCAGGCGCTGCCTCAGGCGCAGGCGCCGCGACCGCGTTGGACTGCACAATCATCACGCGCGGCAGGGTGTCGACGCCGTTGTTGACGCCATAGAGATAGTGGGCCCACCACTTGGCCTGGATCTCCTGTGGCGGTGGCGCGCCGTGGCCACCCTGGCTCATGTAGAGCTTCGCAGACGGGAGCCGCTTCTTGAGCGCGTCCCACATCCGGATGGTATGCTCCGGCATCACATTCCAGTCGTTGAAGCCGTGCGCGAAGAGCACCGCGGCGTGGATGTTTTTCACCAGCGGCGTCTGGTCGCGATCGGCCCAGAACTGGTTGTAGTCGCCGCTCTGACGATCGGCCTGGGCGAAGATGCCATCGCGCCAGATGCTGTCACACGCCTGGCGCACGCGACCCGAGTGAACGAAGTCGTACAACGCGTGCACGTCCTCGCCGAGGTAGCCGCCGGGTGAACGGACCAGGCCGTTCGAGCGGTAGTAGCGGTATTGCGATGTGTTGGGCGAGATCGGAATGATCGCCTCGAGTCCCTCGACGCCGGTGACCGCCGCGGCGAGAGGCATCGTCCCTTCATACGACGTGCCGGTCATCCCGACCTTGCCGCTCGACCACGAGGATGCGTACACCTGCACGTTGCCATCGATGGTGGTGAATCCCTTCGCGCGGCCATTGAGCCAGTCGATGGCAAACTTCGGCGTGATGTTCTCGATACCGTCACCCACAGTTGGGCAGCCGGACGACAGGCCGGTGCCGGCATTCTCCACCGCAACCGCGGCGAAGCCACGCGACACCCAGTTGGTCGGCCCCGGATTCAGGCGCATGCTGTCACTGAAGGGGCGGAACGGTGTGAGGATGCGCGCCGGCGATGGTGCACCCAGCTCCTGGTTGACATCCCAATCGACCGAGTTGCCGTTGGTCGGCCCGATGTACGGCGATGAGAGCATCAGCGTCGGGATCTTGAGCCCGGCCTTCTCGGCGGCGCCGGGTCGGGTGACCTGCACGTGTACCCGATCGAGCTTGCCGTCGTGGTCGCTGTCGAAATTGGTCTCGACCCAGAGCGACTGCCGGATGATCTGGCTGGTGTCGGCGAATTCGAGCACGGGCTGCATCATCCCGTCTTTCACGATCGGGGCGAGCTTGCCGTTGGGGCCGATCCCTGAAGCGGGTGGTGGTCCGGGGGGGCCGCCGCGATTCTGGGCTGCGGCAGCGCTGAACTGTGTCAGCGCAAGGGCTACGGTCAGTGAGAGCGCAGCGCGGAAACGGCTCGTGGCAGAGATCATGGCAGATCCGATTTGGTGGTTCGCTGTAACGGGGAGGTCAGGAAGGATACGTCGGGATTGCTGGCTGGGTTGGGTTGTCACCCTGAGCCTTGTCGCCCTGAGCGCTGTCGCCCTGAGCGCAGCGAGGGGGCGGAGCTCACCCCAAGTGTTGTCGCCCTGAGCGCAGCGAGGGGGCAAGGCATCGCGGCGGTTCCATGTTCCGCCCCCTCACTTCGTTCAGGGCGACAACCTTGATTCGGCTCTCCGCCCCCTCACTTCGTTCAGGGCGACAACCTGGATTCGGCCCTCCGCCCCCTCACTTCGTTCAGGGCGACAACCTTGATTCGGCCCTCCGCCCCCTCACTTCGTTCAGGGCGACTTCACTTGCACCCCGGCATCCTGAACGCCGAAATCCTCGACGAGGAAGCCGTAGTCCCAGCCCGCACATAGGCACCGACGTGCCAGATGGTGCAGTCATCATCCGGGTCGACGGCAGTCTGGGTGTAATCCTCCCATCGGGAGGCCGTCTGTGATCCTCCGCCCTCGATCACGATCGCCTCGGCCAGAGTGAGCCGACCCTTCGGATCGCCCGGTTGCCGGCCGGCGAAGCGGATCCCGACGTGGTGGGGCAGGCCACCAAAGGAATAGCCGATGCCGATGTTGCCGAACTTGTCCATCGCGGCACTCGGCAGCCAGCGATAGAGCGAGTCTTTCGCCATGCCTGGCGCATAGGTCCCTTGCTGATGCAGACGCAGCGCTCGATCTCGATCGATTCGCAATTCATACCAGCGTACTCCGCCGCCATTGAGCGACGTGTTGATCGAATGCGCTGCGAGCAGGTGCTCGACATTCCCGATGCGACGATACGTCACCCGCGCCATCAGTTTGTCACCCTGCGGGTCGAGTCGAGTCTTGTTCTCCGGTTGCGGCACACACTGCGTCAGCTGCCCATCGCAGAGAAAGTGATATGGTGCCACAGGGATCATCACCGGACCAGTCAGCCTGGTGTTGGCCGGCTCTTTCCAGTCGACGTGAAATTGCCACGAATAGAGCACCGAGTCTTCGAGGGCGCCGCGCAACTGGCTGCCGCCCGCGGCCAGCACGGGATTCGGCGCACCGGGGGGCGGCAATTGCGTGCCGTCGAGATCGGCCATGTTGAGGAACGGGATGCCGTTGACGATGATGCACTGTTCGGTCGCATCCTCGCCCTTGAGCATTTTCGCACGGTCGGCCACGCATGCGTGCTTCTGGATGAAGTCGTCGCTGGTGCTGGTGGGGATGTAGTAACCGTCAGGCCAGATGGCGGGCCGAGGATAGTCCGGGAAATACGGCCGGATGAATTCGTAGCGATAGTAGCTGCCGAGCGGGTCGGCGGACGTGCTCACGGCGTAGCAGATGCCGTAGGTGCCGACAGTAGTGTCCGGCGCAGGTGGAACACCATCGGGAGGGAGGGCGGGGCGACGAGTCGGAGTGGCTGCGCGAGCGCGAGCCGCAGAATCCGTCGTGCTGGCGGAGGGTCGACGAACTGGCGCATTCGCAGCCTGGGCTGCGGAGTCGGGGGCGTCGAGCGTGAGCGCGCCGCCCGGCTGGCTGGCTTGCCCGCGGCGGCTCACCGTGGGGACGCCGATCTCGGGATACGGTTGTTGACCCGCGATGTGCGGATATCGGCTGAAGAGGGGGACAACCACGAGCCAGCGATTGGCGAGCTGGTCATAGCGGACCACGGCATCGCCGCTGCCGCGCGTGTCGCACTGTCCGCCGAATCCTTTCCAGATCTGGCGCACGTTCACGGGCCCGTAGAGCACGCGTCCGGTGCTGTCAAACATTGGGCGCCCGCTCTTCGCGTCGGGCCGTCCGCGCTTGGTCCAGATGTGGAGGCCGCCGCCGTTCACGATCGCGACGATGTGATTGGGGCCGACGGCCAGCGAGTAGTCGAGTCCGCCGCGGCCATTTCCCTGCGGGCCGGTGAAGCCAAGACCTGCGCCCTCGATGTTGGCGACGAGTCGAGCCGCGGGCTTCGTCCCCATCAAAGTTTGCTCGACCGCGCGTGCTCCTGCCGGCGAGACGATCCGGATTGTGTCGCGCTGTTCCTGCGCCGACTCAACAGCTTGGTCCGCGGGCGGCGCGACAGCATCGGGCGGAAGCTCTCGTTCGGCTTCTCGTGCCAGATCGACCTCGCCAGCGCGGTCGACCGACATCGTGCCCAGCGCCGGGGAGGTGTCGTGCAGCGACGAGTGTCGTGTCGTCGCCGTGCCGATTTCCGCACGTGGCTGGACCGCGGCGGCTCTCCTTGCCCACCAGATCCCGCCCGCCGCGAGGAATACCACGAGTGCGGTCGCCATCGCGTCGCGAGTGTGCGTCGTCATCAGAAATCTCGGCGAGAGGCGGGTGGGGGGACGTCGAAATACTACCACGGTTGTCGCCCTGAGCGCAGCGAGGGGACGGAGCTGTCACCCTGAACGAAGTGAGGGGGCGGAGCTCACCTTTAGTGCTGTCGCCCTGAGCGTAGCGAGGGGGCAAGGCTCACCTTAGGTGCTGTCACCCTGAGCGTGGCGAGGGGGCAAGGCTCACCTTTGGTGCTGTCGCCCTGAGCGCAGCGAGGGGGCAAGGCTCACCTTAGGTGCTGTCACCCTGAGCGAAGTGAGGGGGCAAGGCATTGCTGTGGTGCCAAGCTCCGCCCCCTCACTTCGTTCAGGGCGACTCGCAAAATGGAGCCCCTCTCCGCAGTCTCCAGGCTCCGCAGTCTTGATGACCGCGCATACCCTCCCGCATGCCCAAAACCGGATACGTCTACATCCTCGCGAGCGATTCACGCGAGCTCTACATCGGAGTCACGGCCAACCCCTGCAGGCGGTGGCAGCAGCATCGGAGCGGTGAGGGATCGGTTCATGTTCGTGAACACGGAATCCATCGACTGGTGCTCGTCGAAGCAGCGACGACGATCATGGACGCGATCCGAAGGGAGAAGGAATTGAAGCGGTGGAAGCGCATCCGAAAGCTTGAACTGATTGAGGCGAGTAACCCGGAGTGGCGGGACCTGAGCGTCGAGTGGGGGTGGGATCAGTTGTCACCCTGAGCGTTGTCACCCTGAACGAAGTGAGGGGGCAAGGCATCGTTGCGGTTCCATGTTCCGCCCCCTCGCTACGCTCAGGGCGACAGCCTTTGATCGGCATTCCGCCCCCTCACTGCGTTCATGGCGACAGCCTTTGATCGGCACTCCGCCCCCTCGCTGCGCTCAGGGCGACACTCTTTATCTTCGACGCCATGCACATCGTCCTGGTCCACCCCGAAATCCACTGGAACACCGGCAACGCCGGCCGCACCGCGCTGGCGGTCGGCGCCACGCTGCACCTGATCGAGCCGCTGGGCTTCAGTCTCGATGCGCGTGAGGTCAAGCGCGCAGGACTCGACTACTGGGAGCACGTCGATGTGCGGGTGTGGCCCGACTGGGAGGCGTTCGCGGAGACGCTCCCCACGCTCGGTGAGGCCTGGTTCTTCTCGAGCGAAGCCGAACGCACATTCTGGGACGCGCCGCTCGGTGACGCCGAAAAAGTGGTGCTCGTCTTCGGGTGCGAGACCGTGGGGCTGCCGCTGGAGATGCGCGAACGGTATCGCGACCGATTGGTCGCGATACCGATGAAGTCGACGCTGGTGCGGTCGCTCAACCTGTCGACCAGCGTGGCCATTGCTGCCTACGAAGTACTGCGGCAGGCGCGCGGCTCTTCTTCAGGGTTGTCACCCTGAACGAAGTGAGGGGGCGGAGCTTGGTACTGAAGCGATGCTCCGCCCCCTCGCTGCGCTCAGGGCGACAACTTTTGATCGGAGCTCCGCCCCCTCGCTGCGCTCAGGGCGACAACCCCCAGGGCGACTACGCCAGCACCTCACGCTCCAACCTCGCGTAGCTCGCCTCCATCCCGCCCACCATGCCGGTGCCGAGGATCATGTCGCGCAGTTCCTTGGTCGGATAGGTGATCACCAGCGTCAGGAGCGTGCCGGCACCGACTCCAACGAGGGTCAGCACGTTGTGGGTGCTCGGCCCTGCGGTGTCCATCATTCGTTCGGTGGTCACGGCGCGATGAGGAGCAGCCACTTCGAGCAGCTCACCTTCGAAGCCGAAGCGACGGGTACCGTCAGCCGACTCCCACTCGTTCCGCCAGCTCTCGCCCACCGCAGTCGCCACCTGGCAGACCGGCATCGTCCAGCCATCGGGGCCGAGGAGCCAGCGCTTGAGGAGGGCGGGCTCGTGATGCGCCCGCCAGACATCCGGCACCGTGCCGCGGATCACACGACTCACCCGCACCTGTGTGTCGTTGAGGAGTTGTGCTGCAGCCGGGAGATTGGTGGCGTATGACCTGAGGTCGGCGACCACCGCATCGATCTGGCTGGTGGCCGACTTGATCCCTTCCATCATTCCCATCCCGATGATCTTCTCCATCGCGTCGACATCGTCGAAGTGCGTGACGAGGGTGTAGCGGGAGCCCTTTGACGTGGGCTCGAAGTTGAAGACCATCCGCATCACCGGCATCTCGTTGTTGCGCGACCCGTCGGCGTTGCTGAAGCCGTCTTCCACCTCGAACATCTTGAGCGGTTCCACCTTGAGGAAGTGGAACCAGGCGCGCGACTGTGTTCCATCGGGCCCGGTCATGTAGTAATGGGAATAACCGCCAACCGACATATCGTGGCGGGTGAAAGTCGCCGGCCACTCGACCGGCCCCCAGAACTTCTCGAGCTGGCGCGGGTCGGCGAACGCCTCCCAGAGCCGTTCGACCGACACGAAGTATTCGCCGATGACGGTCATCGTCAGCATGGAGGGATCGGAGGTGATCGACGTGATCGGCATGACTATTTCCTCTTCGTCGTGGGCTCGGCCAGGACGGCATCGAGCTGGCTGAATCGAGAGTGCCAGAGCCCCTCGAGTTGGGTGAGCGCGGCGCGCGCGCGGGCGAGTTGTGCGGGGTTGCCAGTCACGATCCGCTCCCGGCCGAGGGACTTCTTGGTGACCAGGCCGGCCTCCTCGAGGACGGCCACGTGCTTCTGCACCGCCGCGAACGACATGTCGTAGCGCGCCGCGAGGGTCGAGACCGACGCCGGGGCGTCGGCGAGCCGCGCGACGATATCGCGCCGCGTGGAGTCGGCGAGGGCGCGGAAGAGGAGGTCGATTTCCGCATTGGCGAGACGGTAACGTGCAACCATATGGTTGTACGTTAGCGTCGGGTGGGGAAGTGCGCAAGGCCCGGGGCTTCGCTGAGCAGCTGCTCGGGTCCGCACGGGGCGCACGCGGTGGGGTCTTGCAGGGTCAACAAACGCGTAATATAATGGTTACGCATATGAAGGACGCCCGTACTGCCGCCATTTTTCGCGCGTTGTCCGACCCCACGCGCCTCGCCATCATTGCCCGACTTCGTTCAGGCGAAGTGGCGGCTGGCGACATCGCCGCGCCCTTCCAGGTGAGCCGTCCAGCGATCTCGCGGCACATTCGCGTCCTGCGGCGTGCGCGACTCGTGCGCGAGCGCCGCGACGGGCGCAATCGCTTCTATTCGCTCGCGCCCGCTCCCCTGCAACTTGTTGATCGCTGGATCGCCACCTATCGGATCTACTGGCAGTCGCGGCTCCATGAACTCAAGACATTCGTCGAATCCGACCCAAACTTCTGAACGAGAGCTGTGCCATGACCAACCCCGCCGAGCTTGTTGAGGAGCTTGAGATCGCCGCGCCGCCGGCGCGCGTTTTCGAGGCCCTCGTGCAGCCCGAACAACTCCGGCGCTGGTGGGGCAGCGACGCGATGTATCGCACCACCTGGGTTGTCGACCTCCGGGTTGGCGGCGAGTTCATCTGCCTGGCAACCGCCCCGGGCGCCCCGGAGATGACGGTCCGCGGACGCTTTCTTGCGGTCGATCCCCCTCGGCATCTCGCCTATACCTGGAACGCGAGTTGGGACGACTCTGGCGAGACACGAGTGGATTACAGCCTGCTGCCGACACCGCGAGGCACGCTCGTGCGCGTGACCCAGACCGGCTTTGGTTCGGATGCAGATCGGGCGGGATACCGCGAGGGTTGGACGCGCATTCTCGTTTGGCTCAACGATTGGATCACCCTCACACCAGCGGAGTCCTGACCAGATGTCGTTCCTCATCATCGCCGCACTGCTGGCCAGCCCAGCCTCGACCTCGCCGGACCCGGTCGTACGGTACGAGTTCACCGTCGCCGCGCCCCGTGACTCTGTGTGGGCCGCGTGGACAACCGAACGCGGTCTCCGCTCGTTTTTCGGGCCTGGATCCCGTATCGAGCTCCGCACCTTCGGCGAGTTTCAGATACAGTTCGATCCGAACGCGAAGCCCGGTTCCCGTGGTGCCGAGGGGAACGTGGTACTGGCATTTGAGCCCTTGCGCATGTTGACCACCACGTGGGACGCGCCACCCAAATTCCCGATGGCGCGCGCGCAACGAACGTTTCTGCAGATCACGCTCGCCGCTGAGTCACCGCGGGCAACACGGGTCACGATCCAGCAGTCCGGGTTCGGCGCAGGTGAGGAGTGGCAACAGGTGTACCGCTATTTCCTCGGCGCGTGGACCTGGGTTGGTGCCGCGCTCCAGTACCGCTTCGACGTGGGGCCGATCGACTGGTCACATCCGCCTGACTTGCTGCCCCGCATGAAGTCAATCGGGGGCGATATCGCGGTCGAATGGGCGAGGACCCAGGGGTAATCCCGTAAGCCGGCAATGTCTGATATCGTACCTGACGTTGCCATCTTCAGCGAGGACATTGGACGATGCGCACTGACCGGTGGGTCGATCCGATCGCCCTCGCGACGAACAAGGCCGCAAACTGTTTTAGAGTAAATCGCGATTCGCCGATCGATGACCGACCGCCGCTCAAAGCGCCTCGGCGAGCGCGACGATGACGCCTGCAGGCCCTCGCACGTAGCAGAGCCGGTACTGATCCCCATATTGAACCACTTCGCCGAGGAGCGTTGCGCCGTGCGCGCGCAGTCGAGCGACGGTTTCGTCGACGTTCTCCACGTTGAACATGACACTCCTGAGTCCCAGGGCGTTGGGCGGCGCGATCGCCGGGTCGAGCGTGACCAGCTCCGGGCTGTGGAATTTCGTGAGTTCCAGCTGGCCATGGCCATCGGGCGTCCGCATCATCACGATGTTGACGCGAATCCCTTGCAATCCGTTGATGCGATCCACCCATTCTCCCTCGATGGGTGCCTCGCCGACGGAGGTCATGCCGAGGGCCGTGAAAAAGGCCACGGCCTGGGCGAGGTCGTCGACGACGACGCTGATGTGGTCCAGCTTCTTGATTGTCATGCATGTTCCTCTCGACTGCGACAGCCGTTGATCGCCCTATTTCCGGTGCCTGGCATTGAATGCCCGCGCGACCTTCTGCTCCGACACGTTGAAATCCTTCAGTGCCTTCTCCGCCTCTTTCACCTTGCGGGTCGCCGCTGCCAGCTCGGCCCGGGCCTTGTTCAGCCCCGTCTCCAGCGCCTTGCGTGCCGCGGCCTCCAGTTTGGGTGCGGCCTTCTCGAGCTTCTGCAGGCGGACAGTGAGGGACCGGCTCTTCTTCACTTCCACCGCATGTTCAAGCTTGCTCAGCGCCCGGCTCATGGCATCCTTGGTATCGGCCAGGAGATGCTGCCCCTTCTCCTTGATGCTCTTGGCGCTGATGGTGTGACTTCCGGTTCGCCTGGCCGGCGATTTCTTCACCCGAGCCTTAGCCGGTGTCTTCTTTCTGGTCGTCGCCATGTTAAGCCCCGTGCCGCTGGTGTGGTGTGAAACAACAGTGACTGCTCCCTGAGACGACGTGCCGGACATCGAGCTTTGCACGGATGGTGGTGCTTGAATCTCCAGCGAGGCGGTGGTGGGTACTGGCGAATCGTGGCGTAGCCGCGACCCCGGCTGCGCAACAGATCCGCTGCGGTCGGCGGTAGTATCGCAACGAAAGAGGGGTGAAACGCCAAACGCCGCCCGAGACCGAAGGGCGGCGTCTTCCTCTCGAGGGTCGAGGCCACGACTCGTGCGATCAACGGGCGCGCGTCGCCTCGATCAGCATCACGTCGCGCATCCACGTTTTCCCGCCGTCCGGAGACCCGTCCGCGCGCCAAAGGAAATGGTTCGGGGTGATCTGGTAGTACCGGATCCGGACCCGCGTGTGGCGGTCGGGGTTGTCCTGCACCAGGAAGCGATCGTGACCGTCGCTCCAGCTGATGCCAGGTTGCCAGATCCCTCGCGCGGCGAAGATTCCCTGGATACTCCAGACACTGTCCCTGGGATTGAACACGCGGTAGGTCATCGTGATGCCCCGGCCGCCGGTAGGGATCGGCCGGGCAAACTCATCCTCCAGCACCAGGCCGTCATGCGCCTTGACGGCCGTCCAGGTTCCCGTGAAGACCGGACTGTAACTGCCATCGTTCGGATCCCGAGCCTGGTAGCGGAAAGTCCAGCTGCCGACGAGAAAATCGTAGTCCGTCGGTGTACCCTTGCCGGTCCGGGTTGCGTCAAACGCGGCACCAAGCGTATCGGGCCGGGTAACCACAGCGGCCTGCGCCGACGCTGCGTGAATCGGGAGTCCGCAGGACGCGGCGATGATGAGCAGGCGAAACCGTCGCATTGATCTTCCTCGTAGGATGGAGTTCGCCTGAACAACGTTCGACCAGCGTGAGGAGACAATGACTCAATCGGTGAACGGTGAGGTTTTCTCGGTCGGCGGCTTGCGGCGGCGATACGAAGGGTTCGGACTCGGGTTGACGCCCCTGATTCCGGGCTGGATCGCCGCGTTCGCGGCAAGCCGAGGGGCGCTGGGCGAGCGGGCGATGATCATCGGAGGGCTCGCCACCGGATTGACCATCGTGCTCGGCGTTCCAGTCTGGGAGATTGCGCTGCGCACCCGGTGGTCACGGGATGTTCAGGTCGGTTTTCTCGTGCGCCACGCGGGCGGCGCGGCGGTGTTCGTGGTCGCATGGATCTGGCTCCAGTACGCGCTCAATCCATTTCGAGTGCGCGGCGTGGCCGATGCGCTGATGACCTCGCAAGCACTGCCATGGCAGGCGATCACCGGTTTCTCGGTCTACCTTGCGTTCGTGGCGGTGGCGAGCATCATCTGCCTGCGGAACGAGAGAGGCGAGGGTGTGCCCCTGCAACAGGGTCCGGTGCAGCACCCTCCGCTGGCGCACATACCCGTACGCATCGGGATGCGGACGGAGGTCATTCCCGTCAGCGCCATCCAGCGGCTGGAAGGCTGCGATGACTACGTCGCAGTCTTCGCCGATGGTCGACGGGTGCTCGCGTCCGAGCGTCTCTCCCGACTGGCCAATCAACTCGACGGATCCCGTTTCGTGCGGGTGCATAGATCGCACATCGTCAATCTGGACTACGTCCGGGCGATTGAGAGCCTGCCTGGGAGTCGGGTGCGCATTGTGATGCGAAGTGGTGACTCGGTGACCGCCAGTCGCGCGGGGACAGCTGCGATTCGTGCGATGTTCCGGCAACGGTGACGGAAGGGTGAATGCGTAGGCCATTGGCTTCCGATCTACACCCGGCAAACGAAACGCTCCGCGAGGTCTTCGCGGAGCGTTCGTTGATACTGACTTTTAACATCGGGGCGCCCGGATTTGAACCGGGGACCTCCTGCTCCCGAAGCAGGCGCGCTAACCGGGCTGCGCTACGCCCCGTCTATTCCATTGTGCGCCGACGGTTGGCGCTTACTCATGGGCCCAGAGGGAGTCGAACCCCCAACCTTCTGATCCGTAGTCAGATGCTCTATCCAATTGAGCTATGGACCCAGACTACAAGAGAAGGGAGAAGAGAGATGGGAGAAGGGGTCGCAGCCCCGATTTCCGATCTAGCCGTCTGAAATCTCCCTTCTCCCTTCTCCCTTCTCGCACTTGATGGGCGTTACAAGACTCGAACTTGTGACCTCCACGATGTCAACGTGGCGCTCTAACCAACTGAGCTAAACGCCCGGTCACGAACAACGGGCAGGCGACCCAAGGGCCTCCTGCCCGTCGCATCAAGCATGGCGGGGGTGGGATTTGAACCCACGACCTCCGGGTTATGAGCCCGGCGAGCTACCAGACTGCTCCACCCCGCGTCGTTCCGTGTGAGGATCCTTTCGGAGTCCTCGAATTCCTTGGTACCCAGAGCGGGAAACGGGACTCGAACCCGCGACCCCAACCTTGGCAAGGTTGTGCTCTACCAACTGAGCTATTCCCGCAGCACCTGAGCGGACGCCGAACCTACCCGCGCCAGCCCTCCTTCGCAACTACTCCAGACCCGGCCAAAACCGCTCCGGGAGTGGAGGCGAGGGGGATCGAACCCCTGACCTCGTGAATGCCATTCACGCGCTCTCCCAACTGAGCTACGCCCCCATTACCTTGCCGCGCTTCAACTTCGGGCGCGCGCCGAGGTAGCACGACAACCTATCCGGCGCGCCAAATAGTGTCAAGGAAATCGCTTGTCCGACGCCTTTACTCCAGCGCCCCGCGTCCCCCGGACGACCTCCTTCGCCGACGAGGCCTCCCTCGCCGAGATTCTGGCGGATGAGAGCACCGCGAAGCGGAAGCCCCGCAAACGGGAAACCGCCCGCTCCCTCGGCGTGCGCGACGCCGATCACGACAATCTCGACCAGTACCTCTTTGAGGTCTCCCGCACCCCGCTGCTGACCTCCGACCAGGAAGTCGCCATCGCCCGCCGCGTTCGCCGGGGCGACGAAGAGGCGATGCAGGAGCTGGTCAAGCGCAATCTCCGCTTCGTCATCTCGGTCGCAAAGAAGTACCAGAATCGCGGCATGGCCCTCACCGACCTGATCGGCGAAGGGAACCTCGGCCTGATGACGGCGGCGAAGAAGTTCGACCCCGACCAGGGCGTGAAGTTCATCTCCTACGCCGTGTGGTGGATTCGCCAGTCGATCCTCGCCGCGCTCGCGCGCCAGGGCCGCACCGTGCGGGTGCCGCTCAATCGCACCGCCGACCTGTCGCGGATCATTCGCACTGCCGAGTCACTGCGACAGGATTTGCGTCGCGAACCGACTCCCGAAGAGCTTGCCGTCGCCACCGGGCTCGCGCTCGATGTGGTGCAGTCGCTCGCGTCGCTCAACGTGGCGGAAGTGCGCCTCGACGCGCCGCTCGACCTGGATGGTGATCGCTCCCTCATCGATCGCTTCGTCGGCCAGGACTACGTCGATCCGGAAACGGAAGTGATGGAGCGCTTCCTCACTGAAGAGATCGATCTCGCCCTGCGCACGCTGCCGCCGCGCGACTCGAAGGTGCTGCGTCTCTACTTCGGCCTCGATGGCGGCCGCGAGCATACCCTTGAAGAGATCGGCTCGATGCTCGGCGTGACCCGCGAGCGCGTGCGCCAGTTGCGCGATCGCGCGCTGAAGCGGCTCAAGGAAGGGGATGTCGGGCGGGCGCTCGCGAGCTACGCCGCGTAGGGTATTTCCGGCGGTGCCGCCCTTGGGCGGCACCGGTCTCCGAGACGCACCAGATCCCGCACCAAGCATCCAGCCGCACCGGCCGTTCCGCCGTGGGCTCCCTCTCCGCGGCTGCACTGGCCCGACGGCGATCGCGCTAGCGACGGTAGAGCTGGTGCGCGGGACTGCATGAGGCCGCTGCGAGGGAGCCCACGACGCAACGCCCGCGTAGCCCCTCCTCCCCTCTCCCTTCCCCCTTCCCCCTTCCCCCTTCCCCTGCTGTAGATCCAATCTCAACGTCACGTCGTAACTCCGCTGCAGCACCAACTTCCCACACGCACCGGAGCTCAATTCAGATGTTTACTCGCTTCATGGCACTGGCCGCGCTGACCCTGGCCGTTGTTCCCGCCGCCCAGGCCCAGAACCCGATGGTCGGCGGCGCCGCGATGTACCGCACCAAGGACATCATCGACAACGCGGTGAACTCGAAGGACCACACCACGCTGGTCGCTGCGGTGAAGGCCGCCGGACTGGTGGAGACTCTCAAGGGGAAGGGGCCGTTCACGGTCTTCGCCCCCACGAATGAGGCGTTCGCGGCCCTCCCGGCCGGCACGGTCGAATCACTGCTCAAGCCCGAGAACAAGGCGACCCTCACCAAGATCCTGACCTACCACGTCGTCGCCGGGAAGTGGGACGCGAAGTCGGTGATGGCCGCGATCAAGGCCGGCGGCGGCAAGGCCGAAGTGAAGACGGTACAGGGCGAGTCGCTCTGGCTCTCCACCGGGATGATGGGCAAGATGCAGATGGTGATGGTGACAGACGCCAAGGGAAACGTGGCGCACGTGACGATTGCCGACGTGATGCAGAGCAATGGCGTGATTCATGTGGTGGATAAGGTGTTGATGCCGTAACAGAAGGGATGACGGATGACGGATGATGGATGACGGATAGTGTGTCATCCTGAGCGAAGCGAGGGAGCGGAGCTCCACCCCCTCGCTTCGCTCAGGGCGACACCCTCCCTCCTCCCTCCTCCCTCCTCGTCGTACATTTGGGTGTGCCGTCCCTCGACAATCTCCTCTCGTCCGTAGGCTCCTCCACCCGCCGCGCGGCGCGTGCCCTGCGCGACACCGCCACCTGGCGCCCACTCCTCCTCGGCCAGATGCAGCGGCTCGGAGTCGAGTCGGTGCCGATCGGGCTCTTCATCGCCCTCTTCACCGGCATCGTCCTCGCCCTGCTGGCGTCGTACATCTTCACCGGCTCGGTGCCGCGCTACTTCGTCGGCGCCCTCGTCGGCAAGACGATCATGATGGAGCTTGGGCCCGTCCTCACCGGGATGGCGCTCGCCGGCAGGGTCGGTGCCAACATCGCGGCCGAGATCGGCACGATGAAGGTGACCGAACAGGTCGATGCCCTCGAGACGCTCGCGTACAATCCCGATTCCTATCTGGTGGTGCCGCGGGTCATCGCGGCGACGGTGATGTTCCCGGTGGTGACCGCCTTCGCCGTGATCGTCGGGATCGGTGCGGGTTGGATCACGGCCACGGCACTGCTCGACCTTTCCAATTTCGAGTTCGCCAAGGGACTGAAGTTCTTCTACCACTTCAAGGACCTCTGGTTCGGCCTGCTCAAGAGCGCGTCGTTCGGCTTCGCCGTCGCCCTGCTGGGCGCCCATCGCGGCCTCTCCACCACCGGCGGCGCCGAGGGCGTTGGTCGCGAGACGACGCGCGCCGTGGTCCTGGGTTGTGAAGCGATCCTGGTGCTCGATGCCTTCTGGGCGCTGGTGCTGCTGTGATCCGTTTTCTCGATGTGCACAAGCAGTTCGGTAGTCGCGTCGTGCTCAACGGATTCTCGCTCGACGTGCCCGACGGCAAGACCACCGTGCTCATCGGTGCGTCGGGCTCCGGCAAGAGCGTGACCCTCAAGCACGTCGTGGGATTGCTGCGACCCGACAGCGGCTCGGTGGAAGTCGACGGCCGCGCAGTCGAGACGCTCGAGACCGAGGCGCTCACGGCGCTGCGCCGCGAGATCGGCTTTGTCTTCCAGTCGGCTGCGCTCTTCGATTCCCTCACCATCGAAGAGAACATCCGCCTCGGTCTGCTGCGGCAGCAACTCGACCCCGACGAGATCAATGCCCGGGTCACCCGGTCGCTCGGCATTGTTGGCCTTCCCGATGTGCTCGAGCGGCACCCGGCCGAACTTTCGGGCGGGATGCGCAAGCGCGTGGGGATCGCCCGCGCGATCGCCTTGCAGCCGCGTTACATTCTCTGGGACGAACCGACGACCGGCCTCGACCCAGTGACCTCCGCCACGATGGATCTCCTGATGCGCCGAACCCGAGATGAACTCGGCGTCACCTCCCTGATCGTGACCCACGATATGCGCTCGGCATTCACCGTCGGCGATCGCCTGGCGATGCTGCACGAAGGACGCGTGCGGGCCCAGGGGAGTGTGGCGGAGATGCAGGCGTCGACCGATCCGCTGGTCCAGCAATTCATCAACGGGCGACCGGAATGACGCGGTCACGCGACTTCACGGTGGGTGCCTCGGTGGTCGGCGCGATTGTCGTCGTGATCGCCGCAGCGCTCTGGCTCGGTGGCATCGGGCCGCGCGGACCGAAGTCACTCTACACGGCGCGCTTCCGCACCGTGGGCGGCGTGAAGGCCGGCGACCCGGTGGTGCTGCGCGGTGTGAAGGTCGGGCGGGTTGAAGCGGTGCGGCTCGCCGAGGGCGACTGGGTCGAGACCGACCTGCGGATGGTCGCGCCGGACGAGATCCCCGATCAGCCGGTCGCGATTGCGGTCTCGGCCTCACTCTTTGGCGAGTGGCAGATCGCGGTCACTGATTCCGGACGCGCACCGAATGATCCCGATGTGCGTCAGGCACTTGCCGAGGCACGAATCGGCGCGAAGGGGCGCTGGCCGGGGGCGACGCTTCCCGACATCGGCCAGCTCACCGCGCAGGCCAGCCGGATAGCCAGCGACATCGCAGTGGTGACGAACCGGGTCTCGGGCGCTGTCGACTCGCAATCGATTGCCGACATTCGCGGTTCGGTGCGCGACCTGCGGCGGATGGCCGATCAACTGGTGAACTTCACTCAGCGCCAGACCAGTGCGATGGACAAGGTGGTTGGCAATGCCGCCAACAGCTCCGATGATATCGCGAAGGCGAGCCAGCACTTGCAGGCGACGCTGTCGCGCGTCGATTCGTCGACGGCGTCCGGCGAACTCAACGCAATGGTGCACGATGCCCGCGATGCCACGGCACAGCTCAAGGCCTCCAGCGGCGACCTGCGGCAACTCACCGTGGCTGCTCGGGATCAGCGCGAACGCCTGGTTCATATCATCACCAGTACCGACAGTGTGTTGACGCGCTTGCAGTCGGGGCAGGGGACGCTGGGGTTGCTCTCGACCGACTCGACGCTCTATCGTGAAGCCACGAAGACGGTGGTGCAGCTGCGGACACTGCTCGCCGATATCCAGGTTAACCCGCGCAGGTATTTCCGCTTCTCTGTCTTCTAGTTGTCGCCCTGAGCGTAGCGAGGGGGCGGAGCGCCGATGTGAGGTTGTCGCCCTGAGCAAAGCGAGGGGGCAAGGCATCGCCGCGGTACCATGCTCCGCCCCCTCGCTGCGCTCAGGGCGACAGCGACACTTTGTCCCCTCACTTCGTTCAGGGTGACAAACTATTCACAGTAATTCCAAAGGCATTTCATGGCGTCCAAGAAGCGCGCAGAGCGAGAAGTCTCGGCTGGCGGCATCGTGTTCCGACGCGATCCCGACCAGACCGCGCGCTTCCTCCTGATCCGGGATTCCTATCAGCACTGGGGCTTTCCCAAGGGGCACCTCGAGGACGAGGAGACGCCCGCCGATGCGGCGATGCGCGAGACCCGGGAAGAGACCGGCCTCGAGCAGCTGATTCATCAGGGCCCGATCCGGATCATCGACTGGCACTTCCGCTTTCGCGGGCGCTACATCCACAAGTTCTGCCACTTCTTCCTGTTCGAGTCTCCGGCTGGCGACGCGGTGCCGCAGGTCGATGAGGGAATCACGGCGGTGCGCTGGGAAGTGCTCGACAAGGCGCTCGAGGTGCTCAGCTACGACAATGCCCGCGGCGTGCTGCGGCGCGGCGCCGAGATGGCGCGTACCCTGGTCGCGGTCGGGCAGGGGCGGCCGAAGGGACGGCCCGCACCAATCCCCCCCGCCAGTAATGCTCTCTAGTCGCTAGTCACTATTCTCTAGTCTCTAGTTTCTGCGTGCGCTCACCTTCGAGGGGATCTCTGCCGGTCGTCGCCGCGCTGCTCGAGCGGCGCCCCGCGATCCTCGCGTTGCGGCGAGCGCTCCCCGCATCGGTTGCCAAGCTGCTGACAGCGCGTTCACCAACGCATCTTGCCGCACTCCTCTCCCGCAACATCCTCGAAGCGATCATCCTCGGACCGGAATCGGTGCGCGGCGTGGTGCTGCAATCGCTGCGGCGCGATTTCCCTGGGGTGCCGCTCCTCCTCTATGCCCCGTTGCGATCGGATGACGCCGACCTGGTGCTGCGAGCACACCGCGATCGGGTCGCGGCGCTCGCCCTCGAGGGGCTCGATGAGCCGGTGCTCGGCCGCCTGGTCCGCCGACACGGGCTCACTGCCCGGCGCCAGGAGGAGTTGATCCCGCTCGGCCCCCGCCTCGGCCTGCTAGAGCCACTGCAGCAGCGGGCCTGGGTCGAGGTCGTGACGGGGGCTCCGGGGGGACTCACGACGGCGGTACTGGCGCGTAGACTCAAGGTCCGGAGAGAGACCCTTTCCCGGAGCTTTGCAGCGGGGGGGGCGCCCTCGCTCAAGCGGGCAATCGACGCGGTCCGGCTGGTGGCCGCCGGGCAGCTGCTCGGGAATCCCGGGTACCGGGTCGCCGATGTGGCGCAATTGCTCGGATTTTCTTCGGTATCGCTGCTGCAGCGGACCGCGCGGCGGACCTTCGGGGTCTCGGCTCGGGGGCTGGCCCTGCTCGACGGGAGCCATCTCGCCGCGGCCCTGCAGGGAGACGGCCCCCCGGCCGGCTGGGCGTAACCTGCGGCTTGTATGGACTGTGGCTTTGTGACTATTTTCACAAGCTGTACAGGAACCTGATTCACCCCTCTTCCGACCGAGTACCATGGCGACGGATTCGATGCTCCGCCCCGGCGAACTGAAGGACATTCTCCTCAAGGAGATCGAGGCAGCCGACCTCGGCTCGATGGACGTCAATGACGTCGGCACCGTCCTCGAAGTGAAGGACGGCATCGCGCTCATCTATGGCCTCAAGCGGGCGATCGCGGGCGAAATGCTCGAGTTCACCGCGCGGGAGACCGGCGACACCATCACCGGCCTCGTGCTCAACCTCGAGCAGGACTCGGTCGGCGCCGCCATCATGGGCGACTACCTGAAGCTCAAGGAAGGCGATGAGGTGCGTTGCACCGGCCGCCTCCTCGAGATCAAGACCGGCCCGAAGATGCTCGGCCGCGTGGTCGACGCCCTGGGCCTGCCGGTGGACGGTCTCGGACCGATCGACACGGTGAATGCGCGTCCGGTCGAAATGATCGCGCCGGGCATCATCGTGCGTCAGCCAGTGACCGAGCCGCTGCAGACCGGCATCAAGGCGATCGATGCGATGATTCCGATCGGCCGCGGCCAGCGCGAGCTGATCATCGGCGATCGTGGCACCGGCAAGACCGCCATCGCGATCGACACGATCATCAACCAGAAGGGCACCGGCGTTGTCTGCGTCTACGTCGCCATCGGGCAGAAGCGCTCGACCGTGGCCACCGTGGTGCAGAAGCTGAAGGATGCCGGCGCGATGGATTACACCGTCGTCGTCGTCGCCTCGGCCTCCGACCCGGCCCCGCTGCAGTTCATCGCGCCATACACCGGCTGCGCCATCGCCGAATACTTCATGTATGAAGAGGGGAAGCCGACCCTCTGCGTGTACGACGACCTTTCCAAGCAGGCCGCCGCGTACCGCCAGATGTCGCTGATTCTCCGCCGCCCGCCGGGCCGCGAAGCGTATCCGGGCGACATCTTCTACCTGCACTCCCGTCTGCTCGAGCGCGCCGCCAAGATCAGCACCGATCCGGAGCTGACGAAGAACGATCCGCGCATCAAGGTGCCGGGTGGCTCGCTGACGGCGCTGCCGATCATCGAGACCCAGGCCGGCGACGTCTCGGCGTACATCCCGACCAACGTGATCTCGATCACCGACGGTCAGATCTTCCTGCAGACCGACCTCTTCTACGCCAACGTCCGTCCGGCCGTCGACGTCGGCATCTCGGTCTCACGCGTCGGTGGTAACGCCCAGATCAAGGCGATGAAGAAGGTCGCCGGTCCGCTGCGTCTCTCGCTGGCGCAGTACCGCGAGCTCGAGGCCTTCGCGCAGTTCGGTTCCGACCTCGATGCCGCCACGCAGCGTCAGCTTGCGCGCGGCGCCCGCATGGTCGAGATCCTCAAGCAGCCGCAGTACCAGCCGGTGCCGGTCGAAGAGCAGATTGCCTCGCTCTACGCCGTCACCAACGGCCACCTCGATGCGGTGGACGTGAAGAACATCCGTCAGTGGGAAGCAGACTTCCTCGCGTGGGTGCGCACGTCGCGCACGCAGGTCCTGGAACTGCTCCGCGAGAAGAAGGCGCTGACCGATGACGTCGAGGCCGAGCTGAAGTCGGCGATCGAAGCGTTCATCCCGATGTTCTCGCCGGCGTAAGATGGCAACGAATCGTGCGCTCAAGGGGCGCATCCGCTCCGTCACCAACACGCGCAAGATCACGCGGACGATGGAGCTGGTCGCCACTTCCAAGCTCAAGCGCGCGCAGGATCGCGTGGTGGCAGCGCGCCCGTACGCGCAGGCGTTGCAGCAGGTCATCGCCGACCTGGTGACGCCCGATCTCGCCGACCAGTTCCCGCTGCTGCGTCGGCCGTTGCCGCCGAGCAAGGGTGGTCCCGCGCGCGCGGTCATCATCCTGCTCACTTCGAATCGCGGCCTTGCGGGTGGCTTCAACGCCAACCTGATCAAGGAGGCGCGCCGCCGGATCGAGGCGCTCGAGGGCGAGGGCTATCAGGTCGAGCTCGTCGGCGTCGGCAAGAAGGGCGTCGGCTTCTTCCGCTACATCGGTCGCAAGTTCCGCAGCGAACGCCCTGACATCGGCGATCGCCCGACGGCCGATCACGCGTCGTCTCTGGTCGAAGATCTGATGGTCGAGTACGCCGAAGGGAATCTCGGTGTGGTGGAGCTGATCCAGTCGCAGTTCATCAGCGTGCTGACCACGCCACCGACCACGGTGCGCATTCTTCCGATCGAGCCACCGGCGAACAAGGTGGAAGAGGGGAAGAAGGGGTATCGCCCCGATTACATCCTGTCTCCTGATCCGGCGACGCTGCTGGAGCAGGTGCTGCCGCTCTACGTCCGCAACATGGTCTATCGCGGCCTGGTGGAGACGGTGGCGGCCGAGCAGGCCGCGCGCCGGACGGCAATGAAGAACGCGACCGACAACGCCGGTGATCTGATCGACAAGCTCAAGCGGACGTACAACCGTCAGCGGCAGGCGCAGATCACGCAGGAGATCGCGGAGCTCGTTGGCGGGGCCGCCGCCCTGTAGGCGGCGACCCCGGTGGTGCCGCGCTTGCGCGGCACCGGTTTCAAGCAGGCTGGGAGTACTGAAGTTCAAGCGACGTTAAGACCGGTGCCGCGCGAGCGCGGCACCACCGAGATTCGGGATTTACGGAGAGTTCATGACCGCTACCGCGACCAAGACCATTGGCACCATCGTCCAGATCATCGGCCCGGTGCTCGACATCGAGTTCCCGCCCGACCAGCTGCCGGAGATCTACAACGCCGTCACGGTCGACGACACCAGCGGCCCGCTGCCGGTGCGGCTGACGGCCGAGGTGCAGCAGCACATCGGACGCAACCAGGTGCGTGCGGTCGCGATGAGCTCGACGGACGGCGTCTCGCGCGGGATGCAGGCCATCGACACGGGCGCAGCGGTCTCGGTGCCGGTCGGCAACGCTGCCCTCGGACGCATCCTCAACGTGCTTGGCGATCCGGTCGACGGCGGTCCTGCCATCGAGAAGAGTGTCGAGCGGTGGCCGATTCACCGCCCGTCGCCGGCCTTCACGGCGCTCGAGCCGAAGACCGAAATTCTCGAAACCGGCATCAAGGTCGTCGACCTGATCGCCCCGTTCGTGAAGGGCGGCAAGATCGGCCTCTTCGGCGGCGCCGGCGTCGGCAAGACCGTCGTCATCCAGGAGCTCATCAACAACGTCCAGAAGGGACACGGCGGCAAGTCGGTCTTCTGCGGCGTCGGTGAGCGCACGCGCGAAGGGAACGACCTCTACCTCGAGTTCAAGGAAGCCGGGATTCTCGGCTCCGTGGCGCTGATGTTCGGTCAGATGAACGAGCCGCCGGGTGCGCGTCTGCGCGTCGGGCTGTCGGGCCTCACCATCGCCGAGTACTTCCGCGATGTCGAAGGCCAGGACGTGCTGCTCTTCGTCGACAACATCTTCCGCTTCACCCAGGCGGGTGCCGAAGTGTCGGCACTGCTCGGGCGGATGCCGAGCGCGGCAGGGTATCAGCCGACGCTGGCGACGGAGATGGGCGACCTGCAGGAGCGGATCACCTCGACCCGGAACGGTTCAATCACATCGGTGCAGGCGATTTACGTTCCAGCCGACGACCTGACCGACCCGGCGCCGGCGACGGCGTTCGCCCACCTCGACGCGACGGTCGTGCTCTCGCGCGCCATCTCCGAGCTCGGCATCTATCCGGCCGTTGACCCGCTCGACTCGACCTCGCGCATCCTGGCGCCGCAGTTCATCGGTGAGCGGCACTACAACGTCGCGATCGGCCTGCAGCGCACCCTGCAGCGCTACAAGGCGCTCCAGGACATCATCGCAATTCTCGGCATGGACGAGCTCTCCGAGGAAGACAAGCTGGTCGTCGGCCGGGCGCGTCGCCTCCAGCGCTTCCTGTCGCAGCCGTTCTTCGTCGCCGAGCAGTTCACCGGCTTCCCGGGCAAGTACGTCAAGCTCGAAGAGACCGTCGCCTCGTTCGAGCGGGTGCTCTCTGGCGAGTTCGACCACCTCCCGGAGCAGGCGTTCTACATGCAGGGCGGCATTGATGACGTAATCAAGCGCGCCAAGGAGCTGCAGGGTTGATGCGCGTCACGGTCATCTCTCCCGAAGCCGCTGTCTTCGACGGCGAGGCGGATTCCGTCATTGCGCCGGCGTTCGACGGTGAACTGGGCATCCTGGCGAATCACGCGCCGTTGATGACGGTGCTCGGCACGGGCGAGCTCAAGGTGCGGGCCGGTGGCGGCGTGCGTCGCTTCCATGTGCAAGGCGGCTTCCTGCAAGTCGTCCAGAACAGTGTCCGCATTCTGGCCGAACATGTGCAGGGAGTATCTGATGCGTAAGAATCGTTTCGCAGCAGCGGCATTTGCCGTGCTGGCCGTGGCCCCGCTGGCCTCCGTCGCCGCCCAGTCCACCGGGACGCCGATCTACGCCGCGCCGTACCGCGCCTTCGCCAAGAGCGAGATCGGCCTCTCGCTTTCCGATCCGGGCGATGGCTTCGCCCTCGAAGGGTCGTACCGCACCTCGTTCTCGAAGAAGATCGACCTCGGCTTCCGGGGCGGCTTCACCGATCGCTCGGGGCGCAACGGCACCGACATCCTGCTCGGCGCCGATCTCCGTGCCCGGGTGCTCGATCACAACGAATCGTTCCCGCTCGATGGATCGTTCACGCTCGGCCTCGGAATTCAGAGCGGCGATGGCTTCACCGTCGGCTATCTCCCGATCGGCTTCTCGATGGGACGCCGTGTGCTGCTCGAAGGGTCGAACGTGTCGCTGGTGCCGTATGTGCATCCGGTGCTGACGCCGATCTTCGGTGACGGCAGCGGGACCGATTTCTCGCTTGGCTTCGGCGTTGATGCCCGGATCAATCCACGACTCGACCTCCGCTTCAGTGCGGCGCTCGGTGATCGTGACGGCATCGGCTTTACGGTCGCCTTCCTCCGCTAGACCTCAGGAGTCGTAAATGTTTTCTCGCGCCCTCGTGCTCTCGCTGCTCGGGGGCGCGCTCGTTTCCGCCCCAGCCGCCGCCCAGTCGCTCGGCCTTCCCGTCGTGAATAACGGCGTGCCGACCGGCATCAACCTCGCTGTCGACGCCGGCTTCTCGAACGCCGATGCCGGCAAGGCCACCACCGTCGGCGCGAGTGCGTCGGTCGGTCTCGGCTTCTTCGGTGTCACCGGCACCATCGCGCGCTACAATCCCAAAGTGGGCGACGGCGTGTGGGCACCTGGCGTGAGCGGCTCGCTGCGCATCTTCGGCGGCCCGCTGATTCCGCTCCGGGTGATGGTGCAGGCCGGAGTGTCGCACTGGTCTATCGGGGACTACAAGTACACCCATGTTCCGATCTCGCTCGGCATTGCCGCGACGATTCCGTCCCCGGGGATTTCGATCAAGCCATGGGTCGCGCCGCGGATCGACATCCTGCGACACCCGAACATCGATTGCTGCAACATCACGACCGGCACCGATTCGCATTTCGGCATCAGCGGCGGGATCGATCTGACGCTGCTGAGCGGAATCTCGATCCGCGCCGCCTATGACCGGATGTCGTACAGCGGGGTGAAGCCGTCGATTCTCTCGTTCGGGGTGGGGTTTCAGCCCTGAGCTAGCTCGCGCCGCGCGAACGGTCCTGACGCGTAATTTCCGGTGGTGCCGCCCTTGGGCGGCACCGGTTTCCGATTTGCACCAAGTTCCCCTTGAACTGACGAACTACCGCCTCGCTTGAGGCCGTGTCTGGTTGAAGGCGAAGACCGGTGCCGCGCGAGCGCGGCACCACCGTCATTCTCCCCCGCCTCCCCGTCTCCCCCTGAAACCCTAGGTATCGCCTCCCCGTACTCTCCCCTAGACTCTCTAAGGGAAGCCCCGTGGCCGATACCGTCACCCTCCTTCGCGGCGCGCTCGACGCGCTGGTCCTCAAGGCCCTGACCTGGGGCCCTACTCACGGCTATGGCGTGGCCCGCTGGATCGAGAGCGTGACCGACGACGCGCTTCGGATCGAGGAAGGGTCGCTCTACCCGGCGCTCTATCGTCTCGAGCGTCGCGGCTGGGTCGAGAGCGAATGGGGCGTCTCCGATGCCGGCCGGAAGGCTCGCTTCTACAAGCTCACCCGCGCGGGCCGCACCCAGCTCAAGGCCGAGACCCACAACTTCACCATGTTTGCGCGGGCGATCTTCAAGGCATTCGAGGCGACGCCCGATGTCGCCTGAGCGCGAAGAGCTGCGCGGCGCTGGCGGTGCGGCGTGGCGTCGCTTGCGCTCGCTCTTCCGGCGCGACAGCGGCGCCGACGTCGACGCCGAACTCGCTTTCCATCTCGAAATGCGCGAGGCCGACTATCGCGCCCGCGGGCTCACGCCCGACGCGGCACACCGCGCGGCCACCGAACGCTTCGGCAGCGTCCGCCAGATCAGCCACGAATGCACCCAGCTCGCCTCTCGACGCGAGCGCGCCGTCACCAGGATGGAACAGATGATCGACTTCCGGCAGGACCTCCGCCTCGCGGTGCGCTCGCTCTGGCATCGCCCCGCGTTTGCCCTCACGGCGGCGTTCGCCCTCGCCCTCGGCATCGCGGCCACGCTCGCCGTGTGGGCGCTGGTCGATGGCTATCTCTTCCGACCGTTGCCGCTCAGGGAAGGGAAGCGGCTCGTCGTCGTCGCCGAGCAGAGCGCCGCGAACACCACGCCATCTTCCGTCTGGTACAGCAACTATCGCGACATCAAGAGCCGCACTGATCTCTTCGATGACGCGGTCTATTTCGACAACACGATGCTGAGTCTCCGGGTCGGCAGTGCCGAGCCGACGGTGAATCTGTTCGAGACTACCAGCGGCAACTACTTCCGCGCCTTCGGCGTGCCGCTCTTCCTTGGTCGCGGCTACACCGAGCAGGAGGAGACGGAGCGCGCTCGCGTCGTCGTGCTGACTCACGCGTTCTGGCTGTCGCGGTTTGCGGGTGCCAGCGATGTGATCGGGAAGCAGGTGCAATTCAACGGTGTGCCGTTCCAGGTGATCGGCGTGGCGGCTCCCGGATACGCCGGGATGCGACAGTCGCTGCTGCACGCTTCGGGCTTCCTGCCGTTCACGACCGAGTTCGCGCTGACCGGTGGCGACGGCAACATTCCCGCCGACTCGCACGGACGCGTCGCGGCGACGCTGAAACCCGGCGTCACGCTCGCGGCCGCGCGCGCGGCCTTGGTCACGCTGAGCGCCCAGGAGCGGCAGGAGCACGCCAACCTCTCGCCGGGCCATCGGTTGATGATTGAATGGGAGACGCGCACCCGGCCGGATATCGCCGTGTCCGGCATCATTCCCTGGGCGGCGGCGATCTTCCTGGTGCTCACCGGACTGGTGCTGCTGATCGGTTGTACCAATGTCGCCGGGTTGTTCCTGGCTCGTGCCTCCGCCCGCCGCGGTGAGATCGCGGTGCGTCGTGCGCTCGGTGCGACGACGGGGCGAATGGTCCGACTGGTGGTTACTGAATCGATGGTGCTGGCCCTGCTCGCCCTGGTGTTCGCGGCGCCGCTGACCTGGCTGATGTTGCGGTCGTTCAGCAGCATCCGGATGGAGACCGATTTCCCGGTGCGCTTCTCGGTCGAGCCGACGTGGGGGCTACTCCCCGTGGCACTTGGCATTGCGGTGATCGCCGCGCTGCTGACCAGCATCGCGCCGGCGCTTCATGCTGCGCGGTTGCCTTTGCAGGAAACACTCAAGGATGGTGGACGCGGTGGCAGCGGTGGGAAGAAGCGAAGGGTCGCGCGCACCCTGCTGGTGGGGGCGCAGGTCGCGGTGTCCTTCGTGCTGCTGGTGTGTGCCGCGCTCTTTGCGCGCTCCGTGCAGGCGGCCACCACGCTCGACCTCGGTTTCCGTCCGGCTGGCGTCGTGATGGGGACCAGCGATCCCGAGATCCTGCGCTACGACCGCCCCCGCACCGAGCGCTTCTATCGCGACTTGCTGGCCCAGGCGCGGGCCCTGCCCGGCGTGAAGTCGGCGTCGTTGAGTCGAGATATCCCGCTCGGTTACAACAACAGTTCGCACGATCTCTATCTCGATCACGACATCGGGGTTCCCGACAACCGGATTGGTGTCGGCTACAACGTTGTGTCGCCGGACTATTTCGCGACGCTGGGTTACCGCCTCCTCGAAGGACGCGACTTCGTTGTCCGTGATGACAGCAGCGCTGACCGGGTGGTCGTGATCAATGCCCAGATGGCGAAGCAGTACTGGCCTGGGGCGTCGGCCCTCGGCCGACGGTTCCGTCTCGAGAAGGACGGCGCGTGGTTCACGGTGGTCGGGGTGGTGGGCAGCGGGCGATACACCTTCGTGAACGAATCGCCGAAGCCGTACTTCTACATGCCGATGGCGCAGCGCTACCGCTCGCAGATGACACTCGAACTGCTTGCCCCGGGCAACGAGACCGCCGCGATGCTCGCGATCCGGCGCCTGGTCCACGAGCTCGATCCCGATATGCCGGTCGGCGATGTGCGTACGATGCAGGTGCACCTGGAGGGCGGCCTCGCCTTCCTCTTTCCGAAGATTGCCGCCATCGTCGCCGTCGCGATCGGCTTGCTGGGGCTGATCCAGGCCGTGGTCGGACTCTACGGCGTGGTGGCGTTCGGTGTCGCCGAGCGGACGCGCGAGATCGGTATCCGGATCGCGATCGGCGCGCGCCCGGGCGATGTGGTGCGCGGCGTGATGCGCGAGGGGCTGATGCTCACCGGCGTCGGGATGCTGATTGGCGTGATTGCGTCGCTCGGTGTCGCGCAACTGACGCGCGCGATCCTGGTGGGCGTCGGTGCGACCGACCCGGTGGCGTACCTCGCGGCGGCGGTGCTGTTGTTGTCGGTGACGACGCTCGCCGCCTGGCTCCCGGCCCGGCGTGCCGCCGCGACCGACCCGACGGTGGCGCTCAGGGAGGGGTAACCGCGCGAGCGTCCCGTCGGTGGTGCCGCGCTCGCGCGGCACCGGTCGTCGCGCCGCGCCAAGGCCCCGATCGCCCGCGCCGAACCCCGTCGGTGGTGCCGCGCTAGCGCGGCACGGGTCTCTGCGATCGACGAAGCCACGCTTGAGCCGGATTATTCTCGATATACCGCGCGGTCGCTTCGAGTTGACGACGCCCTCGAATGACCTGATCCCAATACCGGCGGTGCCAGATGGTTTCCCAAGGCGCCACCAACCGCTCCCGGCGCAAGCGGCGAATTGAGTTGCCTTTGAAATGAGCCATCAGCCCACCGAGGGTCCCACAGCGATTTGTCGGGACGTCGTTCCACCCAATGAGCGCGTGGAAGTGATCCGGCATGACCACCGACGCGGTGCAGCTGATCCAGAAGCGGGCACGGAGAGTTGATTCCCACTCATCCGCCACGACTCGGCCGATCCGACTGAGCACTACGCCGTCCTTTTCAAGTTCGCCAAGCAACTGTCGTCGCCCCTCGGTAACGCACGTGACGAAGTACCATCCCGGTGTTGCATAGTCGAAGTCGGGGAGTCGGCGGCCGATGGGCATGGAGGAATTGACTGACGAGGGGACAGAAGGACTGCAGGCTTCGAACGCAACGGGTGGCGCGCGAGCGCGGTACCACAGAGGGCCCCTTGAGCGAGAGCAGTCGCGGGGCAGGGACCGGTGCCGCGCAAGCGCGGCACCACCGGGATCTCCGGAGGGCTCCTAACCTCCCCCCTCCCTCCTCCCATTCGCTATCCTTCCCCCCGTGCCCACCTCTCCGCTCTATCGCGCGTTCGCGTCTTTCGCTGTTCCACTCGTGCCGCTGGCATTGCGCGACGCGCGGCAACGTGCAGCCCACGCGGCTCGGCTGGCGACGCCGGCAGCGCTCGAGGCGTGGGCGAGTCAGCATCGGGATATGAGCCGCGATCTGGCCTGGTTCCACGCGTCATCGGTGGGTGAAGGATTGCAGGCGCGCGCGGTGCTCGAGGCGTATCGCACCTTGAACCCGAATGACCAGATCATCTACACTCATTATTCGCCATCGGCCGAGTCGTTTGCGGCATCGATCGGCGCCGAGTGGGCTGGATATCTGCCCTATGATCGGGCCGATGATGTACAGCGCGTGCTGCGCGCTGTACGGCCGAATCTGCTCGTCTTCACCAAGCTCGATCTCTGGCCCGAACTCGCGACCCAGGCCGCTGCGGCGGGGTGTCGCGTCTCGATGGTGGCCGGCACGGTCTCGGCAGACAGCAATCGTCTGCGCTGGCCGTCGCAATCGCTGACCGCGCCGGGGTACGCCGCCCTCCACTTTGTCGGAGCAATCGCCGAGCCCGATCTCGCCCGGCTCATCGCCCTCGGCTGCGATCCCGAAAAGGTCACCGTGACTGGTGATCCGCGAATCGATTCTGTTCTGGAAGTGATGTGGGCCGCGAGCAATGAACCCGTTCCGGTCGAACTGGGACCGATACAAAATGTCCTGGTGGCCGGCAGCACCTGGCCCGAAGACGAAAAGATTTTGATGGAAGCAATGGGTCACGTGCATGCGCGCTTTCCCGATGCCCGGCTGATGCTGGTGCCGCACGAGCCCACGCTCGCGCATCTGCTCGATATCGAAGCGGCCTTCGTTCCGGGCGCGCTTCGCCCGCCAGTGCCGCTCGCATCACTTGCCCCCGGTGACGAACCGGAGATTCTCGTGATCGATCGCGTCGGGATGCTCTCGAAGCTCTATGCCGCGGGTGCGATGGCCTACGTGGGCGGCGGCTTCGGTCACCGCGGGATTCATTCAGTGCTCGAGCCTGCCGCGTGGTCGCGGCCGGTGATCATCGGCCCGAATGACCGCGGCAGCCGCGACGCCGCGATGCTGGCTGCCGGCGGTGGCCTGGTCCGCCTCCCGCGGCACAACGCCGTCGCTGCGCTGGTGGAGCAGTGGTGCCGCTGGCTCGAAAATCCGATGGAGTGCGATCGCGCCGGCCGGGCCGCGCGCAATGCTCTCGAGCAAGACCGCGGCGCGGCGCGGCGGAACGCGGTGCTGCTTTAGAACGAATCGGCCGTCCCTAGAATGGCGGTGGTG